>NZ_CP121689.1:1296996-1621245 GCF_038396615.1 Thermatribacter velox
GCCCACATTACAACTTTTGCTATTCATCCTAACTTTCGTAGAAAGGGTTATGGTACAAAACTTATGCATTATGCGCTTGAGTTTGCGAAGAGCAAAGGTTGTAAAGAAGTGCTTCTGGAAGTAAGAGTTTCCAATAAGGTTGCCCAAGCGCTTTATCGGAGGTTTGGGTTTTCTGAAATAGGTATTCGCAAAGCTTATTATAGTGATGGAGAAGATGCTTTGGTTATGAGAAAGAACTTGTAGACAAAGGAGGCAAAAGTGTACGTCTTAGGAATTGAAACCAGCTGCGATGATACCTGTTGTGCAGTGCTTAAAGATGAGAGAGAGATTCTTTCCAGTGTAGTATCCAGTCAGGTGGATTTTCATCGCAAATATGGAGGAGTGGTCCCTGAAGTGGCGTCACGGAAACATCTGGAACTTCTTCCCTGGGTGACCCAGGAGGCACTTTCTCAGGCAAAAATTGGTCTTGAAGCTATAGATCTGATAGCAGTAACTATGGGACCAGGCTTGATGGGCTCGCTACTTATGGGCACCTGTTGGGCAAAATCTTTGGCGCTGTGCTTCAATGTACCTATCGTTGGTGTGAACCACCTTGAGGGCCACCTGTTTGCAGCGTACCTCGAACATCAGAACCTTGTCCCTCCCTTTGTCGCTCTAATCGCTTCGGGAGGACATACCGAATTGATAGCCGTTAAAGAGTGGGGCATCTATCATCTTTTGGGGCGAACCAGAGATGATGCGGCAGGAGAAGCCTTTGATAAGATAGCCAAGTTCTTGGGACTTGGTTATCCTGGGGGGCCAATCATTGACCTCCTCAGTCAAGAGGGCAACCCATCGCGCTTTATCTTTAAAGCAGGCTTCGAAGATGAAGACAACTTTGAGTTTAGTTTTAGCGGTCTCAAAACAGCGGTAATAAGGGCTTATCAGAGCTTGGAAATTGGGCCTGGAGACATCAAAGACCTGGTAGCTTCCTTTCAGGAAAGTGTGGTTCGGGTGCTTACTAAAAAAACTATTTTCGCTGCCAAAAAACTGAACGTCAAAAAGATAGTCGTAGGAGGGGGAGTGGCTGCGAACAGAGCTCTCAGAAAGAGGTTACAGGAAGAAGCCCAGAAAGAAAGACTCGAGGTCTATCTCCCCTCAAAAAGTTTCTGCACCGACAATGCAGCAATGGTAGCCGCGTGCGGTTATTTTCATTTTGTTCGAAACCCTCAGCGCTATTTCTCGGTTAAAACACTGGAACCAGATCCGAAACTTGGCATAACCTGATTTTTAAGCCGAGAAACTTGCATTCTCTGGGCACTCTGTTATCATAGATTGAGCAACTTTTGGGTAACTTTAACCTTAGCTGGTACCGGAAAGGAAGGTGCTTTGAATGGCTGCAAAAAGAGTAGTTCTTGGAATTGAGGCTCAGAAGGCCATAAAAAATGGGATAAACAAAGTAGCAAACTTGGTAAGGCTAACTCTTGGTCCCAAAGGCAGGAACGTGGTTATAGAGAGGAAGTATGGTCCTCCGTTGGTTAGTAATGATGGTGTGACTATAGCCAGAGAGGTGGAAATTGAAAACTACCTCGAGGAGCTGGGTAGTAAACTTGCAAAAGAGGTAGCCACCAAAACCAACGACGTTGTTGGTGATGGCACCACGACTGCCCTGGTACTTGCCCAAACAATGATCGAAGAAGGCCTCAAAGCAACAACCATAGCGTGCAATCCGGTTTTACTTAGACAAGGCATGGAAAAAGCGCTCAAGCAGGTGATTGAGTTTATAGAAAATTCAAGTATCAGCATAGAAAGCTCGGAACAGATTGTTCAGGTGGCTTCCATTTCTGCCAACGACGTTGCAATTGGCAGACTCATTGCCCAGGCAATGGAAAAGGTTGGTAGAGATGGAGTGATCACCGTTGAAGAATCACCTTCATCCCAAACTGTTCTGGAATTAGTAGAGGGGATTCAGTTTGACCGTGGTTTCCTTTCCCCATATATGATCACCAATCCAGAAAAGATGGAAGCAGTGCTTGAGAACCCCTATATACTGGTTACGGATTTTAAAATAAGTACTAGCAGAGCCCTGCTTCCTCTTTTACAAAAAATCCACCAGAGGGGAGCCTCTTTGCTCATCATTGCTGAGGAGTTGGAAGGAGAAGCCCTAACTACTTTGGTGGTCAATAAACTCCAGGGTGTTTTGAAGGTCCTGGCGGTAAAAGCTCCTGCCTTTGGAGAGCGCAGAAAGGAAATTCTTAAGGATATAGCAGTGTTGACCGGAGCTCAGGTGATTTCTCAAGAGTTGGGCATGAAACTTGAAAAAGTGACTCTTGACCTTCTGGGGCGAGCTGACAAAGTTGTGGCCACCAAAGAAAAGACCACCATTATAGGGGGTAAGGGGAACAAAAAAGACATTGAGGAACGTATAAAGCAAATCAAGGTCCAAATCGATCGAGCTACTTCCGAATATGATAGAGAAAAACTTCGTGAGCGTTTGGCTAAGCTGGTAGGAGGCGTAGCCGTTATTAAAGTTGGAGCACCAACCGAGACAGAACTTAAAGAGAAAAAATTTCGAGTTGAAGACGCTCTCGCTGCTACCCAGGCAGCGACAGAAAAGGGAATAGTTCCAGGTGGGGGAGCTATTCTGGTACATGCTTCTCAAAGAGTTAGTAACCTAAATTTTGAAAATGAAGATCAGCGGGTGGGAGCCAATATAATTTGCAAAGCTCTGGAAGAACCCGCAAAAAGAATTGCAGAGAACGCGGGTTTTAATGGTGCGCTTGTGGTGGCTACCATAAAAGAAAAACCGGTTGGATGGGGTTTTGATGCCATGGCGGGTAACTTTGTTCAAATGCAAGATGCAGGTATCGTAGACCCAACTAAAGTAGTACTTACCGCTCTTCAAAACGCATTCAGTATGGCTTCTCTTGTTTTAACCACCCAGGCCATCGTTGCAGAGTTGAAAGAATAAACCTTCCCCAGGGACCACTCAAAAGCGGTTCCTGGGGAAGTTAATCCAGACGTTCGAGCTTCTTATTTGAGATTATCTCAAACCGATAGTATAATTTCTAAATCACTTGCACAGGACCAATTTTTTCCAATAAAACAGAAATAAGCAATTTGAAAAACAGGAAGGTGAGCTGTGATGGAAAACTGGTTCATAGGACGAAACCGCACAGCGAGGATGACCTATGGATTTGATGATGTCTCGCTGGTTCCTGGTGAAGTTACTGTTGACCCACAAGATGTGGATATCTCTACCCGGATAGGCAATGTTTCCCTAAGCATTCCTCTTTTAGGAGCCGCCATGGACGGTGTTATTGACGTCAAAATGGCTGTGGAATTGGGCAAAATGGGCGGCTTAGGTGTGCTGAATCTGGAAGGTATTTTTACCAAATACGAAGACCCTTACTCAATCATCGATGAGATTATAGCTCAACCCAAGGAAAAGGTAACCAGTTTTATTCAAAAGGTTTATCAGGTACCCGTGAAAGAAGAATTGGTTTTCGCAAGAATTCAGGAAATTAAATCTTCAGGAGTTCTTGCTTGCTGTTCTTGCACCCCTTCCAAAGCCGCAACACTGGGTAAGCTGGCTTTAAAAGCTGGTGCGGACGTGATCGTCATTCAATCCACAGTTACCACCTTGCGTTTTGTTTCTTCGACACAACAGGAATTTGATCTTGAAAGGTTTTGCCAAGAAAGCAATGTGCCGGTAATCGTTGGCAACTGTGCAACCTACAAAGCGGCCCTGGAGCTTATGAAAGCTGGAGCTTCGGGAATTCTGGTAGGTATAGGTCCTGGAGCAGCTTGCACCACCAGAGCAGTGCTGGGTATAGGTGTACCCCAGATTACCGCAACCATAGATGTAGCCTGTGCCAGGGATGATTTTTACAGTGTAACCGGACGTTATGTAGCAGTGATAACCGATGGAGGAATGAGAGTAGGGGGTGACATAGCAAAGGCTTTTGCTAGTGGAGCAGATGCTGTAATGCTTGGCTCACCCCTTGCAAGTGCTAAAGAAGCGCCGGGCAAAGGACACCATTGGGGTATGGCGACCCCTGATCCGAGTTTACCACGTGGCACTCTGGTGAAAGTAGGCATTAAAGGTTCATTAAAGGAAATACTTTTTGGCCCCAGCCATCTTACCGACGGTACCATGAATCTCTTTGGAGCACTCAAGGGTGCAATGGGGTCTCTGGGTGCAAAAAACATTCAAGAAATGCATCAGGTAGAGATTGCTATATCTCCAAGTATATGGACTGAGGGGAAGTTGCTTCAAAAAAGCCAGGGCGTGGGAATGGGGAGATGAAAACAGCATGGATAAAATCGTGATTCTCGATTTTGGGTCCCAATACACTCAGCTTATCGCCCGCCGGATTAGAGAGCTACAAGTCTACAGCGAAGTGTGGCCCTGTCACATGAAGGGTCAGGAGTATAACCTGAACAGTCCAGAAGTCAAAGGCATAATCCTCTCAGGAAGTCCGTACAGTGTGACCAGCGAAGAAGCTCCAACCCTTCCTGGAGAAGTATTGCAAAGCGGGAAACCAGTCCTGGGGATTTGCTATGGAATGCAGCTTCTGGTAAAGAGCTTGGGCGGGAAAGTCGTAAGAGCCGCCCAAAGAGAATATGGACGGGCTCTCCTGACCATTCTTGAGAAAAAGGGGTTGTTTGAGGGAATGGGAGGAGAAACTATCTGCTGGATGAGTCACGGAGATAGCGTCGTTGCCCTCCCCCCTGGTTTCGTAAAGATTGCGAAGACCGAGGATTGCGAGTTTGCCGCAATCCGTAGTGAGGATGGGAAGATATGGGGAATCCAGTTCCACCCCGAAGTGTCTCATACCCCTCTGGGCAAGGAAATGTTAGCCAACTTTGTATTTTTCATATGCGGTTGTAATCCAGAATGGACTCCAGAGTCCATTCTGAAACAGCAGATCAATTATATCCGCAACGAAGTGAAGCAGGAAAGAGTTGTATGTGCATTGAGCGGTGGCGTGGATTCGGTAACCGCAGCAGTGTTGACTTACCGAGCTATTGGAGACCAGCTAAGTTGCATTTTTGTAAATAACGGATTGCTTCGAAAAGGCGAAGCTGAAGAAGTGTTGAAGAGTACTCAAAAGCTTCTGGGCAAAGAGAGAGTTATTTACGTAGATGCTGGAGAGCGCTTTATTTCCAGACTTCGGGGGGTCCTTGATCCTGAAGAAAAAAGAAGAATAATAGGTAAAGCGTTCATCGAAGTTTTTGAAGAAGAAGCAGCGAAGCTGGGAAACATAACCTATCTTCTCCAGGGTACTCTTTATCCGGATGTCATAGAAAGTACCTCAGTTTGGGGTCCTTCTGCTCGCATTAAAACCCACCATAACGTAGGAGGTTTACCTGAACGCATGCAGCTTAAGGTTTTGGAACCGCTCAGATTTCTTTTTAAAGATGAAGTGAGGACTCTGGCGCAACAGCTGGGGATACCCGAGAAAATAGTATGGCGACAGCCTTTCCCGGGACCTGGGTTGGCAGTGAGAATTGTGGGAGAGGTGACGCCTGAGCGATTGGAAATATTGCGAGAAATGGATTATATAATATTTCAGGAACTGAGTAAATCACCGGTATTCCGCAAAATATGGCAGTCTTTTGGAGTGCTGGTTCCGGTGCGGAGCGTAGGTATTATGGGTGATGAAAGAACTTACGAGTATGTAGGGGTGTTGAGAGCGGTGCTCAGCGAAGATGGAATGACTGCGGACTGGGCTCGTCTTTCTTATGACACTCTGGATGTCATTGCAAGAAGAGTGGTTAATGAAGTTAAAGGCATCGGACGCATGGTATACGATATTACTTCCAAACCACCTGCAACAATCGAGTGGGAATGATAGGAGGTTTTTTGGGTGTCTGTTTATATCATTGTAGGTACTCACTGGGGCGATGAAGGTAAAGGGAAAATCGTCGATTATCTTAGCGAAAATGCGGACCTGGTTGTAAGGGCCCAGGGAGGTAGCAACGCTGGTCATACAGTTATGGTGGATGGTAAAAAATATGTGTTCCACGTTTTGCCTTCGGGAATCCTCCACCGAAATAGTATATGCATACTTGGTGACGGGATGGTCATAGACCCGGAAGCACTCATTGAAGAAGTTAATATTTTACGAAAGCAGGACAAGAAAGTCGTAAAGCGTATCCGTATTAGCGGTAAAGCTCATCTGGTGATGCCGTATCACAAAATCCTGGATAGGCTGGTTGAAGAGTTCAGGGGTGAACAGAGACTAGGTACCACAGGGAGAGGGATTGGACCCTGTTATGAAGATAAGGTTGCCCGCTGGGGAATACGAGTAGGAGATATGCTGGATGAGCTAAACTTTGCTACCAAACTCAAAATGGCTATATGCTATAAGAATGCCCTTCTTGAAAAAGTTTTTGGACATCCTCCTTTGAAGTTTGATGCAATATTGCGTAAGTATTATGAGTATTTCCAGATTTTTAAAGAGTGGATTGCAGATACTTCGCTGATGGTTTATCAAGCAGCCAGAGAGGGAAAGAAAATCCTAATTGAGGGAGCACAGGGTTCAATGCTGGATCTCGATCACGGTACATACCCCTTCGTTACTTCCTCGCATCCCATAGCAAGCGGTGCTATATTGGGTTCAGGAATAGGGCTGCTCGAAAACATTGAAGTGGTAGGAATTTGCAAAGCTTACACCTCAAGAGTTGGTGAGGGTCCTTTCCCCACAGAGCTTAGAGATGAAACTGGAACGCTTCTTAGAGAAAAGGGTCAGGAATTTGGAGCTACCACCGGTCGTCCCAGAAGATGCGGATGGCTTGATGGGGTGGCACTCAAATACGCGGTACGTATTAACAACATTAAATGGCTTGCCCTTACCAAACTGGATGTTTTAAGCAACCTGCCGGAAGTGAAAATATGCCGAGCCTACAAGATAGAGGGAACTGAAGTTGAAGAGTTTCCCGTCAACCCTCTGTACTGGACCTATTGTGAACCGATTTACGAAACTTTTCCGGGCTGGAAGGGAGATATTTCTGGTATACGAGAATACCGCAATCTCCCCCTGGAAGCCAGACAGTACATAGAATTCATCGAGGACTTAAGCGGTGTCCCGGTAGCGTTGATTTCGGTAGGTCCTGATAGACGTGATACAATAATAAGGAAAGAACTATTTTGAAAGAGCGTGGTCCCTGTGGAAGAAAAAGAAAAAGTACGCCGGGAAATTGAAAAGCTCCGGGAGATAATCCACTACCACGACTACAGATACTACGTGTTGAACTCTCCGGAAATCTCCGATGCTGAATATGACGCCCTAATGAGAAAGCTTGAAGAATTGGAGCAGAAATATCCGGAGTTTATTACCCCTGACTCTCCCACCCAGAGAGTCGCAGGAAAGCCTCAGGAAGCTTTCCCACCGTTTATCCATAGTCGACCTCTGTTGAGCTTAAACAACGCTTTTTCAGATGAGGAAATACGAGAATTCGATCGGCGAGTGAAGCGCTGGCTTGGAGAAAACGAGATTGAGTACGTTGTAGAGCTCAAGATAGACGGATTGGCGGTAAACCTGCGCTATGAAAATGGAGTGTTTGTTCGAGGTGGAACCAGAGGCGATGGGTTAACCGGAGAGGATGTAACCCCCAATCTCCGGACTATACGGAGCATTCCATTAAGACTTCAGGGTTCTGCGCCACCGCGCATAATAGAAGTTCAGGGCGAAGTATTTATGCCCAAAAAAGACTTTGAAAAATTAAACGAAGAGAGAAAGAACAATGGAGAAGTGCCTTTTGCTAATACCAGAAACGCTGCTGCTGGTTCCCTGAGGCAGCTTGACCCCAGCATAACCGCTAAGAGACATCTTGATATATTTGTGTATTCAGCCTTTTTCATCGAAAGCGACTACCAACCTGAAACTCACTGGGAAGCGCTTCAATATCTGAAGGAGTTGGGTTTTAAAGTGAATCCTCACTCCACACTGGTCAGTTCTGTAGAAGAAGTAATACGCCTCCATAAGGAGTGGGAAGAGAAAAGAAAATCTCTGGACTACGATATAGACGGCCTGGTTGTAAAGGTTAATTCTCTTCGCCAGCAAGAAAAGCTGGGCGCGACGACCAAAAGCCCCCGTTGGGCCATTGCTTTTAAATTTCAGCCGACTTATGGAATAACCCGGGTAATTGACATAGAAGTCAACGTAGGAAGGACTGGAACCCTTACCCCAGTAGCCGTGTTGGAACCAGTAGAAGTGGGTGGGGTGGTTATTAAAAGAGCCACACTGCACAACGAAGACGAAATTCGCAGAAAAGACGTGCGTATAGGAGATTGGGTGGTTGTGGGGAGAGCAGGTGAAGTAATTCCAGAAATAGTAAAGGTAATTAAAGAAAGGAGAAGTGGGGAAGAGAAGTTTTTCACTATGCCTGATAAGTGCCCGGTATGTGGTAGCCGTGTATACAGAGAAGAAGGAGAAGTCGCTTGGCGCTGTATCAATGCCAGCTGCCCAGCCCAAATCAAAGAGAGAATAAAACACTGGGCCTCTCGAGCAGCTATGGATATAGAGGGTTTGGGAGAGAAAATTGTAGAACAACTGGTGGACACAGGGCTTGTGAAAAGCATTCCCGACCTCTACCGATTAACCAAAAGCCAGCTGGAGCGGCTGGAACGAATGGGCCCAAAATCTGCCGAAAACCTTATCAATGCCTTAGAGCGTTCTAAAAAGCGGCCTCTTTTCAGGTTCATTTTCGCCCTTGGCATAAGGCATGTTGGAGAGTATATAGCCCAGTTACTTGCCAAACATTTTAAAGATATTCAAAAACTTAGGAAGGCAACCAAAGAGGACCTCTTAAAAATAGAGGGCATAGGCCCTATCGTGGCAGATTCAATAGCACAATTTTTTGCTAACCCTGAAAACCAGAGAATGATTGACGAGTTACTTAACCTGGGTATTGAGCCTCAACCCTTGGAAGAAAAGCCCAAGAGCAGCTTCTTTGCTGATAAAACCTTTGTCATTACTGGTGCACTGGAGCGTTTCTCCAGAGATGAAGCCAAAAGCATTATTGAGGAAAGGGGCGGAAAAGTAGCCAATACCGTTTCCTCGCGGACAGATTTCCTTATAGTGGGCAAGAACCCTGGTTCTAAACTGAGAGAGGCAGAGAGCAGAAAAATCCCCATTTTAACCGAGGAAGAGTTTTACAGAATCCTGGACCAGGAAGGCTAAGTTTCCCCTTGAAAGAGAGAGGTGACTGTTGTGGATCCAAAAATCAACTTGGAAGAGATAAAGAAAGTGGCACAGCTTGCAAAACTCAGTTTTAAAGAAGAGGAGCTGCAAACTTTTTTCGAAGATATTAACAACATTGTTTCTCACTTTGCCAAGCTTGAAGAGCTGGATCTGGAAAATGTTTCACCAACATCCCATATTTCTTGGAGCACTCCCCCGACCAATCCAGACCAACCGGTACAGTGGCCTGATTACCAGAAAATTCTGGAACGTGCTCCTCGAGTTAGTGGCAATTATGTTATCGTTCCCAAAATAGTTGACAAGTAGGTGGAAAGCAATGGATATCAAGGAGTTTAAGGATTTTTCCCTGGAAGATTACCAAAAACTTATCAAAAACAGGGAAATATCGGTAAAAGAACTGGCTCAGCTATTTTTGCAAAGAATTGAAAACGTTGACCCCTATTTGCACGCTTTCTTATTTGTTAATCGGGAGTCTATTCTTGATGAAGCACAATCTCTGGATGAGCAGCTCGAGAAAGCAAATCCTGAGGAAATCCCACCTCTTTTTGGAATTCCAATTGCCATCAAGGATAATATTTGCACCCAAAATATACCAACTACCTGTGCTTCTAAAATCCTGGAGGGTTTTATTCCTCCTTATGATGCCACTGTAGTTTCCAGACTCAAGGCTCAGGGGGCTCTTATTCTTGGCAAGACCAATATGGACGAGTTTGCCATGGGATCTTCAACTGAAAATAGCGCTTTTGGACCCACCAGAAACCCTTTTGACCTTAATAGAGTACCCGGGGGGTCAAGTGGAGGCTCAAGTGCTTGCGTATCTGCTTTGGAAGCTCCTGTATCTTTGGGGTCAGATACCGGGGGCTCCATAAGGCAGCCAGCTGCTTTTTGTGGAGTGGTGGGTTTACGGCCTACCTATGGCCGGGTATCTCGCTTTGGCCTGGTTAGTTTCGCATCTTCTCTGGATCAAATAGGACCAATTACCAGAACGGTTAAGGATTGTGTAACTATTTTTGAAGTCATCAGTGGTAAAGACGAAAAAGATTCAACTTGCGCTCCCTATCCAGCGTTTCAAGCCCAGGAAATACCTTCTCGAGAGGAGGTCAAGAAATTAAAAGTAGGATTGCCCCGAGAGTATTTCTCGGAGGGCGTGGATTCTGAGATTATCGAGAGCATTCAAAACACCATAGATTTTCTGGAAAAAGAAGGCATTAAACTGGTTGAGGTTTCCCTGCCCCACACCGTTTACGCCTTGGAAGCCTACTACATCGTTGCTCCTTCTGAAGCCAGTTCCAACTTGGCTCGCTACGACGGGGTGTTGTATGGTTTCAGAGCCCAGGAAGCAGCCGAGCTACAGGAAATGTATTTTAAAACCCGTACTCAAGGGTTTGGTAAAGAGGTTAAAAGGCGTATAATTTTGGGTACCTATTCTTTGAGCTCTGGCTACTATGATGAGTTTTATCTCAAGGGAATGAAGGTCAGAACCTTGGTAAGACAGGATTTTGAAAAAGCTTTTGAGGTTTGTGACCTTCTGCTCACACCTGTTTCGCCGTGTCTTCCCTTTTTGTTTGGGGAAAGAACCCAGGATCCCTACCAAATGTACCTTGCAGATGTGTTTACGATTCCTTCCGCAATGGCTGGCATACCGGCACTCTCGATTAACTGTGGTTATGCCAGGAGCCTCCCCGTTGGCCTTCAGATTATTGGCAGACCATTTCAGGAAGGGTTGTTATTCGGTTTGGGGTTGTTAATCGAAGAAGGACTTGCTCTTGGGGCTCCTTTTCCAGAAATTCCTCTCAGAAAGGAGAACACCTATGAGTGAACAGACAGAAGCTTTTGTAACCATAGGTCTGGAAATCCATTGTCAGCTACTGACTAAAAGCAAACTTTTTTGCCAGTGTGCAACCGACTATATAGGAAAAGAGCCCAATACCCTTATCTGTCCGGTATGCACGGGCTTGCCCGGTTCCTTGCCAGTCCTTAACGCTGAAGCGCTCAAATTAACAATTAAAACTGCTCTGGCACTAAATTGTGACATACTTCCTCAGGCGGTATTTTATCGCAAAAACTATTTTTATCCGGACCTCCCCAAGGGGTATCAGATTTCGCAATACGACCTGCCTGTTGGCAAGGACGGTTTTATGGAATTTTCCTTTCAGGGCAAGCGCAAAAGGGTCAACATAAAGAGAGTGCATCTTGAAGAGGATGCTGGAAAACTAATCCATGAAGGCCCGGACTTACCCTCTTCAACTTCAGGAGTAGATTTTAACCGCTGTGGGATTCCCTTAGTAGAGATAGTGACCGAGCCGGATCTTTCCTCTCCCGAGGAAGCTCGGGAGTTTTTAAATCTGCTTCGGCGCCTGGTGCGTTACATTGGAGTAAGTGATGGAAACATGGAGGAGGGGTCGCTACGCTGTGATGCCAATGTTTCCGTCTCTTTAACCGGACAGAGTCTGGGGACTAAAGTAGAAGTAAAGAACATGAATTCGTTTCGTTCGGTCTACAAGGCTTTGAAATTTGAAGTCGAGAGACAAAGAGAGATGCTCTTGAACCACCAGACCATAGAGCAAGAAACCAGACACTGGGACGAAGCGAAGCAGGTTACGGTTTCGGCTCGCGGCAAGGAAGAAGCAGAAGATTACCGGTATTTTCCCGATCCTGATTTGTTACCTATTACCATAGATAGCCAACTTGTTGAAGAAATAAAAAATACCCTTTCAGAGTTACCTTTAGAGAGAAAAGAACGGTTGATGGTAGAGTATGAACTTACAGAAGGCGAAGCTGAAGTTCTGACCCAGGAAAAAGAAATTGCTGACTTTTTTGAAGAGTGTGTAAAGCTTATGCCTAAACCTCAACTTATCTGCAACTGGATTGTGACAGAAGTGCGTAAAAACTTAAATATGATGAACCAGAGCATTGATAAAAGTAAAATAACACCTCAGAAGTTTGTGGAACTCTTGAAGCTTGTTGAAAAGAAAGAAATAACCGCTAATATAGGCAAGGAAATTCTCGAGGAAATGTTCAAAAGTGGTTTGACAGCGAAGGAAATCATTGCTAAAAAAGGCATTTCAATGATAAGTAGCGAGAAAGAACTGGAAAAAATCGTCTTCGAAGTCATAGAAAAGAATCCGCAAAGTGTGGCTGATTACCTTAGTGGCAAAGAAAAAGCGCTGCACTATCTTATAGGCCAGGTTATGAGAGCAACACGGGGGCAGGCTGATCCTGAGATGGTTAAAAACATTTTGGTTAAAAAACTTTCTGGAGAGGATTAAAGAGGCGGAAAATGAAATTTGTACATCTTCATGTCCATAGTGAATATAGCCTTTTAGATGGGGCAATTCGCATTGATGACCTGTTAGACAAAGTCCAGCAAAACGATATGGAAGCCGTGGCCCTTACTGACCATGGCGTCATGTATGGAATTGTCGAATTTTACAAAAAGGCCAAATCCCGAGGAATCAAACCCATTATAGGGTGTGAAGTTTACGTTGCCCCAGGTAGTAGATTTGAAAAAACAGCTCTTAAAGGAAGTGAACCAGCTTATCATCTGGTACTTATAGCAAAAAACCAGGAAGGATATCGGAACCTGGTTGAGCTGGTAAGTAAGGCATATCTTGAGGGTTTTTACTATAAGCCCCGGGTTGATAAGACATTACTCAGAGAACACTCCAGAGGCTTGTTTGCTTTATCTGCCTGTTTGGCTGGTGAAATACCAAGGGCGATACTCTCTGGTGAACTTCAGAAGGCAACTCAAATTGCCCTTGAATACCAAGAAATCTTTGGCAAGGGTAATTTCTTTCTCGAACTACAGGAAAATCTCATACCTGAACAAAAAGTCGTTAATCAAGCTTTATTGGAAATAAGCCGCAAACAGGGTATTCCTTTGATAGCTACCAACGATGCTCATTATCTGGAAGCTGCGGATGCTGCCGTACATGATGTTATACTGGCTATTCAAACTGCGACCACTCTTGAAGACCCTAAACGGCTGCGCTTTCCCACTCAGCAGTTTTATTTAAAGACTAAAGAAGAAATGATAAAGAGCTTTCAAAACATCCCTGATGCGCTGGAAAACACTTTGTTGATTGCGACTGAGTCCAATGTAGAACTTGAGCTTGGTAAAACCCTGCTTCCAGATTTCAAACCTCCCCAAGGGTTTGATCTTCACGGCTACCTTCGTCACCTGTGTCTTGAGGGCCTGAAAAAGCGATATGGAGATCCTCCTCCTGAAGTAGCCCAGAAACAGTTGGAATACGAGTTAAAAATCATTCACGACATGGGTTATACTGCTTATTTCCTGATTGTGTGGGACTTTATAAATTTCGCGCGCCAAAAGGGCATCATGGTAGGTCCAGGCAGGGGTTCTGCAGCAGGGAGTATTGTCGCCTATACACTGGGAATAACCAATATTGATCCACTCAGGTACGGTCTCTTGTTTGAGCGCTTTTTAAACCCGGAAAGAGTGAGCATGCCGGATATAGACATCGATTTTTGTTTTGAGCGTCGAGACGAAGTCATAAGATACGTTGCTGAAAAATACGGAAGCACCAATGTTGCACAGATTATTACCTTTGGTAGAATGATGGCTCGTCAGGCAATTCGAGATGTAGGAAGAGCTTTGGGTTGGAGTTATGGGGATGTTGACAAGATAGCAAAGTTAATCCCTGGGGGGCCAGGAGTAACACTGGAAAGGGCATTAAAGGAAAATTCTCAATTGCGCAAGCTCTGGGAAGACAATGCACAGACCAGGAAGCTTTTAGAGATTGCTCTCAAAGTTGAGGGATTGTGCCGACATGCTTCAGTACATGCGGCAGGTGTAGTCATCTCTGATAAACCACTGACCTACTATGTACCGCTTCAAAAAATGAACGGCCAGGAAATAGTAACCCAATTTGATATGGACTCTCTCCAGGAGCTGGGTCTCCTTAAAATGGATTTTCTTGGCTTGCGCACCCTGACGGTAATTGAAAGAACGCTGAACATTGTCAAAAAAACGCAGCAGGAGGAAATCGACCTCGACAATATACCCCTTGACGATCCTCAAACCTTAGAGCTTCTGGCGCGAGGAGAGACAACCGGGGTATTTCAGCTTGAAAGTTCGGGCATGAAAGAGCTCCTGAAAAAATTAAAACCAGAAGGTATTGAAGATCTTATAGCTCTCTTGGCTCTTTATCGCCCTGGACCCCTGGGAAGCGGCATGGTTGACGATTTCATCCAGCGCAAACATGGAAAAGTTAAGATCGAATACCCCCATCCTCATCTTAGAGAGATTCTACAAGAAACCTATGGCGTTATCCTTTACCAGGAGCAGGTTATGAAAATTGCCAGCCATATGGCTGGTTTTACCCTGGGAGAAGCTGACATCCTTCGGAGAGCTATGGGTAAGAAAAAACCCGAAGTTATGAAAGAACAACGTGAAAAATTCATTGAGGGAGCTCGTAAAAGAGGTTATGATCCCAAAATTGCTGCGGAGATCTTTGATCTTATCGAGTATTTTGCGGGCTATGGCTTTAATAAATCCCACAGTGCGGCTTACGCACTGATTTCCTATCAAACAGCCTACCTGAAAGCTCACTATCCTACGGAATATCTTACCGCTTGCTTGACCAGCGTAGCCAGCGACACCGATAAGGTAGCCAAGTTTATAACGGAATGTAAGAACCTGGGCATAAAGGTTTTACCTCCTGACATTAACGAAAGTCTGGCGAATTTTACCGTGGTGGGCGAGAAAAAGATTCGTTTTGGTCTTGCAGCGATTAAAAATGTTGGTGAAAATGCCGTCGAGGAAATCCTTTCCCATCGTGAAGAATCAAAATACAGGAGCATTTTCGACTTTCTGCAGAGAGTCGACAACCGAATAGTGAACAAGAGGGTTTTGGAAAGCTTGATAAAAGCTGGTGCCTTTGATTCCCTGCACCCCAACCGAGCACAGCTTTTGGATTCACTTGAAGACCTTATCAAACATTACACACAAAGTAAAAAGAAAGACTCTAAAAGGCAGATTTCTCTTTTTGGCAATGACCAGCACGACGCAGAAAACCCAGAGCATTTGCTTAAAGAACCCAGAGAACTCGAACACCAAGAAATCTTACGAATGGAGAAGGAGACTTTGGGGCTTTACGTTAGCGATCATCCGGTATCGAAAATACTTTCTCAGTATCCACATCTGAACTTTTTGTCCATCGAAGACGCAAAACTTCTGAACGATAAGGTTAACGTGCGCCTGGTAGGAGTAGTTACTGCTATTCGTAAAATAGTAACCAAAAAGGGGCAGGACATGTTGTTTGTGACCCTGGAAGATGAATCAGGCGCTATAGAGGCTATTGTTTTCCCGAATCTTGTTGAGCAGTTTCAGGAGAACTTTGCAGTAAATAATGTGTTGTGTGTTGAGGGTAAAATCGACTCCATGGATAACAGTGACAATAAAATCATTGCAGAGAGGCTGATTAGTCTTGACGAACTATCCCAGGAGGCATATCCGAGTATATTTATAGAGCTGGAAACCTCGAAAGATATACGTCGAACCATTCATTACTTAAAAGACTGTCTGTCCAGGTTTCCAGGCAAACATCCCGTGGTACTCAATCTCGCCGAAAGGGAAAAGAAGTGGTCCATAGAACTTGGCAAGAACTTTCGGGTCGCCTGGAATGAGGATTTAATCAGTGCTCTGGAAGGAGTTGTGGATAAAAATCAAATCTGGATTACTGGCTGAGGTGAGGCCTTTTGAAGCCGAAAATGGTGAAAAGCTATTTTATTCTTCTGGCAGTCGTTTTGTGGGCTTTATTCCTTCTGGCTGGTTCTCTCGGAGCGCAAAACGAAGCAAAAACATATTATCAAAATGGGTATCTCTTTTTCTCCCAGCAGAAATTCGAACAAGCCAAGGAAGCGTATCAGAAAGCTTTGGAGCTTGATCCTGATTTTTGGGAGGCGCGCTACTGGTTGGGCAAAACTCTGGAGCAACTCGGTGATTTGCCTGAAGCTTTGAATGAGTGGACTATGATTCTTGTTTCTTCTCCCAGTAATCGGGATGCATTTCAGAAGTGGGTTGTGTATGCTCCCCGGGTTTGGGGTAGCAACGATGTTGACCTTACTTCCTTACTTAGTGGACAAAATCAGCTGGATCTAGAAAAGCTGTGGAAGGAATTCCTTCCTCGAGCAATCGTGTTGGGCAGAAGTGAAAGTCTTGACCAGTTGCTGCTTGCAATTCAGACGCTTGACTGGGCAACTCAAAAGGTAAGCAATCTCTTTGCTCCGTACCTTAGATCTGCCGTGAAACGAGCGATCCAAAACATATCGGACAATCCTCAGCCGGGGGATATAGTTACCTATCAGCTGCTCTTTTATTTGAAGGAGAAAAACCTCATCGCTCGGGAAGAAACTGAAAAAATCTTCACTCTCTTGTTTGCGCATCAAGCAGGGATTTCAGAAGAAAAGGCGGCAACAACGGAGACTCTGGAAATAAGTGCAGAAGGGATAGTTTCAACCGAAGAAAGCGGAGATGAAGCAGGGCTTGGTTTTTTTATTAATCAACCCTAAATTGGTGCCGAAGGCGGGAGTCGAACCCGCACGAGCGCAAGGCTCGCTAGATTTTGAGTCTAGTGCGTCTGCCAGTTCCGCCACTTCGGCACTCTATCAAGAATTATAAGGAAAAGGAACGCACTGTCAATATGGCTGGCAAAAAAGAAAAACTCGTCCTCATTGATGGGAATTCGCTCCTTTATAGGGCTTTTTTTGCCCTGCCACGATTCCAAACTTCGGCAGGCAAACCTACTGGCGCCACTTACGGTTTTCTCAACATGCTTCTGCGCATACTTGATGACCACCAGCCCTTTTCGGTAGTGGTTGCTTTCGATCATCCCGAAAAAACCTTTCGCCATCGTATTCAAAAAGACTATAAAGCACAGCGTCCTGCGACGCCTGAAGACCTAAAGCTCCAAATAGAGGACGCAAAAGAAATTGCCGAACTTCTGGGTTTCTCGGTTATCGAAAAACCCGGTTATGAGGCTGACGATATCATAGGAAGCATCCAGAAAAGGTTAAGTGGTAAATTCCTAATTCTTATTTTCAGTTCAGACCTCGATCTTTTGCAACTCCTTGATGAAAATACAACTTTGTTGAAACCTTTAAAGGGAGTAACCCAGCTTAGAAAAATAGATCTACAGGATTTTGTGAAAGAGTGGTCAATATCCCCAAAACAAATTGTTGACTGTTTAGCTCTTTGTGGTGATCCATCGGACAACATAAAGGGTATACCCGGCATTGGAGAAAAAACCGCCCTGCGCCTCATTAAAGAATTTGGCGACCTGGATAACTTGATAAAACACATCGAGCGCTTGCCGCCTCGATTGAAGAAGGCCATTCAGGAAAACATAGCTACTATTGATGAAAACCGCCAACTTTTAACCATAAAAGGAGACTTATCTCTTGATTGGGAAAAGTTAACCAAACCCTGGAGCTGGAAAAGTGTGCATTGGGATGCTCTCTTTGCCAAACTCCAGAATCTGGAGTTCAATAAAATTATCGAAAGGCTTATCAAAAAACGCGATGAGTACTCCCATACTCAAGATGCAGGCAGTAACTGCCGTTCCTCGACGCCAACCCTGAGTCTGGTTTTTGCCGATCACTTTTCCAACCAGAAGCCCCGCTACTACTTCTTTCAAGGGGAAACAGGGGGATTACAGCTTGAGGAGAAGGAACTGGCAGAACTACTTAAAAAAACACCCGGAACAGTTATGATACATAGCCCGGTTTTTGCTTCTTCCGAGAAACTTGTGAGTTATTGTAAAGAAAAACCCCTCAAGTATCTGAACGCGGAAACGATTCTCTTTTTAAGTTTTCCAACTTTGGTGGAAGAGCGTCGAATCTTTGTTGGTAACACACTTTTTGCAATTCAGCCTTCGTTGTTTAGCCGTTATTGGGAAATATTTGAGAAAGCGAAAGAAAATTTCGAAGTGCAACCTTCTCTGATTGAATTCTATCTGAAGGTCGAATTAACTTTGCAAAGACGATTGTCAGCAAAAGTTCGAATGGATTCTCTTTTTTCCGGTCAGGAAACGAAGAACTTGTTTACCACCCAATCAGAACTCTCTCTTTTTGAATGGAATTCCAGAATCCTTTTTACCATAGATACTTTAGCACTATGCAGGAAAAGCGAGCAAGTTCTTGAAGGAAAAGGGTATGAAACCTGGAAAAATTGGATACGCTATCCGACTTTTTTGGGATTGCGATACTTGCCAAAAGCAGAACAGGAAATTACCAGAAGACAACTCACAACAATCATGGTTGATGAACTCAAGAAAACCCTTTTATGGGCTCTTCTCTGTTGTAATTTTGAAAAAATAAATATCGGGAGAGAAACAATAGCAGTACCCTATGGGGAAGAAATTCTGCCCACTCTATCAGAATTTTTGATGAAGCATGGTCCTCAGCTACCCGTTTGCAGGGTTATTCAATTCGAAACAAAGAGTCGTTTTGAAGTGCATGTCCGCATTAACGAAGAAGCCGTAGAGGAGGTTCGGTAATGGAGGTAATTCTGGTATCTCCAGAAGCATATCCTTATGCTAAAGCTGGTGGAATGGGTGACGTAGTGGGAGCTTTGTTTAAATACCTTCCCAGACGCGGAATAAAAACTCGTCTTTTTGTTCCAGGCTATCCAGGTCTTTTTGATTACCCCTTGAAGGCAATGGAGAAAGATGTGGATTTCCTGTTTGGAGAAACCCCCATCAAGGCAAGCTTTTACCAGTTGGAACTGGGACCTCAACAGAGCTTGATTGCAGTTTGTAATGACCGGTTTTTCAACCGTGAACACATCTATGGGTATCAGGATGATATAGAACGGTTCATCTTTTTCTCGAGAGCCATTTTTGAATACCTGGTGCGTACTCAGGAAGAAGAATTTATCCTTCACTGCCATGACTGGCAAAGCGCCTTGCTTTGCGCTTACATCAAAATCTACTGGCCTCCTTACCGGGGCAAACCGGCAAAGACAATTTTCACAATTCACAACCTTGCCTATCAGGGGATAGGCAAAAGCGATCTTCTCCGGTTGTTAAATCTGCCTTACAACTTCTTTAGCCATGAATACCTCGAATATTATGGCAACCTTAATCTCCTAAAGGCGGGCCTCATTTTTGCAGATATAGTCACCACTGTGAGCCCCACTTACGCTAAGGAAATCACTTCTCCCGAGTTTGGAGAAGGCCTGGACGGTCTAATAAGAGCTCTCGCCAGCAAAAAAAGATTCGTCGGCATTGTTAATGGTATCGATATCGAAGAATACAATCCCCAGAGTGATTCCTCCCTGGTGAAAGGGTTTTCATCAAACAATCTGGAAGGTAAGCTGGAGAACAAAAGGCACTTTTTGAAGGATTTCTTTAACTGGAAAGTTGATACCGATTTTGAAAGCAAACCGCTTTTAACCATGATTGCACGCTTGGTTAGACAGAAAGGGTCAGAACTTATTCTTGCCCAGCCCGACTCTTTCTTTCAAATCCCCGCTTTCTGGTTTTTCTTGGGAACAGGAGAGGAAATCTACGAGATGGGACTTAAGGAGTTAGAAAAAAGGTATTCCAATGTGAGGGTGGAAATACGTTTTGATGAACAACTGGCCCGTTTGGCTTATGGCGCATCGGATATATTTGTGATGCCGTCGCGATTTGAACCCTGTGGAATAAGTCAACTCATTGCAATGCGTTACGGCAGTATTCCCGTGGCCAGGAAGGTGGGAGGACTTGCTGACACAATTGTAGATTACCCGTTCAATCCGCGACTTAATACCGGTTTTCATTTCTACGAATATAAAACCGAGGAACTGCTGAAAACCGTACAGAGGGCCTTTGAAATCTACCGGCACAACAAAGATTTATGGAAGCTGATAATCAAAAACGCTATGGAATCTGATTTTTCGTGGGATAAGGCCATCGATAAGTATGTCGAGTTATACTACAGCTCCTGAAAAACCCTTGATTATTGGTGTCAGTGGTGGTAGCTGCACCGGCAAGAATACTCTGTGCTCGTTCTTTGACCCTCGAATAACCAGAGTTATTGACCTGGATGCTGTCGCCAAGAATCTTTCCCGAAAAGGGGGTCCCATTTGGAAAGAGATTGTTAAAACTTGGGGAACAGGAATTCTTGACTCGAGGGGCAACCTTTGCCGACATAAGTTGAGAAGGATAGTCTTCAAGAGCCGAAAGATGTTACTTTTACTTAACCAGATAACACATCCCCTCATATACCGAGAAACGAGAAAGATTATTGCCCAATCAAGCAATTACCCTCTGATTGTTATTAATGGAGCTACCCTTTGGGAAGGTGGATTTTACCGAATGCTGGATTACCTTGTGGTTGTTAGAGCACATCCTGAAGTGCAAAAAGAAAGACTTCGTAAAAGGGGTTTGTCCGCTTCCGAAGCAGAATGGTTGGTGCAAAGCCAGTTTTTCCAGAGATGTCTGGAGAAAAGAGCAAACCTGATTATTGAAAATAATTATGGTTGCCTGAAAGAGTTGGAACCCGAAGTTCGAAGGTTGATGGAAATTATTCACATCCGTTTGGGTTGCAAAAGCAACCACTGAGTGGGAATAGATAAAAAATAAACTGGTTTTTTCTTCAGATGAGAAAGGAAGCAAGGCAACCTATGAGGACTTTCAAGTTAGTTTCTCAATTCAAGCCCTGTGGCGATCAACCTCAAGCCATTCAGAAAATTAAAACCGGTTTTGAGAAAGGGTATAAGTACCAGACCCTGATTGGGGTAACGGGTTCAGGAAAGACTTTTACCATGGCAAATGTCATCGCAGCTTTGGGGAGGCCTACACTCATTATATCCCACAACAAAACCCTGGCAGCCCAGCTGTACAGCGAAATGAGGACTTTTTTCCCCGAAAACGCTGTTGAATACTTTGTGAGTTACTACGATTACTATCAGCCTGAAGCGTATGTACCAGAATACGACCTGTACATTGAAAAAGATGCTTCCATCAACGAGCAGATAGACAGAATGCGCCTCAAGGCAACCAGTTCACTCATGGAAAGAAGGGACGTAATCATAGTGGCCTCTGTGTCCTGTATTTACGGAATTGGTTCTCCAACAGAATATCAGAAAAGAGTTTTTCATCTTAAAAGAGGCAACTCTTATTCGAGGGACGCTTTTGTTAAAAAACTCGTCGATCTCCTCTACGAACGCGACGAGATTGAATTTAGAAACGGTACTTTCAGAATTAAAGGTGATACTATCGAGCTTTTCCCGGCATACAGCGAAAAGGCTCTCCGCTTTGAGTTCTGGGGAGAAGAGCTGGAAACCATAAAGGTTACTGATCCAGTCAGCGGTAAGACTATTCAAAAACTTGACGAAGTGTTTATATACCCGGCGAAACACTACCTTGCCGATCAACTCATTTTTGAAAAAGCGCTGAAAAACATAGAAGAAGAGATGGAGGAACGGGTGCGGTATTTTCTTTCCCAGGGCAGAATTACTGAGGCAGAGAGGATAAAACGCAGGACTCTTTATGACCTCGAACTACTTCGAGAAACCGGCTACTGCCCGGGAATCGAAAACTACTCTCGCCACCTGGACGGAAGGAATCCTGGCGAACCGCCCTACACACTTCTTGACTATTTTCCCAAAGACTTTCTAGTTATAATCGATGAATCACACGTTACTGTCCCTCAGCTCAAAGGAATGCACGAAGGAGACCGTTCTCGTAAGGAATCTTTGGTGGAGTTTGGCTTTCGTCTTCCCTCTGCGTTTGATAATCGGCCTTTGACTTTTGAAGAATTCACCAGCAGAATTAACCAGTGTCTCTTTGTATCCGCTACTCCAAGCTACTATGAACTTGAAATCAGTGACCAGGTTGTTGAACAGCTCATTCGCCCAACAGGGTTGCTGGATCCCCAGGTGGAAGTAAAACCTGCGACTGGCCAGGTTGAAGACCTACTGGGAGAAATTCGTTCTGAAATTCGTAAGGGCAACCGAACACTGGTAACCACCCTTACTAAGAAGGGTGCAGAAAACCTTTGTGACTACTTAAATGAAGAAGGAATCCGGGTAAAATATTTGCATTCAGAAGTTGATACTTTGGAAAGAGCACGAATAATTAAAGAGCTGAGAGAGGGAAAATTTGATGTGCTGGTGGGAGTGAACTTGCTGCGTGAGGGACTTGACCTCCCTGAAGTGGGGTTAGTAGCCATTCTTGACGCAGACAAAGAGGGTTTTTTACGGTCGGAGGTTGCCTTAATCCAGACTATTGGTCGGGCAGCTCGTAATGTAGAAGGAAGAGCCATTCTGTATGCTGATAAGATGACTGAATCGATAGAGCGAGCTGTGCAAGAGACCAGGCGTCGGAGAAAAATTCAGGAAGAATTCAATCGCAAGCATGGCATTACACCCAGAAGCATTCAAAAGGAGATTAAAAGCCTTATACCGGAAGTTGTAGGATTGACCAGAGAAGAAGAGGCTGCTCTGCAGATTCTTGAAAAAACCGACTCTACCAGCCTTAAAAAACGAATTGAGCTTCTCACTCAGGAGATGTGGAAAGCGGCTCAAAATCTTGAATTTGAAAAAGCTGCTCTTTTACGAGATGAAATTATGCGTCTTAAAAAGACAAAAAATAATCTCCGAAAGGTGTCGGGAAATGAAATCTGAATATATCGTAGTTAAGGGAGCCCGGGAACATAATTTAAAAAATATCAATGTTACCATACCGCGCAACCAGCTGGTGGTTATCACGGGATTAAGTGGTTCTGGAAAGTCTTCCCTGGCTTTTGACACACTATATGCAGAAGGACAGAGACGTTACCTTGAATCACTTTCTTCCTACGCTCGCCAGTTTTTGGAAAAGATGGAAAAGCCCGATGTAGACTCAATAGAAGGTCTTTCTCCGACCATAGCAATTAATCAGAAAGCAACTTCGCATAATCCTCGTTCCACCGTGGGTACAGTGACCGAAATTTATGACTACATGAGGGTCCTTTTTGCAAGATGTGGAGAAGTTTTCTGTCCAGAGTGTGGAAAGCGTATAACCTCTCAGACTGTTCAACAAATCACCGACGAGATAATGCGATTACCGGAAGGCAGCAGAATAGCGATTTTATCTCCTTTGGTAAGAGGTAGGAAAGGAGAATACCGAAAGTTACTCAGTGACCTGCTTAAAAACGGTTTTGCAAGAGTGATAGTAGATGGCGAGATGCGGGAACTTGAGGATTGGGAAAACATAGAGCTGGACCGTAACAAAAAGCACGAAATAGACTTGGTCGTAGATCGCTTGCTGATTGAGAAGGACGCTCATCGCCGAATCGCTGACTCAGTAGAAATTGCGCTTAGGTATGGCAAGGGACTGATGAAGGTAAAAGTTTACCATGATGGAGAAGAAAGCGAGGAGATTTTCAGCGAGCATTTTGCCTGCCCAAACTGTGGCATAAGCTTTCCAGAGATAACTCCCCGCATGTTTTCCTTCAATAATCCTTACGGAGCTTGCCCTGCTTGCGGGGGCATTGGGTATCTTACTTTTATCGACCCTGGGCTGGTAGCGCCTGATTGGTCAAAAAGCATTCAAGAGGGAGCGATTGTTCTCTGGGAAGAAGAAAGCTCTTATTTGCAAAACAAGCTGAGAAAACAGCTGGAACGAATGGGAATACCTACCAATGTACCCCTTGAAAAACTTAGTGAAGAGGAGCGGAAGGTCATATTCTATGGTAAAGATGAATTTGAAGGAGTTATCACTTTTCTTGAACGAAAGTTAAACTCTGAATACTGGTGGGAGAGAGAAGAAGTAGCTTCTTTTATGGCAACTAAAACCTGTCCCCAGTGCAATGGAGATAGGTTACGCAAAGAAAGTCTGGCAGTGAAGATTAGAGGTTTTTCCATAGGAGACCTTTCCAGACTAACCATCAGCGAGCTAAAAAGATTTTTTGCAGATTTGCGGTTTTCTGGCACCCAAGAAGCCATAGCCGAACCCTTGTTAAGGGAAATACGCTCCCGTCTGGCGTTTCTAGAAGAAGTAGGCCTGGATTACCTGACCCTGAATCGACCTGCTTCGACTCTTTCTGGGGGAGAATCCCAGCGGATACGGCTGGCTACTCAAATAGGTTCTGGACTGGTAGGTGTGCTCTATGTGCTGGATGAACCCACTATTGGTCTTCATCCTCGAGATAACCAGAAGCTCATTGCTACCCTTAAGAAGCTTCGTGACCTGGGTAACACAGTAGTGGTGGTGGAACACGATGAGGAAACCATTAAAAGTGCCGATTACGTTATTGATATAGGACCGGGGGCAGGTGAAGAAGGTGGAAGGATTACCGCTCTGGGCACGCCTCAGGAAATAATGAACAATCCCCAGAGCTTAACTGGCCTGTACTTGAGCAAAAAAAGAGAAATACCAGTTCCTGCGCACCGAGAAAAACCAAAAGACGCTTGGTTGCTCATAAAAGGCGCAAGAGCGAATAATCTAAAAAATATTGATGTGAGAATTCCTTTGGGTCTTCTGGTGGGCATTACCGGAGTGTCTGGCTCTGGAAAAAGTACCCTCATGGAAGAAATCATCTATAAAGCTTTAGCTCAAAGGCTCTACCACTCTAAGGTAGAACCAGGAAAATTTGAGGCTATACTGGGCAGCGAAAACATCGACAAGGTTATCGTAATTGACCAATCACCGATTGGTAGAACTCCTCGTTCTAATCCGGCCACCTATACCGGGGTTTTTACTGAAATACGAAATCTTTTTGCAAAACTACCCGAGTCAAAAGCCAGGGGGTATAAAGCAGGACGCTTCAGCTTTAACGTGAAAGGAGGACGTTGTGAACACTGTCAGGGCAATGGAGTCATTAAAGTTGAAATGCATTTTCTTCCTGATGTCTTTGTAACTTGTGATCAGTGTAAGGGTAAGAGGTATGCTCGAGAAACCCTGGATATAAAGTTCAAAGGTAAAAACATTGCTGAAGTTCTTGACATGAGTGTTTCTGAAGCACTGCGCTTTTTTGAAAGAATACCGGCTATCAGGAGAAAACTCGAACTCTTAGAGAGGGTGGGTCTGGGATACATTAAGCTGGGACAACCCGCGACAACACTTTCTGGAGGAGAAGCCCAGAGAATAAAGCTGGCCAGAGAACTTGGAAAAGTGGCTACCGGGAGAACCATGTATCTTCTTGATGAACCAACCACAGGACTTCACTTTGCAGATGTTGAGAAACTACTTAAGGTGCTGATGGAACTGCGCTCTAAAGGTAATACTGTTTTGGTGATTGAACATAATCTCGATGTTATCAAATCCTGTGATTACCTGATCGATCTGGGACCCGAAGGTGGAGAAAAAGGCGGATACATTGTGGCAGAGGGAACCCCGGAAGAAGTAGCTGAAAATCCGAAATCTTACACTGGTCAATTCCTTAAAGAGGTGCTAAAACTTGAAAATAGAGAAGTTTGCCCGGTTTGAGGTTGATCCCTCAACCGTATTTCAATTGCCTGAACGCTGTGGAGTCTATTTGCTTAAGGATGCACAAGGGAAAGTAATCTATGTGGGCAAAGCAAAAAACATCCAAAAAAGAGTTAGGGCGCATCTTCAAAACGACGCCACCTTCTTTAAAAAGGAAATGCGCGAACGCATTGCTCTCATTCAGAGCATTTTAACCAAGGACGAGAACGAGGCTCTTTTGCTCGAGGAGGAATTAATTAAAGTTCACAAACCCCTTTTTAACATCCGCTTAAAAGATGACAAGAGTTACCCCTATTTAAAGTTTGAGCGAGAAGGAGACTTTCCGGCTGTTAAAATCGCTCGCAAGAAGACAGGAGGAGATGGCCTCTATTTTGGTCCCTTTGCCAATAGCAAAAAGACCAGAGAGGGGTTAAAGGTTTTGAGGTCGATTTTTCTTTTAAGAGGCTGCAGCCTTGACGAAAAGAATTTTCCAATCAAGCGACCTTGTCTGGATTATGAAATAGGTTTGTGTTCGGCACCCTGCGCAGGCCTAATATCCAAGGAGGAGTACCAGAAAAACCTTCACAATGCATTCCTTTTTTTGAATGGGGACTACCAGAGAGTGCTGGAGCAGCTGGAGCGAGAAATGTGGCGCAGGGCAGAGAAGTGGGAGTTCGAAAAGGCAGCACGTTATAGAAACCAGATTGATGCAGTGAAAAGAATTGCTTCCCGATATCGCTTGGTGCTTGATGAATCCATTGATGCAGACTTTGTTGGAGTGGAATTAGCGCGGGAAGCCCGCCTGGCTTCCATAGTAATTTTGAAAGTGAGAAAAGGGAAACTTATAAATAGCGAAAACTTCCTGGCCACAGTCTCCAGTTTTGAGACGGAAGAAGAAATTCTGGCACAGTTTCTCGATATGTATTATTCCGGGCAGTTCTTGCCCCCTGAGGAAATATGCTTGAGTCCTGAATATCCAGAACACATTTTGGAATCGCTTCGAAAGGAAATCAATCTGCCTTTTCCAATTAGGCAACCTCAAAGCAAAGAGGAAGAAAATCTGTTATCCTTTGCTAAGGAAAATGCAGTTAAGAGTTTGAATTCCGAACGAGCAAAAATACTCCGTCGTGAAAGAATTCTTCAAAAATCCTTTTTGGAATTGAAGGAAGTTCTACACCTCGACTGCTATCCGGAAAGGATAGCCGGCGTGGACATTTCGAACTTCCAAGGGAAAGAAGCAATAGGGGTTGTAGTGGTTTTTGAAAATGGAGAGCCCCACAAAAGTGAGTACCGAAAATTCAACCTGTCTGGATTGGAACATCCCGACGACTTTTTAATGATTGAAGAAACCGTCGGAAGATATTTGAGACACATCACAAAGAACAACCTGAAGTGCCCCAACTTGTTCTTAATCGACGGAGGTCGAGGACAGTTAACTTCTGCTCTGAGGGCTTTTGAGGTGGTAAAACGGTATATCCCAGTGGTGGCTATTGCCAAAGAAAACGAAGAAATTTACACCACTTTTCAAAAAGAGCCAATTCGGTTGCCCCTTCATTCTGAAGCACTTCAGCTTTTGCAGAGAGTACGCAATGAAGCTCATCGCTTTGCGATAGCTTCCCACAGGGCAAAAAGAAACAAAAGACTTTTCCATTCTATTTTGGAGGAAGTGAAAGGAATAGGTCAGAAGCGGAAAAAGCTCATTCTTTCTACTTTCAACAATTTGGAGGAAATAATACGTTTTGATGCTCAGGAAATAAGTGGAAGATTGGGAATTTCAAAGAGTTTGGCCCAAAAGCTCAAAGAAAAAGTTCAGGAATATTTTTCAGAAAACAGTGGACATACAGAACCTTCTTAAGGAAGAACTTTACTCAATCATTCCCGATAATATCAAGAACCTGGAAGCCGAGTGGATGGGGATTGTTCATGGTTTGGGTGTGCTTAAAAAAAGAAACGACCAGTTTCATCTTCTTTTCACCCACCAAGATATAGCCCTGATAAAAAAGATAATAACCGTTCAGAAAAAAGTTCAAGGCGGCTCACCAGGGCATCAGATTCTTGCTCTTGATAGAAGGGGTCTTAACAGAGGTAAATTCTATCAGGTTGACTTTGAACTGGGCAGGGAATGGGAAAAATTACAGGTTGACCTGAAGTACTCCATCGGCAATCTTCATGAAGGAGGGTTCCATTTTTTAAGAGGCCTTTTTGAAGCCGGAGGCTATTTTGGAGAGCCTCACAAATCTTACCAGCTGGAAATACGCCTTGCTTCGGAGGAAATTTGCGATAGGGTGTTGGAATTTCTCCGGGAACAGAACCTGGACTTTAAAAAAAGGTTTTACCGTAACAAGTTTATTTTATATTCTAAGAACATAGGCACCATTGCCAGTTTTGTGCATTCCGTAGGGGCAACACGCACCTACCTCATGTTGGAAAAGCTGGTTGCCGAGAAGGCTACCTTTAACGAGCTGACCAGATGGGTTAACTGCGAAACCGCTAATTTGGAAAGGACTGTTGCTTACTCAATTCGCCTGAGGGAAAAGTTGCAACGAATTGACTTGGAAACACTTCCACCCAAATTGCTTGAAATCGCACTTTTGCGAATGAGACATCCTCTTGCTTCCCTGAAAGAACTGGGCAAGCTTTGTAAGCCTCCCATCTCTAAGGGTGAAGCATACCGAAGACTTAGAACAATAGAAAAATTGGTAGAATCTAAATCTTTACACATCAAATGAGATATTTTACAATAGTTTTGTATATTTTGAAGTACCCATATTTAATTTTTGTTAAAAAGGAGGAATATAGATGGCTGGTGTTGTTTTGAAAGATGTAGTCAAGCGGTTTGGAGATGTAGTTGCCGTCAACAAGGTGAATCTGGAAATCAAGGACAAAGAATTTATCGTTTTGGTAGGACCCTCGGGGTGTGGAAAAACTACTACCTTAAGAATGATTGCTGGTCTTGAAGAAGTTGACGAGGGAGAAATTTACATTGGAGACACCCTGGTGAATGATGTCCCGCCCAAAGATCGCGACATTGCCATGGTTTTTCAAAACTATGCTCTTTACCCCCACATGGATGTTTACAACAACATGGCTTTTGGTCTCAAACTGCGTAAGTTCCCAAAGGATGAAATAGACAGGCGTGTGAAGGAAGCCGCTGAAATACTGGGTATCCAGGAACTCTTAAGAAGAAAGCCCAAACAGCTCTCTGGTGGACAGAGGCAGCGTGTGGCAGTAGGAAGAGCTATTGTGCGCCATCCCAAAGTTTTCCTTTTTGACGAACCTCTTTCCAACCTGGATGCAAAGCTGCGTGTGCAGATGAGAGCTGAGCTTTCCAAGCTCCATGACCGCCTCCAAACCACCATGATATACGTTACTCACGACCAGGTTGAGGCAATGACTATGGGAGACCGCATTGTGGTTATGCGAGATGGCATCATCCAGCAAGTGGGTACCCCACTTGAACTTTACAACAAACCTGCAAACAAGTTTGTAGCCGGATTTATAGGAACTCCATCCATGAATTTCCTGGACGTCGTGCTGAAAAAAGAAGGCGATTCCTTAGTACTCGATGGGCAGTCCTTCAAAATTACTGTTCCAGAGGAATACAAAGCTGCTTTGGAACCGTACGCGAATAAAGAGGTAACCTTTGGCATCAGACCTCAAGATATTTACGACCTTGCAGTATCGAAAGAAATGCTCCGCCAGGATGGCAATGTTATTGACGCTACCGTCGATGTTGTAGAACCCCTGGGTTCTGAGCAAATTGTCTACCTTACCTGTGGCGCACACACCATTGTGGCTGTGTTTGATATGCAGACCCACGTTGATGTGGGCGATACAATGAAAATCGTGGTTGACACCGATAAGATGCACGTTTTTGACATCGACACCGAAAAGGCAATCATTTAAGCTCGAAAAGGTGCCGCTTAAGCGGCACCTTTTTTTTGGACTTTATTTGCGTCTCTTTACAACGAAGCAGGTTCGTGTATAATTATTTGGCATGATTAAAAAGAGAAATTTTCCACCAAAGGAGGTAGATGCACTTGAACATAGCTATAAACGGTTTTGGCAGAATCGGAAGACTGGTATTCAGAAGAATGCTGGAAACTGGAAATGTCAATGTAGTAGCAATCAACGATTTGACTGACGCAAAAACCCTGGCTCATCTTCTTAAGTATGATTCAGTTCATGGTACCCTCTCCAACAGCATTTCCTATAAAGATGATGCGCTTGTCGTTGATGGCAAAGAAATAAAAGTTCTGGCTCAGAAAGACCCTGCTCAGCTTCCCTGGAAAGACCTGGGTGTGGACATTGTGATAGAATCAACTGGAAAATTCCGGGATCGCAAGGGAGCTTCCCTGCATCTTGAAGCTGGTGCGAAAAAAGTTATTATTACTGCTCCGGCTAAAGAACCCGATATAACCGTGGTAATGGGTGTCAACCATTCATCTTACGACAAAAATAAGCATCATATTGTGTCCAACGCTTCCTGTACCACAAACTGTCTTGCACCCATTGTAAAGGTGCTTCATGAGAACTTTGTCATCCAAAGAGGGTTTATGACCACCGTTCATGCTTACACTAATGACCAGGTAATTCTTGATTTTCCGCACAAGGACCTGCGCAGGGCAAGGGCTGCGGCAATGTCCATGATTCCCACCACTACAGGGGCTGCTGCAGCTATTGGCAAAGTAATGCCTGAACTGGAAGGAAAATTGGATGGAATGGCTATCAGGGTTCCTACTCCTGATGTTTCAGTGGTGGACTTTGTGGCTATCGTGGAAAAAGAGACTACCGCGGAAGAGGTTAATGCTGCACTCAAAAAGGCTGCAGAAGGCGAACTAAAGGGAATTCTTGCCTACTGCGAAGAACCTCTGGTATCTATTGACTTCCTGCACGATGCTCATTCTTCAATTGTGGATGCTTTGTCTACCAAGGTTAACGCCAACCTGGTTAAGGTTCTCTCCTGGTATGACAATGAGTGGGGTTACTCCTGCAGGGTGGTAGATCTTGCAAACTACATGATGGAGCAGGGACTGTAGCCATGAGAATACCTATTGCTGCAGGCAACTGGAAGATGAACAAGACTGTTGCTGAGGCTTCGGCATATGCCGAAGCCTTACTGCAGGAGTTGGACACACCTGGTGTAGAGGTTATTATCTGTCCTCCTTTTACCTCCCTGTATGCACTTTCTCAGAAATTCGCAGGTTCGTCAGTAAAACTGGGAGCCCAGAACATGCACTGGGAACTCAAGGGCGCATTTACGGGTGAAATTTCGGGTTCCATGCTTCTTGAGTTAGGTTGCGAATATGTGATTCTTGGCCACTCCGAAAGGAGACACATCTTTCGAGAAACAGCCGAAGAGGTAGGCAAAAAGGTGGAGACTGCGTTGAAGCTTGGATTACGGCCTATCCTCTGCGTTGGAGAAACTCTTGAAGAAAGGGAAAGAGGAGAAACTGAAGCAATCCTGGCTTATCAGCTCGAAAAGGGAATAGAAGGCATTACTACCTTTCCCAATGTTGAGTCGATAGTAATTGCCTACGAACCAGTGTGGGCTATTGGAACTGGTAAGGCAGCTACTCCCCAGGATGCTCAGGAAGCCATAGCTTTCGTAAGAGGAAAACTTTCTGAACAGTTTGGCAGCGAAAAGGCCCAGCAAATCAGGATTCTCTACGGAGGAAGCGTGAGCCCAGAAAATGTTGGTCAATTTGTAAACCAGGAAGATATCGACGGAACGCTGGTTGGAGGAGCCAGTCTTGATGCTGGTAAATTCCTCGACATTATTAAAGAAACTGCAAGGATATCAGGTGGGATATAGAAATGAGTGGCTGGATGATCGTCCAAATTCTAATCTGTGTGGGTTTGATTCTTACTGTAATTCTTCAACCCCGTAAAGCGGGAATGGGTGGAGGTATTTTTGGCGGAGCAACCCGGGCAGACCGGAGTAGCAAATTCAAAAATCTTCCTCTGCTTACCAAGCTTACCGTACTTTTTTCAGTAATCTTTATGTCGCTTTCCCTTGTTTTTGCCCTAACTATATACCGTTAAGAGCACGCGATTAATGCTTTAAAACCAAGAGGGACTGAAATGTTGCAAAACAGGTGGATTAACAGCATAGAAGAGGTTTCTGTATTCCACCCCTCTCCGGAGCGGTTGTTTTATTCAGCGACCCACGAAGAAATCAAACGAGGCTATACTACTGACATTTATTTTGTAAGTGCCCAGCAAATTCTCAAGCATCTCAACCTGCAGGACACCTTGGTAGTTGCTGAAGTATTCCCTCGTCGGGAGGGTGTAATGTGTGGAGTTCAGGAAGTCCTGAATTTACTTCAGGAAAGTAAGGTTGAGGTGTGGTCCCTCGAAGAAGGAGATACTTTTGAAGCCAAGGAAGTTGTAATGAGAATTAAAGGCCCTTACTCGGAGTTTGGTATTTTTGAAACGCCTCTTTTGGGAATTCTGGCTCAAAGCAGTGGGTGGGCTACTGCTGCTCGGGAATGCAAGAAAGCAGCGGGCAAAAAAGCAGTGCTTGCTTTTGGAGCAAGACATGTTCACCCTGCAGTAGCTCCAGTTATGGAACGTGCCGCTCTGGTTGGAGGGGTTGATGGCTGCGCTTGTATTTTGGGAGCCAAACTTGCTGGGAGGGAACCAGGAGGAACCATACCTCATGCAGCCATCCTCATCACGGGCGATACGGTCATTGCTGCCAAGGCTTTTGAGGAAGCATTACCAGGCCAGTTCCCTCGCATAATACTGGTGGATACTTTCAAAGACGAGGCAGAGGAAGCACTCAGAGTGGCTAAAGTGCTGGGAGAAAAGCTGGCTGGAGTGCGCCTGGATACTCCTGAAGAACGAGGTGGTGTATCTCCAGCACTGGTCAGAGAGGTGAGAATTCGCCTCGATCAGGCAGGTTTTTCTTGGGTTAAAATAGTGGTTTCGGGAGGCTTGAATCCTGAAAAGATAGCGCTTCTCAGAGAGGATGCAGACATGTTTGGAGTGGGAAGCTACATAAGTGGGGCACGTCCTATAGATATGACCATGGATATAAAAGAAGTAGCTGGTCAAAAAATTGCTAAAAGAGGGAGGATCCCAGGAATAATACCCAATCCACGCTTGAAAAAGTTGAAGTAGGGAGGTGAGGTTTGAAAAAGAACCTGTTCTTGGCTTGATTAAAAAATCTTAGAAAAGGGGGAATAGGTATGAGAAACTGGAAGATTTTGAGTTATTTGCTTGTGGTTTTTTGGGTTGTGAGCAGTTTATCTTTAGCAATGGCTGAAGTCAAAAATCCGGACACCTACATATACCTTGGCATTGGAGAGCCGGATACACTAGATCCCCACTACGCTTACGATACAGCCAGTGGTGAGGTTATCAATTTTGTGTACGAAAATTTGATTGCCTACAAAGGAGAAAGTATTACTGAGTTCGTTCCTCGACTGGCTACTGAAGTGCCCTCGGTAGAAAACGGGCTTATCAGAGACGATGGAAAAACTTACGTGTTTCCCATAAGGAAAGGTGTCACTTTTCACAACGGAAACGCCCTTACTCCAGAGGACGTTGAATACAGTTTCGAACGAGGTATTCTTTTCGACCCTCATGCAGGGCCAATGTGGATGATTATTGAAGCTCTCTTCAATTATCAAACCATAGAAGACTTTGTCGCTGACAAAGTGGGTATAGCTTGGAGTGACATGTTCAACGAGGATGGCACTCTGAAAGACCCTGCTTACGAAGAAAAATTGGTTGATTTTTACAATCAATACATTGACCCAGCAATAGAAGTAGAGGGAGATAATGTGGTGTTTCACCTGGTGAGACCTTTCGCTCCGTTCCTGAGTATACTGGCCCAGAACGCAAGTTGGGGTGCAATCCTTGATAAAGAAACCTGCGTGGAGCTGGGTCTTTGGGACGGAAAGCCGGAAGAATGGTGGAAGTACCACAACCTTAAAAAAGAAGAAAGCCCTCTTTACGAAAAGGCAATCGGTACCGGGCCTTTCGTACTTTCTGAATGGGACAGAACCCAACAGAAGGTAACCCTGGTGCGCAATGAAAATTACTGGGGAGAAAAGCCCAAAATTGCCAAAGCTATCATCTGGGGTATTGATGAATGGAGCACCCGCAGGGCCATGCTTGAGGCAGGAGACGCTGACCAGATTTACACCCCACTCCAGTACTTAGATCAGGTCAAGGGGATGGAAAACGTGGTCATCCGCGAAGGTGCACGTCTGGTTATAACCGCGATGCACTTCAACTGGAATGTGGTTCCAGAAAGTAAATATTTGGGTAGCGGAAAGCTCGACGGAGAGGGTATCCCCCCCGACTTTTTCAGCGACATCCATGTGCGCAAGGCTTTCTGCTACGCATTTGACTATGAAACCTTTATCAACGAAGTTCTTAACGGGTATGCATACCGAATACCCTCGGTACTCCCCAGAGGTCTTCTGGGATATAACGAAAACTTACCCATGTACCAGTTTGACCTTGAAAAAGCTAAGGAAGAACTTCAAAAGGCCTGGAACGGAGAAATATGGGAAAAGGGCTTCAAATTAACTCTCCTCTACAATACTGGTAACGAAGCTCGCCAGACTGCTTGTGAAATGCTTAAGGAAAACATCGAATCCTTGAATCCCAAATTCAAGATAGAAGTGCAAGGAGTGCAGTGGCCGACCTATCTCGACGCTTACCGAAGTGGCCAGTTGCCCGCTTTTGTAATCGGCTGGTTGGCAGACTATCCAGATCCTCACAATTTCATTTTTACCTACTATCACAGTAACGGTGTATATGGAACCACTCAGGGCGAAAACTTTATAAAGTTTGCCCAGGAAAACCTTGATTCTCTCATTGAAGAGGCAATAGCTAAAACTAACCCGGAAGAACGGCAAAAACTTTACGAAGAGATACAGAAAATCGCTTACGAAAACGCGCTGGGTATCCCCTTCTATCAGCCCATAGATATTTTTGCCATGCGAAGCTGGGTGAAGGGATGGATGTTCAATCCTATGCGTCCGGGTGAGGTTAACTTTGACGGAGTGTGGAAAGAGGAGTAACCTTAAACCTTGCAAGAAGAGGGGATTACACAATCCCCTCTTCTTGCAAAATGAGAGGGAGCACGATCAGAGATTATGATTTTTTACATCATTAGAAGACTTTTGTTTTTACCTTTAACCTTGTTTGGTATATCGCTTATCGTTTTTTTGATGATTGGAACCTTGAGTCCTTATCAACGCCTGGCCACTTTTATTAACAGCCCTGAACGCTTGAAAGGTGCAGACCTCGATAAATTAATCGAACTGTATGGCCTGGATGATCCGATCATTGTTCAGTACGCACGCTGGGTTAAGAACCTATTCAGTGGAAACCTGGGTTGGTCATACGTTGGAAAAGAACCAGTGTATGAAGCTATTCTAAAGCGCTTCCCTTACACGCTGGAACTCACCATCTTTGCAGTAATACCCATTATCCTGCTTGGTACCTGGATGGGCATTCTTTCAGCACTCCATCATAATCGTTTTCTTGATCACAGTCTGCGCATATTTGCGGTGGTAGGATGGTCTTTCCCAGACTTTGTTTTCGGATTGCTGGTGCTCATGGTCTTTTACAGCACCCTGGGAGTCTTTCCGCCTGGCACTCTAAGTATATGGGCAGAGGAAGTGATTAAGTCGCCGACCTTCAGGCAAATAACTGGTATGCCAACTGTTGATGCCTTACTCAACGGTAGAATTGATGTTTTTGTAGATGCCCTGCGGCATCTGGCCGGTCCGGTTTTGACGCTGGTCTACGTCGGTTTTGCTTTTATCTTGAGAATAACTCGTTCCTCAATGCTTGAGGTTCTACAAAGAGATTATATACGAACTGCTCGAGCAAAGGGCTTAGCTGAGAGAGTAGTTATTAACAAGCATGCCAAACGCAATGCTATGATTCCTGTGGCTACGGTAAGCGGACAGACCATTATTGGTCTTCTCGCCGGAACAGTTATTGTAGAGACTATCTTCAATCGTTCGGGCATAGGGAGCTTTATGGCACTTGCTGCTCAGCAACTTGATTACGCCTCCATCATGGGAGGAACGCTGTTTTTTGGCTTTATACTGGTAATAGGCAATCTGTTGGTAGACATCTCTTATGCCTTAATTGATCCTCGGGTGAGGTTAGAATAAAAGTTGAGAGCAGAAACTCGCAGAATTCTTAAGAAACTTTTTTCCAACGCGTCAGCCATACTGGGCATTTCTCTTTTAGTTTTTTTTGTGGTCATCGCTCTTCTGGCACCACTCATTGCACCACCGAAGCCGGGGAGAGATCCTTATTTGATGCCCGTTGTCACCTGGAGTTCTAACCCCCAACCTCCTTCTCCGGAACACCCTTTTGGAGTGGCTGGTAAAAGAGACATCTTCTACGGTGTCATCTGGGGCACCCGAACTGCGTTCAAAATAGGCATTATAGTGACGCTCATTTCTACAGTTATTGGATTAATTGTTGGTTCCATATCGGGGTACTTTGGAAAATTGCTTGACGAAGTGATGATGAGAATTACTGACATATTTCTTGCCGTTCCTTTTCTGGTGGCCGCAATGGTGCTGACCACTATCCTGGGTACTGGTCTTGACAAGGTGATGATTGCTATGATTGCTTTTAGCTGGATGTATCCGGCAAGATTGATTCGGGGCAACATACTCCAGGTTAAGGAAGAGCAGTACGTTATGGCTGCCAAAGCTCTGGGAGTTAGAGACTTCAAGATAATTATGCGCCATGTCTTGCCCAATACCATATTTCCCGTATTGATTCAAGCTTCCATGCGTATGGGTTCGCTGGTCATAACTGCTTCTGCACTGAGCTTTCTGGGAGTGGGAGCTCCCCAGGGTTATGCCGATTGGGGAGCACTGCTCAACTATGCTCGCAACTGGATGCTGGGTGGTCAGGGCGAAGCGCTTAAGTACTGGTACATGACCGTTTTTCCTGGAACAGCTATGGTGCTTTTCGTTCTATCGTGGAATTTAGTCGGTGACGCCTTAAGAGACGTTTTCGATCCGCGACTAAAAATGTAAGAGGTAACCCAATTGGAAAGAAAAAGCCTGCTAATCGTCAGGAATCTTCGAGTTTACTTTTATAACGAAAACAAGGAAGAGTTGAAAGCGGTAGATGGAGTCAATTTCGAAGTAAGAGAAGGTGAAACGCTTGCTCTGGTTGGGGAATCTGGTTGTGGTAAGAGCGTAACTTCCCTGGCCATTCTGAGATTAATTGATCCTAATGGCCTTATAAAGAGTGGCGAAATAATTTTTCAAGAGCAAAATTTGCTTGCGTTGCCAGAAAGCAGAATGCAGGAGATACGGGGTAAAGAGATATCCATGATTTTTCAGGAACCAGCAACAGCTTTAAATCCGGTATACACCGTTGGAGACCAGATAATGGAGGCAATTATGCTTCATCAGAAAGTGAGCAGAAAAGAAGCTGAAAGACGAGCTGAAGAAATGTTAAGGCTGGTTGGTATTCCTGAACCAAGAAAAAGGCTTTACGAATATCCCCACGAGCTTTCAGGAGGCATGAAACAGAGGGCCATGATTGCGATGGCTCTTTCCTGCCATCCCAAATTGCTTATTGCCGATGAGCCGACAACTTCTCTGGATGTAACCATCCAAGCCCAGATTCTGGAACTTATCAAAGACTTGCAAAAAAAGTTAAATATGGCAGTAATACTCATCACTCACGATTTGGGAATTGTAGCCGATCTTGCTGATAGGGTAGTGGTGATGTACGCTGGAAAAATTGTAGAAGAAGGGACGCGCTTTGAAGTCTTTAAAAAACCAACCCATCCCTATACTCTGGGGCTCTTGCGCTCTATACCTCGCCTGGATACTGAACAGGAAAGGTTGGAAAGCATTCCGGGTATGGTTCCAGATCCTTTGTCTTTTCCAGAGGGTTGTAGGTTTCGTAACCGTTGCGCTTTTGCGGAAACAAAGTGCGCTGAAGATCCACCGCGAATTCACCTTGAGGGAGAGCATTTTGTCTATTGCCACTTCTGGCAAAAAATTAATACTGAAGAGAGAGCCAGAGGATGAGAAATTCTGAATTCATCCTTGAGGTAAAAAACCTAAAAAAATATTTTCCCATAAAGGCTGGAGTGTTTAGGAAAACAGTGGCTTTTGTCAAAGCAGTGGACGGGGTGAGCTTTCAAGTAAGACAGGGTGAGACTTTTGGCATTGTTGGGGAGTCAGGATGTGGAAAAAGCACATTGGGTATGACCCTGCTCAAGCTCCACACTCCAACTTCGGGAAAAGTCCTTTTTGAAAACCAGGATGTTTTCTCGCTGTCTGATTCTGAACTTCGCAAGCTGAGGCGTAATATTCAAATGATTTTCCAGGATCCCTTCAGCTCCTTAAACCCCCGCATGAGCGTGGGAGCCATTATCGAAGAAGGACTGTCAACACATCGTATAGGGAACGCGAAAGAAAGGAAAGCAATGGTTGAGGTTTTGGTTGAAAAGGTGGGCCTATCGAAAGACGTCCTCAAAAGATATCCCCACGAGTTTTCGGGGGGACAAAGACAGAGAATAGGCATTGCAAGAGCTCTGGCACTGAAACCGAAACTGGTCATCGCTGATGAAGCCGTTTCAGCGCTGGATGTATCCATTCGTTCCCAGATAATTAACCTGCTTAAGGACTTAAAAGATGAATTTTCTCTAACTTATATTTTTATTTCTCACGACCTGGCCGTAGTCAGGTACATATGCGACCGCATTATGGTAATGTATCTGGGTAAGGCGGTTGAAATTGCTTCCAAAGAAGCGCTCTTTGAAAATCCTCTTCATCCCTATACAGTATCTCTTATTTCCGCGGTACCCGTTCCAAATCCCGACTACAAGGTGAGAAGGATCATTCTCAAAGGTGACGTTCCAAGCCCTATAAATCCCCCTGCGGGTTGTCGTTTTTACACCCGCTGCCCAGTCAGTCAGCCTTTGTGTGCTTCGCAGGAACCGGATCTACTTGAAGTCCAGCCAGGCCATTGGGTGGCCTGTCACTTTCCTGGTAGTCTGAAAATTGTTGAAAATCAAAAGGTTGACTGAACTAAATCAAATATGATATTTTTTTGCTACCTTGCAGAAAAATGCCAGGCTTGAGGAGGCGATAATTATAGTAGAAATTAAGTATCGGGTAAACAACCAAATTCGTGCTAAAGAGGTACGACTTATCTCCGCAGAGGGGCATCAAATAGGTATAGTGCCCTTGAAAAAAGCATTGCTTTTAGCCGAGGAAGCTGGTTTAGACCTGGTTGAAGTCGCACCCAACGCCAACCCACCGGTGTGTCGTATCATGGACTATGGAAAGTTTAAGTATGAAAAAGAGAAAAAGGCTAAGTTGTCTCGCAAGAAGCAGAAAGGTTCGGAATTAAAAGAGCTTACTATGCGTCCCAAAATAGACGTTCATGATTACCAGGTAAAACTTAAAAACGCCATACGATTTCTCGAAGACGGGAATCGAGTTAAGTTTACAGTCCGTTTTCGAGGTCGAGAGATGGCCTTTAAAGAGAAAGGTGTCGAGCTTTTGCAAAGAATTATTAACGATTTAAAGGAAATCAGCAAACAGGAACATGATATAAAAGAGGAAGGAAGAAATCTTTCTGTAACTCTGGCACCCAAAAAATGAGGAGGAAAAAAGGATGCCTAAGATGAAAACCCATCGGGGAGCAGCCAAACGATTTAAAATAACTGCCCACGGAAAAGTGAAACGGTCTCAGGCTTACAAAAGCCATCTTCTTGCTAAAAAGAGTCGCAAAAGGAAACGCAGATTGAGAAAAGCAGTGGTACTCGCTGGGGCTGAGCAGAAAAGAATAAAAGCGGTTCTTCCTTATTGTTAAAGAGGTAGGTGAATTGGAAAATGCCCAGAGTAAAAAACAGTGTTGTTTCTCGACACAGAAAAAAGAAAATCATGAAAATGGCCAGCGGATATCGCGGGGCTCGTTCACGTTCTTACCGTCGTGCCAAGGAACAGGTTATTAAGTCTCTCGCTTATGCTTATCGTGATCGTAGGAACAAAAAGAGAGACTTCCGAAGGCTATGGATAGTGCGTATCAACGCTGCAGTTCGTCAGGAAGGGATGAGTTACAGTAAGTTTGTCGGAGCCCTTAAAAAAGCAGGTATCAATGTGGATCGCAAGAATTTGGCTAACCTTTGCATTGCGGATCCTTCTGCTTTCTCGAAACTCGTTGAAATAGCCAAAAGCAACCTTTAGTTACCATTCGAGTGGTCTGCAAAAGCTCACCAGGAGCCTGTTTTCTGCAGACCACTCGAGTTTTGTCTGGGAGGCAAAAAGCGAGAATGAAAATCCAGAATGTGGATTTTGACTCCTATTATTCTGAGTTCCTCAAGGAACTGGAAAACATTGAGGACTTATCTTCATTGAACCAGTTGAAGGGCAAGTTTATAGGTCGCAAGGGTAAAATTAATGAGTTGTTCAAAAACCTGAAAGACTTGGAGCCACAGGGAAGAAAGGTTATAGGTGGGAAGCTGAACGAACTCAAAGAAAAAATTTCCTTTTTGCTCGAGAAAAAGGCTCAAGAAATAAAAGCCAGAGCCCAGACCGAAAGGACTGTTGACCTGAGCCTTCCTGGCAAAAGGAGTTGGTGTGGTTCTTTTCATCCTCTGACTATCACTTTACGGCAAATTATAGAGATTTTCCAAACTCTGGGGTTCCGCGTTGAAGAAGGTCCTGAAATAGAGACTGAATATTTCAACTTTGAAGCTTTGAATATACCTGCTGACCACCCAGCACGAGACGAACAGGATTCATTTTATCTCGAGGATAACTTTTTGCTGCGCACCCACACTTCCCCAGCACAGATAAGAGTGATGCAAAAATACCAGCCTCCCATCAAGGTCATAGTCCCTGGAAAGTGTTTTCGCAGAGACGCGTTTGATGCAACGCACAGCCCCATGTTCCATCAAGTAGAAGGGTTGGTGGTTGCAGAGAAGATATCCATGGGAGACCTTAAGGGCACCATTCAGGTTTTTACGAAAAGGCTATTTGGAGAGGAACGCGAGGTACGTTTTCGACCCAGCTATTTCCCCTTTACCGAGCCAAGTTGTGAAGTGGATATCAGTTGTGGCGTGTGTGGGGGGGAGGGTTGTCGCTCCTGTGGTTATAGCGGATGGCTGGAAATAATGGGAGCGGGATTAGTCCATCCTCAGGTCTTAAGAAATGGTGGGTATGATCCTGAACGCTTCCGGGGTTTTGCTTTTGGAATGGGTGTAGAAAGAATTGCCATGTTAAAATATGGTATTCCCGATATCAGATGGTTTTATAATAACGATGTACGTTTCCTTGACCAGTTCAAAACCTTTCGATAGGAGAAAGGCAATATGAAGCTACCCATTGCAGTATTGAAAAGGTTCTTACTGGACGATGTTTCTTTTTCACCGGAAGAATTGGCTGACAAGCTTACCAATCAGGGGCTCACGGTGGAGAGAATTTCATATCCTAAGGAGCTATTTGAAGAACGCCTGTTTTCAGCAGTGCTTACTGAGATTCAAAAAGCAAACGGTATTGCGTATTGCACAGTCAAGTGTGGTTCTGAAATCTACCAAATCAAGGTGGAAGAGTGGGGGGTACCGCCCTTAGGTAGTAAAGTAATGATTAATTTAAGCGATGGGAATAGACCTTCCCCTGTACCCTGGAAAGACGGAAAAAATGATACGCTCTTTCCCTTTCTTATAGTTATCGACTCCGAAATTCCCGAGGGAGAACCTCTGTTTGAAATTCTGATTGGAAATGACCCCATCCTGGATTTGGAAATAACCTCTAACCGAGGTGATTGTCTTTCCGTAGCGGGGCTTGCTCGCGAAATCGGGGCGGGCTTTGGATTGGAGCCTATCCTTCCGGAAGTGACCTTGAGCGAAGAAGACTGGGAAGAAGAATTTACCATAGAAAATCAGGACGAAGAGCTTTGCCCGTTTTATTCTGGAAAACTGGTCAGGGATGTTGAAATAAAACCCTCTCCCTGGTGGCTCATAAAAGAACTCTGTCTATTTGGACTCAGACCCATAAACAACGTGGTGGACATTACTAATCTGGTTATGATGGAGACCGGACAGCCTCTTCATGCTTTCGATGCCGCGCAAATTCGCGGTAAGAAGGTAATCATCCGCCGAGCCTTCTCTGGTGAAAAAATATGGACCCTCGATGGAGTAGAGCGCACTCTCAATCCTTCCCATCTGGTGATTGCAGATGCTACTTCGGCCATAGCGATTGCGGGTGTAATAGGAGGTTTGGATTCTGAAGTTACTTATCACACTTCTTCCATCTTTTTGGAGGCAGCAATTTTTGCCCCTCATTCGGTGAGAAAAACCTCGCGGCAGCTTGGTCTACGAACTGAGGCTTCTTCGAGGTTTGAACGGAAAGTGGATCCCGGAATGGTACTATTTGCTTCCCAGAGAGCCTTGCACTTGATGCAAAGGCTGGCTGGTGGTCGCATTAACAGGCAGTGGTTGCTGGCTGGAAGCCTACCTCGAGAAAAAAGAGTCATTACCTGCAAAAAAAGGGGGATTGAAGAAATCCTGGGTTTTGAAACTTCACAACAGGAAGTCGTTTCCATTTTGGAGCGACTTGGTTTTGAAATAAGTTTTGAAAGGCAAGATTCCTTTCAAGTCACAGTTCCCTCTTGGCGGCACGATATTACCCAGGAGGTAGACCTTGCAGAAGAGATAGGAAGAATCACCGGTTACCACAAAATTCCTGCCACGATACCCAGTTTTCCTTTCGATCCGGGGAATCCGTATCCTCACAAGAAATACGAAGAAAAAATCAGGAGTTTTTTAGTCAATCGAGGCTTGAAAGAGATTATTTCTCTCTCCCTAATTAATCAGCAGACGGCAGAAGCTATTGGTTTTAGGGAGAGATTGGTAACCATAAATAACCCCATCACCAAAGAACACTCTGTGTTACGCCCTGCTCTTCTGTGTTCTGCAATAGAGGTCATAAAAAACAACGTAACTGTAGGGAATTCCGATTGGGGTCTCTTTGAAATAGGTAAAACCTTCTCGCGTCTGGACAAGGGAGCAGATCAGCCATTTTCTGAAACTAACGCAATTTTTGTGGCGCTTTGTGGTAACTCAAGGCCATTGTTATGGAGCAAAGAAGGAGAACAAGACTTTTTCGCTCTGAAAGGCTTAATCGAAGAAGTGTTGGAAATCAGTGGTGTTGGCAACGAAGACTTCGAACTTGTGCCTCGATTTTATCCTTTTCTCGAAGAGCCTTTTTCCTGCGCGCTGAAAGTTAAAGGGCGAAATCTGGGCTGGGTAGGCAAGCTTAGTGGAGAACTGGTAAAGAAGTTTGATTTCTGGGGAAAGGTTTTTGTTTGCGAACTTTCTCTCCAGGAATTGTTTGAATTGGTTCCATCTGAAAACGAGTTTAAGTTGCGAGAAATACCAGCTTTTCCAGCAGCGTACCGGGACATCTCTCTGGTAACTGATATCGATATATCGTGGCAGCAAATTCAGAGAATAATTAGAACAAAAGTGGTTTCAGAAGCTATCCCGGTTGAAAAAATAGAAATTTTTGATCTGTTTCAGGGCAAACCCCTTCCGCCTGGCAAAAAGGGAATTTCTGTCCGCATTGTTTTTCGTTCTTCCCAAAAGACGCTTGATGAAACAGAAGTTGAAGAATGGATTTCAGGCATCAAAAGCGAACTGAAGCAAGTAAAGGGGGTACATCTAAGGGAGGAATTCGTGACGTTTGATCACTGATTGGTACACCCTGATTGGATTCGTTATAATTTTGCTGAACATTGTTGTGAGTTCGGTACGGGGGTTCAGTCGGGAGTTTTTGAGTCTATGCGGAGTGGTTGTCGGAGTTATTCTGGGGTTAAGATGGGGAGCACAGGTAGCTGGTTTTTTACTGCCCGTAAGTAATGGTTTGTTGTTGTTAATAGCTGGTTTTTTACTCTTTTTTCTGCCCAGCGTTTTTGTACTCTCCTGGATCGGCATTCGCTTTCGCACCCTTTTCAAGACTCTGGGTGTTACCTGGGTTGATTCTCTACTGGGAATACCGGTTGGAATAGTCAAGGGTGTCCTCTGGGTTATAGTTATAACGGTGCTAATAGCGAACTTTCAGTTTTTGGATTTCCTGGACAGGGGAGTGAAACACTCTTTCCTGTACAAGGAAATAACTAAGCCTTCGCTAATCTATTTGTATTCCTGGACCGCCCAGATACCGAACACCGAGCTTTTACAGGATATATTTCAAAAAGGTCTGGAAGAAGATGAAAGCACTTTCTCAAGAGATCTTGAAGAGTTTTGATTTTCATAAAATCGTTGAAAGGCTTTCTAAAAGCTGCAGTTGTGGCTTGACCCGGGAATGGGTCATGCAGATAAAACCTCTCGCTTCGAGTGAAGAAATTGCCCAGAGCTTATGGGAAGTTAAAGAGTATATGGAGATGCTAACTTTTGACACTCGCTTGGACTTCGACCAGCTTGAGGACCTGCGGGAAACCCTGAACAAGCTTTCAAAAGAAAGAAGTATTTTATACCCTGAAGAGTTAATCAAAATACTCCGTCTCTCCAGTATAGCGTCTAATCTAAAAAACACCGTTCGTTCTTTGTCTCTTGATGAGAAATATCCTTCTCTAAAAAAATATTTCCAGAAAATTGATGACCTGAGTGAGGTCAAAAGAGAACTTGAGAAGACAGTATCTCCTGAGGGCAAGGTTCTGGATACAGCCAGTGCCAATCTACTTAAGATTAGAACCAGGATCCAGCACCTTCAGGCAGAAATAGAGCAAGTAATGAGAAATTTGGTTCGACATTACTACGAAAAAAAACTATTGCAGGAGGCAATACATACTGTCCGCAGGGGAAGATATGTTATACCTGTTAAAGCAAGCCAGGCTTCTAAGATTCAGGGAATTGTCATAGATTCCTCTTCGAGCGGTTCAACCGTCTTTATCGAACCCCAACCCATTTTGCAGCTAAATAATCAGATTGAAATCCTTCGTTCTCAGGAACAGGAAGAAATACTGCGCATACTTAGCCGGGTTTCCGACCTGCTGCGCACTCAGCTCGAAGCTCTTCAACGTAGCTTTTACAACCTGGTTCAGCTCGATTTCATTAAGGCCAAAGCAACGCTTGCTTGCACCTGGAAAGGCTGTGTTCCGTCATTGAGTAAAAACCAGTTGTACATCAAAGAGGGTAGACATCCTCTTTTGGGGGAAAAAGCTGTACCTTTTGACCTTGATATAAACTCGTCACAACCGGTCATGGTGGTTAGCGGACCTAACGCGGGGGGGAAAACTGTTCTCATCAAAGCTCTGGCCATGAACGTGTACCTTACGCATTGTGGTATTCCACCAGCTCTTGGGGAAGGTTCAGTTATTCCCTTGCTCGAAGAAATATATGTGGATATAGGAGATCATCAGAACTTGGAAAACAATCTGAGCACTTTCACGTCCAGAATGTCTAAATTAAAGGAAGCTATATCTCAACTCAAACCCGATTCCCTTTTTCTTATCGACGAGATTGGAAGTGGCACCGACCCCGAAGAAGGTTCTGCACTGGGCGTTGCCCTTTTAGAGTTCCTGGCTGAAAAGGGTGTTCTCTGTGTTGCTACCACGCACTTGCCTAAAATTAAATTTGCCTTCGACAAAAACCAAAAAATCAAGTCTGCTTCTTTAGAATTTGATCCAGTTACTCTTAGGCCGACCTTCAAGCTTAAGACAGGAAAGGTTGGTAGTAGCTTTGGTATTAAGGTAGCTGAACTTATAGGCATGCCTGAGGAAATTATAAAAAGAGCATTGCAGAAAATAGACCAGGATTACTTGGTGGTCAACAACCTTCTGCTTTCGCTTGAACAAAAAGAGAAAGAAATGGAAGAGATTCTATCCAGGCTTCGAGAAAAAGAGGAAAGGCTTAGCAGCAAGGAACGAGAGCTGCACTTGCTTCAAGAAGAACTCGAAAAGAAGAGAAAAGAAGTGGTAGCGGAGTTCGCTGCCACAATGCAGGCATATCTTCGTAAAACTCAACAGGAAATAGCCAACAAGGTGGGTAAATTGCGAAAGGAAAACGCCTTGAATGAGACCGTTTATCAGGAACTTAAAGAAGTAATCGCTCAGAGCAAAAAACATCTTCAAGCTTTGCAGGTTGAGGCTGAGGAGAAAAAGAAAGCTTATGTTCCCGAAAGAGAGGAACACGTTTATCTCCCCGACTTTCAAAAGTGGGGTAGAGTAATTTCTGTAAATACGAGGAAAAAAAGAGCTATTGTGGAAATCAAGGGCCAAAAAGTAAAAGTTCCCTTGGACAAAATAGTTAAAGGTGAACTGAAGAGTGTGGAACAAGAAGAAGCTTTTCAAAACTCTTCCCCAGTAAGGGTGTCTGTCCCCTCAAAAAAGACTATTACCAACGAACTGGAAATACGCAAACTTACCCAGCAGGAAGCACTCATGGAGCTTGAAAAATACCTGGATCGAGCCCTCGTTGCTGGTTTTAAAACAGTGTACATAATCCACGGTAAAGGAGAAGGAGTTTTGCGTAAAATTACTCATGAATACTTGAAGCAGCAGCCCTTTGTAGAAAGTTTCCGTACTGGAACTCCTCAAGAGGGTGGTTTAGGAGTAACCGTGGTAAAGCTCAAGTAGAGTGTTTAATCAATGTAGCTGATTGCAGATAAAGGTTGGTTCTGTACCTTCCTTGAAAGCGGTTTTCACGCGAGGACAAGTGGAAGAAGGAAGGAGCCCACTTTTAGCACAAACCTCCAGCTCTACAACCCCGGAAGGCTTAGTAAAATCTTTGACCGGAAGATCCCGATGATAAGCTTCCATAACTTTTTTGAAAATGGGAGCAGCAACTACACCTCCCGTTTTACTGGGACCAAGAGGAGTACGATCATCATTGCCAACAAAGACTCCGCAAACCAGTTGAGGAGAAAAGCCGATAAACCAGGCATCAACGTAGTCTTCAGTGGTTCCAGTTTTCCCACCAGCGGGTCGACCAAAGTAGGCTCGCTTACCGGTACCTCTCAGGAGGACTCCTTCCAAGAGTCGGGCCATAATGTAAGCGGTTTGAGGAGAGATAGCTTGCCTAACTGAAGGAGAGTTAGAATAAATCACTTTACCATCGAAGTCTTCGACTCTAAGTATGGCTACAGGTTGCGGGATTTTACCCTGGTTAGCGAAAGCACTGTAAGCCCTCACCAGCTCAAGAAGCGTTACCTCAGAGGTGCCCAAAGCCAGAGAGAGATCTTTGCGCAACGGACTCTGTATACCCATTTTCCTTGCATATTCGATAACCCTATCAATGCCAACTTCCTGGAGTAGCTTAATGCCTACAATGTTGATGGATTCTTCGAGCCCTTCTCTTAAGGTTACTTCACCTCGAAAGCGACGGTCATAGTTTTGAGGTTCCCATCCATTGGGAAAAGTGATTGGTTCATCGACGATGATGCTACTGGGTGTAAAACCACTGTCCATGGCTGCAGTATAGATGAAGGGCTTAAAAGTAGAACCGGGTTGACGATGTGCCTGGTAGGCACGGTTGAACTTACTTTCCTGATAGTCTCTGCCGCCAACCATAGCTTTAATGAAGCCTGTAGCAGGGTCCATGCACAGTATGGCCCCCTGAAAACCACTTTCCAGAAGTGCTTCCTTTGCTTTTTTCTGTAAATCAAGGTCCAAGGTAGTGTATACTTTTAGGCCTCCTCCAAAAACCATTTCTTCGTCATAAAGCTTTAAAAGCTCTTTCAAAACAAAATCGACAAAATAGGGGGCTGGTGAGTGTTTCTTTTCAAGACCCGCAAGTACGATGGGTGTTGCTAAAGCCTCTTCCTTCTGTTTCTGGGTAATAAATCCCAACTCCTGCATTCTTTCCAGGACCCTTCTTTGCTGTCTCTGCGCTGCTTCGAAGTCAATATAAGGGGAAAAGTTGTACGGTGAACGGGCTATCCCGGTTAACATGGCACATTCGGCAAGATTCAGCTCGGAAAGGTCTTTCCCAAAGAAAACCCGAGCAGCACTCTTGACTCCATAGGCACCATGTCCAAAGTAAATCTGATTCAAGTAGGCTTCAAGTATCTTTTCCTTGGGATACTTTTTTTCCAGCAGAATGGCAAGCATGGCTTCTTTGATTTTTCTATCGAAAGTTTTTCTAAGTTCCAGAAACTGGTTTCGGGCCAGCTGTTGTGTTATCGTGCTTGCTCCCTCAGCTCCCCAACCTCTTTCGATGTTAGCCAGAAAGGCTCGTACAATACCCGTTAAGTCGACACCGGGATGAGAATAAAAGTGCTGATCCTCGCTGGCAATGAACGCTTTTTTTAAGATTTCTGGTATTTCTTCAAAACTGGCAAACTCGCGATTTTCCACAAAAACCTCGTCCACCAGGCGACCTCTTGCATCGTAAATCCGGGTGGTGAATTTGGGTCGGAAACTGTCAATCTGGGCGGATACCGCTTTGAGCTCGCTTCCCCAAAGAAACCAGGCCAATCCCACAGCAACAATCCCGGTTAACAAACCCACCAGAAAAGAAGCAAATACCCACCGCAAAAATGACGTAGATTTTTTCTTTTTATTGTTCTCTCTTTTCAATTTGGTTCGTTCTTTCAAGAATGTTTTTTCTATAATATATTAAACTCAATCTCAGTCAATGGAGGCAGCGTAAATGAAAAAATTAATTCGAGCCGCTTTTATCTGCGCCATTTATGTTGTTCTCACTGTGCTTCCTCCTTTCTACACTCTTTCCTATGGACCAATCCAAGTGAGAGTGGCGGAAGCTCTTACTGTTTTGCCTTTCATTTATCCTGAAGCCATCTGGGGGCTCACTCTGGGATGTTTGCTTGCCAACCTTGCAGGTAACATAGGAATATACGATGTCATTTTTGGAAGCCTACTCACCTTGCTTGCTGGATACCTGACTTCTCGAGCACCCAGGGCATGGCTTGCTCCACTACCTCCCATTTTTCTCAATGCTTTTGGTGTGTCTGCCTACCTCGCTTTTATTTTGAAAGTGCCTTACTGGTATTCAGTGGCTTATATCATGCTGGGAGAAAGTATCGCCTGTTTGGCTATTGGATATCCTGTGTTGCATTTCTTAATGAAAAGAAATAGGTCTCACTTTAGTAAATAATTTCAACTGCGATCAGCTTTTAGCTGAGACGATAAATTTGCATTAAGACAAAAATTGCCTTAAAATATTGTGCGAGACGTCCTTTGATTTCAAAAGAGTGGGTTACGGCCCACTCTTTGTTCTTTTTTTGTGACGTTCGCCAAGGGCAGGGTTTAACCTCATCAGACAGGGGGTTAGCATGAGTAGAGAAATATTTGAGGCCATAGAGCAGATAGAAAAAACTAAAGGCATTCCAAAAGAGACCCTTAAGCAGGCTGTGGAAGCCGCACTTTTGTCAGCATATCGCAAGAATTTTAAGAGTTCCCACAAAGGGGTATCTGTAGTTATTGACCCGGTGAGTGGAAGAATAAAGGTACTGGCCAAAAAACTGGTGGTGGAGAACCCCAAAGATCGGGCAACCGAAATTTCTCTAACAGAAGTTAGAAAACAGGGCCTGGAAGCTGACATTGGAGACTGGGTTGAAGTGGAGATAACCCCTCACAACTTTGGAAGAATCGCTGCTCAAACTGCGAAACAGGTGATTTTGCAGCGCATTAGAGAGGCTGAAAGAGAGCTGATTTATGAAGAATTTTATGAAAAAGAAGGAGAAGTGATTACCGGTCTGATTAGCTATCAGGAGGGGAACAACATCATAGTGGATCTTGGGAAGACCACCGGCATTCTTCCTGCTCCAGAGCAGGTTGCATCCGAGGTATATCGTCCTGGAGGGAGAATGAAGTTTTACATTGTAGAAGTGCGTAAAACTACCAAAGGACCAAAAATCATTCTTTCCAGGACACACCCTGGCTTGGTGCGGAGACTTCTGGAGCTCGAAATCCCCGAAATTCACGATGGACTGGTTGACATAAAAGCGATAGCCAGAGAGCCTGGAGTGAGGTCTAAAGTAGCAGTCGAGGCACGCGATAAAAAAATCGACCCCATTGGTGCCTGCATTGGCAACAGAGGGTCTCGAATAAGAAATATCATAGACGAGTTACGAGGAGAAAAGATTGACATTATTTTATGGAGCGAAAGACCAGAAGAGTTTATTGCTGAAGCCCTCAATCCTGCCGAAGTAAAAAGGGTTGAGCTTGACGAAGAGCAGCGGGTTGCTACGGTATACGTAGACCAAAGCCAGCTTTCCCTGGCTATTGGGAAAGAGGGTCAAAACGCAAGACTTGCGGCAAAAATAACAGGATGGAAAATAGATATTAAGGGAATACCTGTTGGCGAAGAAGAGGAGATTGGTGATGGTGAAGAAACGCAGGATACCCCTTAGAATGTGTGTAGGGTGTCGTGAAAGAAAACCCAAAAAGGAGCTAATAAGGATAGTGAAGACCCCCCAGGGAGAGCTTTTGGTGGACGATACCGGCAAAAAGGCGGGTAGAGGAGCTTATGTATGTCCTAAACCAGAATGCGTTGCCGGAATAAATCTTAAAGGAATTTCGCAGGCTTTGAAAACGGAGTGTTCCCAAAAAGAATTTCAAACACTGATTGAAAATCTTAAAAAGCACCTGCTAACAAACTCTCTGGAGGGAAAGGAGGTAGAAAATGCCCAAAATAAGGATATACAAGATTGCTGAGCAGTTTGGTATACCTACCAGTGAATTAATTGACATTTTAAAAGACCTGGGTGCCGAAGTTAAGAATCATATGAGTTCCATTGATGATGACCTGGTGGAACTCATCAAGGAAGAAATAGATTATCGCCGAAAAAGAGCGGAAGAACTGCAAAAAAAGAAGGAGCGTACCATAACTATTGATGCGCCAGTTACCTTGCGAGATGCTGCCAAACTGTTTAACCAAGATCTTGACGATATCATCATCCGCCTTGCAGACTGGAACATCATCTTCGACACTCGAAACCCTTTGCCTCCCCTGGCTCTGGAAAAACTGGCTCGAGAGCAAGGTTGGGAGATAGAGTGGAAAGAAGACGTTAAGAAAAAAATCCTTGAGGCTATAAGCTTTGAACCCCAACCTCGCCCCCCAGTGGTAACTATACTGGGTCATGTGGATCACGGAAAGACCACGCTTCTGGACGCCATTCGAAAAAGCAGAGTTGCGGAATCCGAGCTTGGAGGTATAACCCAAAAAATTGGAGCATATCAGATAGAAATCAATGGCCAGAAAATTACTTTCATAGATACTCCAGGACACGAAGCGTTTACCTCCATGCGAGCCAGAGGCGCTCAGGTTACCGATATTGCTGTTCTGGTAGTCGCTGCAGATGATGGAGTCATGCCTCAAACCGAAGAGGCAATCCAGCACGCACGCGCAGCCGATGTCCCAATTATTGTAGCTATTAACAAAATCGACAAACCAGGGGCAAACCCTGACCGGGTTAAGCAGCAACTTGCTGAAAGGGGACTGGTACCCGAGGAGTGGGGAGGAGAAACGATATGTGTCAATATCTCCGCTCTCCAGAAGAAGGGAATTGCCGAGCTTCTGGAGATGATTCTGTTGCAGGCAGAACTTCTGGAATTAAAGGCCAGAAAGGAAGGGCATGCTGTAGGGACTACTATTGAATCCAGAATAGATCGCGGTAAGGGTCCGGTGGCAACAGTTATAGTACAAGAAGGTACCTTGAGGGTTGGCGATTACTTTGTTGCTGGTACCACGTGGGGTAAAGTCCGTTCCCTTTTCAACGACCTTGGAAAACCGATGAAGGAAGCGGAACCATCAACTCCTGTGGAAGTGGTCGGTTTTACTGACCTCCCACCTGCGGGAACGAAGCTAATGGTTACTGAAAGCGAGAAAATAGCCAGAATTATCGCCGAACGGAGAGCAGAAATAGCAAGAGAGAAAAACCTTAAGACCCCTGAAAGGGAGCTGATATCGCTCGAAGAGCTGTTTGCCAGAGAAGAGGGTAAAACCAAAGAAGTAAATTTATTGCTTAAAGCCGACTTTCAGGGTTCCTTAGAAGCGGTGGAGAAGGCGGTTTCGCAACTCAGCACTGATGAAGTGAAACTGAATGTGATTTACAAAGGAGTTGGCAATGTAACCGAAGCCGACGTAATGCTTGCTTCAGCTTCTTCGGGAGTTATCATTGGTTTCAACGTGAAACTACCCAACGAAGTGGCAAAAACAGCAAAGAGAGAAAAGGTGGATGTGAGAACTTACCGGATAATTTACGACCTGATAGAAGATCTGCAGCGGGCTATCCAGGGGATGAAAGAGCCTGTAAAGGTGGAAGAAGTAATAGGTAGAGCCGAGGTCAGGGCTGTCTTCAAGATTCCCAGAACTGGAACAGTTGCAGGTTGCTATATAATAGATGGTAAACTGGAGAGGAATGCTCTGGTTAGGGTAATCAGAAACGGGGAAACCATCCAAGAAGGGCTAAAGATTAGCTCGCTCAAACGATTTAAGGACGATGTGAAAGAGGTAACGCAGGGATACGAGTGTGGTGTAGGTCTGAATCAATTCGAGGATTTTAAAGAAGGAGATATACTGGAGGCTTATCTCATTCGTGAAGAAAAATGAGAGTGGGTGTTTGTCAAATTAACATCTTTATTAATGAAAGCTTCTCTCTTAAAGACAAAAGAAGAGTCATGAATTCCGTAAAGCAGCGATTGCGTAATAAATTCAACGTTTCTGTAATCGAAGAAAGCAATGGAACAAATCATAAAGAAGGCGTTCTCGGTGTTTCCTGCATTGGAATTGACGAAGCTGGCGTACGGAATCTTCTCGAGCGGGTTGTTCTGTTTCTTGAAGATGACGGACGTTTTGAAATCACTAGCCTGAATACGGAGATATATTGACCAGGTAGCGTAGAACCATTAAGTGGTTGCAAAAAGCTAAAAGAAAAGTCGTGGTGAATTTGATGAAAGAACAGAGACCTAAACGAGTGGCTGAGCTAATAAAGCGAGAAGTATCCAAAATATTGCTCTCCCAAACCAGTGATCCTCGCCTCAAGCGCTTTACCATTGTAAGGGTTGAAGTAAGCCCGGATTTGAAGCTTGCCAAGATATTCATCAGCTCCTCATTTGCAGAAACAAATTCCGAGGAGCAGTTCAAAGCTTTGCAGAAAGCACTGGGTTTCATAAAAAGAGAGCTTTCTAAGAGATTGGTGATAAAATCTTTGCCCGAGATACAGTTTGTACCAGACTCCACTCTGGAGAAAGCCTTTCAGGTTGTAGAACTTATAAAACGTATTGAAAAGGAAGAGCATAAAGATGCAGGAAACGTTTCGGAAGGTAGCTGATGTTTTTAAGAAAAAAGATTATTTTACGATCACTTCTCATCAGAACATAGATGGTGACGGTATTGGGTCAGCACTGGCTGTTTATTTCCTCTTGAAGGGTCTTAATAAAAAAGCCAGAGTTGTTTATGACGCTCCTGTTCCTTATTTCTACGAGTTTCTACCAGGCGTAAATGTCATAGAGAAATTCGCGAGTTCTGATTTTAAGAAAGAAGTCCTGGTAGTCGTTGATTGTTCCAATTTAAAAAGAACTGGCCGAATAGCCGAAACAGCCGGCGATTACCAAATTATTGTTAACGTTGATCACCACCCGGACAATCAGTATTTCGGCAATGTAAACCTGGTGGACCCTGAAGCTCCTTCGTGCAGTCTACTTCTGTACAAATTGATTAAAGAAAATAACTTTGTGCTCACCAGAGAAATAGCAACCAGCATCTTGACCGGGATCATCACTGATACAGGCAACTTTCAGTTTGTGGAGATGAACACCTATTTGCTTGAGGTATTAAGCGAGTTGACTCAACAAGGAGCGTCTTTGTCGCAGATAATCAAGCACGCTTTTCGATATCGTAAATTGGAAGCCTTAAGACTTTTGGGTAGGGCCCTGAGCAAGATGGAATACGATGCGGAACGCGGAATAGCTTCTATTTATGTTACTCAAGAAGATTTTAAGACTACCAGTGCCCATGAAGATGACACAGAGGGAATCGTTGACTATGGTCTTTTTATACCTGGTTCCCGATTATCGGTTCTTTTCAAGGAAACTCAGCCTTCTTCCTTTAAAGTCAGTCTTCGCTCTCAAGACGACTTAAACCTTTTACCAATTGTTCATCATTTTGGAGGGGGAGGTCACGAAAAAGCGGCTGGATTTAAGATAACGGGTAATTTCGAAACAGTTAAAATTCAGGTTTTGCAATTTATTCGAAATTACATTGACCAGGAGCTATTAACCAAAAAGAGCGTCTTATGAGACAGCTGGAAAACGGTGGCCTATTGAACCTCTACAAACCGGTTGGGCTTACCTCCATGTCGGTTGTGAAAAAGACCAGGAAAATCCTGGGACAAAAGGTGGGGCACACAGGCACTCTGGATCCCTTTGCAAGAGGAGTAATGCTTTTATGTTGGGGTAAGGCTACAAGGTTAACTTCTTTGTTTCAGGCCTTGCCCAAGACTTACCTTGCCAGATTGCGTTTCGGTATTGCTACTGATACGTATGATGTGACGGGGCAAATCGAAAGTTTTGATTTCCGACCCCTGAGTTTGCGGGAACTTGAAACAGCTCTATCCCGTTTTAAAGGGAAAATCATTCAGCAAATACCTCCTTTTTCAGCAAGAAAGCTGCAAGGTGAGCCCCTTTATAAAAAAGCGCGGCGAGGGGAACGCATTCCTGAGCTAACCAAAGAAGTGTCGATATATCAGTTAGAGCTCATCGATTTTAAAGAAGGTGTTTTTGCGGAAGCAGAAATTTTGGTGGAGTGCTCAAGTGGAACTTATATAAGAGCGCTGGCCAACGATCTTGGTCGGGTAACTGGAAGAGGAGCATATCTTGCCTCATTGCTCAGGGAACGAGTGGGTAACTTTTCTGTAAAAGACAGTATAGACGTCTCTTCGCAAACGCTAACTGCAGATTATCTTATGGCACACAGCCTTTCCCCGGATAAAGCTCTTTACTGGATTTCTGACCTACATCTGGGTGAAAAAGAAGCGCTGAGATTCATCAATGGTAATCCGGTGGCACCAGTGTTTTCGTCCCCAGGAATGTACAAAATATATCATGACGAGCGCTTTTTGGGTCTGGGAGAAGTATTCGAAGGTACGTTAAGGCCTGAAATCGTGCTGAAAGATAAACTATTATGAAACTCCTCAAAAACCATCTTTTGCCCGTCAAGGGTAAAATAATTGCACTGGGCTTTTTTGACGGTGTCCACTCCGGACACCGTGCAGTTTTGCGTGCTGCAAGTCAGGAAGCAAAAAAGAGAAACAAGTTACTGGAAGTAATCACTTTTTATCCTCACCCTCGTAATTTTATTACTCGAAGCAGGGTGGTAAAGTATTTAACTCCTTACTCGCAAAAATTTCTTCTCTTTAAGTCTTTTTTCCCTGAAAGCACTCTCCGTTTCTGGAGGTTTGACAATCGCTTGCGACTCCTCTCTCCTGGAGAATTCATTGACATTTTGGACCGGATTTATCGTCCCTCTGTGGTATTTGTGGGTGCAAATTATCGTTTTGGTTTTCAGGCTTCAGGAAACACCTTTTTTCTCAAGGAAGAGTTGAACAAAAGAGGTATTGAGGTAGAAATTGTGCCTCCAGTCAAATTTGGTGATACCGTTATCTCGAGTTCACTTATAAGGTTCTTTCTCGAGCAGGGATTAGTGGAAAAAGCGAATTCAGCGCTCGGTTACCCATTTTTCATTATCGGCAAGACCCGTCCTGGAGCAAGAATAGGGCAGAAGCTGGGGTTTCCCACCGGGAATATTTACCCACCTTCTCAGAAAAAATTGCCCCGAGCTGGAGTTTATGCAGGTGTTGTGGAAAGTTGGGACCAGGAGATCAGACAACCAGCTCTGGTTTACTGTGGTACCAAACCCTCGGTGTTGAACAAAGGGAAACGCCGGGTTATCGAGTTTTTCATGCCCGACTTGGCGTATCGGGAACTGTATAATCAGCGCTTTTTGGTGTATCTCTGGCGATTCTTGCGTCCAGAAATTACCTTCCCCAGTCTCTCCGAACTCAAGCAACAGATTTTGAGAGACACAGAGCACCTTAAACAATATTTACATCAGTATCCTGCTGTGGTAAACTACCATTTGAACGTTACGAATTGGAGGTGCAATTCAAGTTGGTATTAGCTAAAGAAAAAAAGCAAGAGATAATAGAACAGTTTAAGATTCACGAACAAGACACTGGTTCTCCAGAAGTTCAAATAGCAATTCTTACTACCAGAATAAAGGAACTTACTGAACATTTGAAAAAACATCCTAAGGACTTTCATTCTCGAAGAGGTCTCTTTATGATGGTTGGGCAGCGAAGAAGGTTGCTCAATTACCTTAAAAAATATCATGTGGACCGCTACTACGCCATACTTCAGAAACTTGGTTTGAGAAAGTAAAGGAGGTTGCAATCATTATACACACTTTTGAAATTCCATTTGGTAGAGATCAAGTTATAGTTATAGAAAGTGGGAAATTAGCAAAGCAAGCAGGTGGTGCGGTAACTGTAAGATATGGTGATACTGTAATTTTGGTTACCGCTACTGCTTCTGATCAGCCACGTGAGGCGGTTGATTTTACACCTCTGGTGGTTGATTTTGAAGAGCGATTTTATGCTGCTGGTAAGATACCTGGTGGTTTTATTAAGCGGGAGGGCAAACCCCGTAATACGGCCATCCTGAGTGCCCGGCTCATAGATAGGTCAATCAGGCCTCTTTTTCCGCCGCTTTTTTATAATGATATTCAGGTGGTTACCACCGTTCTGTCGGTAGATGAGCTTCATCCGCCTGAAGTGATTTCCATTATAGGTGCTTCTGTGGCGTTGGGAATATCCGGTATACCCTTTGCAGGACCTCTTGGGGCTTGCCGCTTGGGTATCATTGGAGACGAGATCATTTTAAACCCCACTTTGGAAGAACTCAATGAGAGTCGTCTGGATCTGGTGTTAGCAGCTTCGGATAAGGGAATCACCATGATCGAGGCCGGTGGTAAGGAAGTATCGGAAGAGGAAGTGGTGAAATCCCTGTACAAGGGCTACCAGTTGATTCAGCAAATTATCAAGGAACAGCAAGAAATAATCGAGCGAATTGGTAAACCCAAACAGGAAGTTCAAAAACCCATGCACCTTGAAAGCCTGGAAAGCTGGTTGAGAGAAAAATTCTTGTCTCAGATTCAAACCACGATAAGCATACCCGAAAAGAGTGCACGAGAAAAAGAAATGAAAGAGTTGCTTCAAAAGGCTCTTCAAGAATGCGAAGCTGAATTTGCTACTCTGGAGGGGTTCACTTACGCCTGGGAGAAAGTTGTCAAGGAAGAAATTAATCAGTTGGTTCTGAAAACTGGAAAACGCCAGGATGGTCGAACCCCTAAAGAGATTCGTCCCATTAGCTGTGAAGTCGGTGTTTTACCACGGACGCACGGCTCCGCTTTGTTTACGAGGGGACAAACCCAGGTTCTGGCTATAACCACCTTAGGAGCTACCAGCGAAGAACAAAAAGTAGACGGCTTACAGGAAGAAGAAGCAAAGAGATTTATGCTCCACTACAACTTCCCACCCTACAGCACCGGAGAGGTACGTCCTTTGAGGGGTCCGGGACGTCGCGAGATTGGCCATGGTGCTCTTGCAGAGCGGGCATTGGAATGTTTCATCCCCCCCGAGGAAGAATTTCCCTATACCATCAGAGTGGTTTCCGAAGTACTGGAATCTAATGGTTCTTCTTCAATGGCAACGGTATGTGGTGGTAGTCTCTCTCTAATGGATGCTGGAGTACCTATACGTACTTCCTGTGCGGGGATATCTATTGGGCTTATGTTTGGGGAAAACAACGACTATGTGCTTTTGCGTGATATTTTGGGTTCTGAAGACCATTATGGAGAAATGGATTTTAAGGTAGCTGGAAGCAGGCAAGGCATAACTGCCATTCAACTGGATGTAAAAAATCATGGTTTGCCTGTGGAAATCCTTGCCGAAGCAATTCAGGAAGCTCGGGAAAGTCGCTTCCATATACTGGATATCATGGATTCGGTTTTGTCGAAACCTCGCAGTTCAGTTTCCAAATATGCTCCCAGAATTGCTACTATAACCATTAGCACCGATAAAATCGGTGCGTTGATTGGTCCTGGTGGCAAAGTGATTAAAAAAATAATTGAGGAAACAGGTACTACTATTGACATTAAAGAAGACGGGAGAGTAATCGTCTTTTCCAAGACGGAGGAAGGCAAAGAAAGAGCTATTGAGATGATAAAAGCGGTTACACAGGACGTCGAAGTTGGCAAAATATACCTGGGCAAAGTGACCAAAACCACAGATTTTGGTGCTTTTGTAGAGCTTTTCCCAGGCAGAGAAGGCCTTTGCCATATTTCACAACTTTCCCAGGAACGAATACGCAAAGTTGAGGATTTTGTGAAAGTGGGTGATGATCTCCTGGTCAAAGTCATAGGTATAGATTCTCTGGGGAGAATAACTCTCAGCCACAAAGAAGCACTGGCCAGTAATGCTCCACGCCAGGAAAAAGAACGCAGCAGAAGTTTCAGAAAAAAATAATTTCCTTTTACTTTTATGATTAATCTCAAAGTAAAACTTTTGGTAACTTCTTTTTTAAGCCTGTTTTCAATATATCTTTTTCTGGCCCTCCTTTCTTTAGATGTTGGAATAATGGGCACTTTTATGAAGGATAATCTGCTGAAAGCACTGGGGCTGGGTAGCTATATTGTCCCCTTTTACCTTGGCTACCTGGTGGTTGAGGTGCTTACCTTTTCCCGACCCCGACGTTTTAAAGTCTACAGCAGGTTAACTGCTTTGGCGCTCTGGCTTGTGGTGTTTGTGACCCTTTGTCATCAGAAAAGTGAAGAAACTTCGTTTTTTCTTCCCTCGGGCTCCATGGGCGGCAAGCTGGGGCAGTTGATTTATGACCAAATGGTCTATTACCTTGGGAAAGCAGGAGCCTGGCTTTTGCTCATCTCTGTAGCCATCTTGGCCACCTATCTGGTGGGAGAGGGCAGGGTATTTCGAAAGGCATATGCTGGCCTGCGCAACCTGCATCACCGTTTATTCAGAAAGAGCAGGCAGGTTGCAGATATTCACAGAAGGCACCCTACAAAAGAGTTCGTTTTTCAGGGTCGAGAAAAAGATACACCGGAGAATGCAATTTCGGATAGCCCGACCCTGCAGGAAACCTCCCTGCCCGGCTCAATCTTTACAGAAGAAGTGTTTACCTTTACCGAGGAGAGCCCAAAAAGCACCAGTGATTTTGAATCCAGAGTTGCTGGAACTCCTGAAGAAAAGCCAGTTCCTGAGCTTTCGGACCAGGAGATTGGAAAAGGAGAGAAGCGTTTTCTTCTCCGGGCTGGTGCAAAACCCAAGAAAACAACTGAGAACAGCCAGAAAACAGGGTGGACTCTTCCCCCTACCCACCTTCTTGATTACCACCGCAAAGGCAGAGCGAAAGAGAAGAACCTCAAAACGGATATTACCAAAAATATTCTTAAACTGGAACAAACCCTGTCTGAGTTTAGTGTACCTGGAAAAGTGATAAGTGTTCAGGTGGGTCCCACCATAACCAGGTATGAATTTCAACCTGCTCCGGGAATCAAAGTCAATAAAATCGTCAATCTTTCTAACGACATAGCACTTGCCTTTGCTGCTGCAGCAGTGAGGATTGAGGCACCTATACCCGGCAAGGCAGCAGTGGGAATAGAAATACCGAACAGCTACAAGGAAATTGTTTCTCTTCGAGAGCTGGTAGAAAGTAGCCAATTTCAGGACAGCAAGTCTCCCCTGCAAATCGCACTTGGTAAGAGCGTTACTGGAGAGCCTTTAATTTGGGACCTACGGGAAGCTCCCCACCTGCTTATCGCTGGAGCGACAGGTTCCGGTAAAAGCGTATGTATTAATGCCATCTTGATGAGTTTGCTTTTCAGGGCTGATCCCAACCAGTTGCGCATAGCCCTTGTAGATCCTAAACGAGTAGAGCTGTCCATATACCAGGGCTTACCCCATCTTTGTGCTCCAGTGATTTCTGAAGTACGGAAAACGGTTAAGTTCTTAAAGTGGCTGTGTCGGGAAATGGAACAACGCTATGATATGCTTTCCGATCTTTCAGTACGCAACATTGAAGAATACAATTATCTTGTTAGTGAAGAGGAAAAGCTACCCTACGTGGTAATCGTAATTGATGAACTGGCTGATTTAATGATGACCGCTTCATCTGAAGTGGAAACCTCGATATGCAGATTGGCCCAGATGGCGAGAGCTGTAGGTATGCACCTGGTAGTAGCGACTCAGAGGCCATCTGTAGACGTGATAACAGGTCTCATAAAAGCAAATTTTCCCTCGAGACTGGCTTTTGCAGTGTCCTCTCAGGCAGATTCTAAAACCATACTTGATGGGTCAGGAGCGGAGAAACTGCTGGGAAACGGTGACTTCCTGTTTTCACCAGTGGGGGCCAACAAGCCCATCCGGGGACAGGGAAGCTTTGTTTCCACTCGTGAAGCTAAAAGAGTTATCGAACACTGGCTTGTCCAGAAAGAGCAAGGCAAAATTTTTTACTCTTTTAACTTTAACCCTCGAGAAGAAATAGTGGAGGAAGGTTCAGAAGAAGACGAACTGTATCAAGAAGCGGTGAAAGTAGTTGTTGAGGCAGGAAGAGCCTCAACGTCTCTTTTGCAGAGAAGACTGAGAATTGGATTCAACAGGGCAGCCAGAATGATAGAAAGAATGGAAAGAGAAGGTATAGTAGGTCCTTATGAAGGGAGCAAATCCAGAAAGGTAATAATTGGGAAAAAGGGTGGCTATAATGCCTGACCGAGAAAACAATCTGGGTATTGGAGCAACCCTGCGGAGCAAAAGGGAAGAAAAGGGCATCACCCTTGAAGAAGCACAGGAAAGCACTTTCATTCTTAAAAGATACCTGGAAGCCATAGAAGAAGAGAAATGGGACGAATTACCTGGAAAAGCTTACACCATTGGCTACCTCAAAACCTATTGTCGCTTTCTGGGTCTTAACCCAGAACCTATTATTGCTTCTTTTAAAGAGAGAGAAAAAAGCGAAAGGAAAACTCACCAGGATTTTCAGAAGAAACCCAGATCAGGCGTTGCAAGCTCGAAAAAAATGCAAATGGTGCGCACCTTTCTGTTTGTCTGTGTTGCGGCAGCTTTAGCACTGGGGGTCATACTTGTATTTTACCATTACAACTCCACAATGCTGCCTGAACAATCTACTACCGTAGCACTTCAGAACGTTGGAAACAACACAGCAGATAATCAAAACTTTGAGACGGAAGCAGAAACCACCATAGAAGAAAGCTCTTCTCCGCCGGAACCTCCGGTGCTTTCCATCACTCTTTTACCTGAAGACCTGGCCTGGGTAGAGGTGGAATCTGAGGGGAAAACGATTTTTCAGGGAATACTCATTCCTGGTAAAAGATACCTTTTGCGTAGCGTTACTCCCATAACAATTGCCGGCCGAGAAGGCAATCGGGTAAAATTTGTGGACCAGTCTGGCAACGAAGGATATCTCGCTGAAAACTCGGGAGAGTTTGCACGGAGTTTTACTCCATGAAGAAAGTGGCCCTTGTTTCTCTGGGTTGCGATAAAAACCTGGTGGATTCCGAAGTAATCCTGGGCAAACTTCTGACTCGGGAGCCATGCGCTCTGGTGTCTCCTGAAGAGGCAGAAGTTGTTATCCTGAATACCTGCGCTTTCATTGAGGAAGCCTGCCAAGAAAGTGAAGCATGGATAAGGAAAATTGTAGGGCTTAAGAAGAAACATCGAGCTAAGAAAATCGTTGTTGCTGGTTGCTACGTTCAGCGTTTTCGGGACAGTGTGGTTTCTCTTTACCCAGAAGTAGATCTTTGGGTAGGGGTGAATGACTTTCCAGATTTGCCGTATCTGCTTGACAGAGTGCTTCCCAAAAAGGTTGTTGCCGACAGTCCTTTTTATCTCTATGACCATACTACGGAGAGAGTGATTTCCGGACCTCCTTATCTGGGCTTTTTAAAAATAGCTGAAGGGTGTAACAATCGCTGTAGTTTTTGCGTGATTCCTGCCATCCGGGGACCACTGCGTAGTAGAAGCATTGACTCCATTGTTAGAGAAGTTGAGAATTTTCTGGAAATGGGAGTAAAGGAAATCATTCTGATTGCTCAGGATACCGCTTCATACGGTGTTGACCTTTACGGAAAAAGAGCTTTGCCAGATCTTTTAAAAACTCTTGATCAGCTCCTTTCTTCAGAGCATTGGTTAAGAGTACTTTATTTTTCCCCTCAGGGTCTTAGCGAGGAGTTTCTTGAGGTATTTGCAAATAGTAAGAGAGTAGTCAAATATCTGGACATTCCTCTGCAACACGTAGATCCGGATATCCTTGTCAAAATGAATCGTCCAGCACATATTGAAAAGACCTTTTATTTTCTGAGGACCATGCGCAAGAGCATACCTCAATTGTTTTTAAGGACCACCTTTATGGTTGGTTTCCCAGGTGAAAGTGAGTCATCTTTCCAGAAAATACTCCTGGCCATGGAGGAGCTTTCCTTTGAAAGGGCAGGGGTGTTTGCTTACTCTGAGCAGGAAGGAACTCCTGCATCCAGATTGTTTCCCAAGGTACCAGCCTCTTTGAAGACTCAAAGGTTGAAAGCCGTCAGGAAAAAACAGGAAGAAATTATGAGGAAACGCCACCGGGCTCTGGTTGGAAGCACTGTCGAAGTCATTGTTGAAAAAGGCCCTCTTTGGGAGAACAATGGTTCTTCCAGGATGCTTTACTACCTGGGAAGAAGCTATGGAGATGCACCTGATGTGGACTGTGAGGTAAAGATCCAAACCAGAAACAAACACCTTAAACCGGGAACTATTTGCACCATGAAAGTTACTGCTGGCAAAACTTATCTTTTGGAGGGTGTGCTTTGAGAGCGGCTATTCTTTGCATAGGAACCGAATTGAGCACCAACCTGGTTAAAGACAGCAATGCAGAATTTTTGAGGAACAAACTTTTGGACAAAGGAATTCTAACTGAATACACTATGTTTGTGCCTGATGATAAAGAAGCTATTATTCAGGCCTTACGCTTTCTGATCCAGAAAGAGGAGCTACGACTCGTGGTTGTCAGTGGTGGTCTGGGTCCCACCGAAGATGACATTACTCGTGAAGCAGTAGCTGAAACCTTGAAGAGGGAACTGGTTTTTTTGCCTCAAGCCTGGGAAGAAATCAGAAAAATATATTTTAGCATTAGGAAAAAAGAGCCTCCAGAAAACAACAAAAAGCAGGCTTTGATACCGCAAGGAGCGTTAATGCTTCAAAACAGAGTTGGCACTGCTCCAGGTTTTTTAATCCAGGAAGGCGATAAAAAAATATTTGTCATTCCAGGAGTTCCTCAAGAAGTAGAATTTTTCTGGCACTACATAGATGAGCAAATCAGCAATCCTCAACCCAGCTTTTTTAAAACTGAGACCCTGAAGCTCTGCGCCATAGGAGAATCGGAGCTGGCCAGCCAGCTTCAGGACTTTCTTGTAGACTTGCCTTCAGGGATTAGTCCAGCTTTTATACCCCGTTCTGGAGAAATCTGGTTCTATCTGTATGCCTTCAGAAATCCTCTGCCAGAGGAAAACCAGAAAGTTCAACAAATACTGGAGAGCATAAAACAGCGTTTCAAAGACCGGCTTTTTTCGACTTACGCGGATACTCTGGAGGAAGCAGTGGGTCAGCTTTTGCGTGAGCACCGGCTCACCATAGCCACTGCAGAGTCCTGTACCGGGGGCTTGCTGGCTAATCGCATAACCAACGTGCCTGGTAGTTCCACCTATTTTAAGCGGGGGTACGTAGTGTACAGCAATCAATCCAAAGCAGACGACCTGAATGTTCCACTTGCGGTGATACACCGCCATGGTGCGGTGAGTGAAGAAGTGGCTTCTTTACTTGCTCAAAACGTTGCTCAAAGAGCTGGAAGCGATATTGGCGTGGGGATAACCGGTATTGCCGGACCCGGTGGGGGTTCTGAACTCAAACCCGTGGGTTTGGTATATATAGGAATTTCTTGGGGGAAACATCTGGAAGTTCACCGCTATCAGTTCCACGGAGCGAGGACAACCATAAAATTCCGGACCACCCAGGAAGCGCTCTCCCAGCTTTTTCTCCTTCTTTCCAAGAGGTGCTTAGACAATGGAGAATGAGGTAAACCTGAGATGCTTTATTGCCCTGGACCTTGAAGAGGAAGCGAAAGAAGCGATAGCAAGATTCATTGGGAATGCCAAGACTTCCTTCCCAGAAGCAAAATGGGTTAACCCACAGCAGGTGCACCTTACTTTACGTTTCTTTGGAGCTATGAATAGTAGTTGGCTTCCCCTTATATCCAGTATTACTGAACGGATAGCTGCTTCCTTCCCCAAAATACCAGCGTTTATCAGCAAAATCGGGGTTTTCCCAGAGCCGAGAAGAGCACGGGTCATCTGGATGGGTTTTGATGCCCTGGCAGAAGACAGAATTAAGCAACTGGCTGAGGAGTTGAATCATCAACTATGGGAAGTACTCAAAATTGAAGCAGAAGAAAAAGCCTTTGTCCCCCATTTAACCATAGCCCGACTCCGTAAGCCGAAAAGAGTAGACCTGGAAAACTTTCGCTTACCAGGGAAGATAGCCACCAACCTTTATCGAATAACTCTATACAAGAGTACCCTAACCCCTCGTGGTCCTATTTATAGTGAATTAAGTTTCTACCCGCTAAAGAGGTGATAGGAAATTGAGCGAACGTGATGAAATGATTAAACAGGCTATAAGCAATCTGGAGAGAAAATATGGTAAAGGAGTGGTCATGCCTTTTGGCAAGGGTTTGGCAATCAGCGATGTAGAAGTAATTAAAACTGGTTCCATTCTGTTAAACATAGCTCTTGGAGTAGGTGGCTTGCCTCGGGGCAGAATAATCGAAATCTTTGGTCCCGAAGCTTCTGGAAAAACAACACTTGCCCTGCATGCCATAGCTGAGGCGCAAAAAAAGGGAGGCCTTGCAGTTTTTGTGGATGCAGAACATGCTCTGGATCCCACTTATGCTCAGAAAATTGGTGTGCAGACTGATAAGCTCCTTCTGGCCCAGCCCACTACTGCGGAAGAGGCCATTGATATCGTCGATGCACTTACTCGAAGCGGAGGCATTGACATCATTGTTCTTGACTCAGTGGCCGCCCTGGTGCCTAAGGCGGAACTCGATGGTGGCATTGATGAAGCAAGCATTGGGCTCCAAGCGCGCATGATGTCCCAGGCTTTGCGAATTATAACCGGCTACATCAGTAAGACCAAAACGGTGGTGGTTTTTGTTAACCAGTTGCGTGAAAAAATAAGGATGGGTTTTGGATACGGGCCTACCGAAACCACTCCTGGAGGCAGGGCCCTGAAATTTTACGCCAGCATAAGGATAGATGTTCGTAGAAAAGCTTACATTAATCAGGGCAATGAAACCATTGGTGCACAAACGGTGGTAAAAGTTGTTAAGAACAAATTAGCTCCACCTTTCAAATCGGCTGAAATAGACCTCTTTTATGGAGAAGGCATATCCAGAGAATCAGAGATATTCGCCTTAGGGGAACGAGCTAAGGTCATCAAAAAATCAGGAAGCTGGTATTCTTTTGAGGATTACCGCTTGGGGCAGGGTAGAGAGAATGCTCGCCAGTTTTTGAAGGAAAACCCGGAAGTGGCTGAGAAAATCCTGTATCAGTCTTTGAACGAGCTTGGAATTGACCCTCGTATCGCTCTGAATGAAACCGAGGATAGCAAAGAAACCGATGAAGTCAAAAAAGAATCCTGATCCGCTCAAAAAAAGTTTAATGCTTTTGTCTCGTAAGATGCTCACCGAGAAACAATTGCGAGATAAATTGCAAAAGGAAAATCTGGACTGGCAGAAGGTAGAAGAAGCGATTGAAAAGTTAAAAGTGTGGGGCTATCTTGATGACCGGAAATATCTGGAAGAGTATCTGAGGAGCAAAAGAAGTGCTACTTCCTGGGGGTACTGGAAAATAAGGGAAAAATTAAAGGAAAAAGGATTACCGGAGGAGCTCATTGAGCTATTGCGAGAGCTCTACCCTCTGGAAGACGAAATCCAGGATGCGAAACGTCTGTTGGAAAACTGGGTGACCACTCCACGTGGAGCTGACCAGGCCCGACTACTAAGGAAACTGGCAGCTAAAGGATTTAGTCATGAGGCCATTCAAGAAGCCTGGCGACGCTATCAGGAAGATTTGCCACTTCCTTGACTTCAGTTAGCCAGGTCATTAGAATTATTTTCACAACACCTTTCTGCGTACATTGAAAAGTGAATAAGGGGTGAACACAATCATGTTTTTGGCATATATATTGTTAGGAATTGCGGTAGGAACCATAGCGGGAATATATATTAAAACCTTGCACATCAAAATCCTTGAACAGAAGGCTTCCAGATGCGCACAGGAAATTCTTGAGGCAGCACACAAAGAAGCAGAAAACATCAAAAAAGAGACTTTACTTGCTGCTAAAGAAGAAATTTTGAGAGAAAAACAATTGCTGGAAGAAGAAATACAACGCAAGCGCCGGGAACTCCAGAACTTTGAGAGTCGCCTCTTGCGGAGAGAAGAAAATCTGGAACGCAAAATGGAGCAACTGGAGAAGAAAGAAAACCAGTTAAATGAACTTTTAATGGAAACTGAAAAAATCAAGCAGGAGACTGAAAAGCTCAGAGAAAAAGAAATGGAAGAATTACACCGCATTGCCAATCTTTCCTGGGAAGAAGCGCGTCAGGAAGTGTTAACCAGAGTTGAAAAGACTCTGGAACATGAAGTTGGCTTGAAAATAAAGGAAGCAGAAGAGCAGGCCAGAAAGGAATCAGAAAGAATTGCGCGAGAGATTGTTACTCAAGCCATTCAACGTTATGCAGCTGATTTTACCGCTGAAAATACTGTTTCTGTGGTAACTCTTCCCAGTGATGAGATGAAAGGCAGGATTATCGGCAGAGAAGGACGGAACATCCGCACTTTTGAGATGATAACCGGTGTGGATTTGATCATTGATGACACGCCTGAAGCAGTTATTATTTCCTGTTTTGACCCTATCCGTAGGGAAATTGCCCGGATAGCGTTAGAAAAACTCATTCTGGACGGCAGAATCCATCCAGCCCGGATTGAAGAGCTGGTTGAGAAGGCAAGAATACAGGTTGAGGAAAAAATGCTTCAGGAAGGAGAACAGGCACTGTTTGATACGGGCATTAAGAACGTACATCCAGAAATAGTGAAACTCCTTGGCAAGCTGTATTTTCGTACCAGCTATGGACAAAATGTACTGCAGCACTCCAAGGAAGTGGCCCATCTTGCTGCCTTGATGGCGGCTGAACTGGGAGTAAGGGTTAATATTGCCAAAAGAGCAGGACTTTTACACGATATCGGCAAGGCTCTGGACCACGAAGTTGAAGGTCCCCATGCTTTCATAGGCGCGGACGTGGCTCGACGCTATGGAGAAAAAGAAGAGATCATTAATGCTATAGAGTCTCACCATGGTGAAGTAGAACCTGGAAGCATTGAAGCAGTGTTGGTGCAGGCCGCAGATGCCATTTCCGCATCCAGACCTGGTGCAAGACGTGAGAGTCTCGAGGTATATATAAAGAGATTGGAACAACTGGAGAAGATAGCCAGCTCGTTTGAAGGAGTTGAGAAATCTTACGCCATACAGGCAGGGAGAGAAGTGCGCATTATTGTGAAACCAGAAAAGCTGAACGATGCACAGGCAGCCAAATTAGCTTATGAAGTGGTGAAGAGAATAGAGAAGGAACTTGAATACCCGGGACAGATTAAGGTTACAGTAATCAGAGAAACTCGAGCTGTAGAATATGCCAAATAAAGAGGGATATCTATGCGTTTTTTAATAATTGGTGACATAATTGGCAAACCCGGGAGGAACATACTACACAAAAAACTTCCTGAAATGAGAGAAGCACTGGCAATTGACGCTGTGATAGTCAATGGGGAAAATGCTGCTGGGGGCATGGGGATAACCCCTGAAATTTGTGAGGAAATTCTTGGCTACGGAGTGGAGGTCATTACTTCTGGCAATCATATATGGGATAAAAAAGAAATTAGCGCTTACATCGACAACCAGGAAAGGCTGCTCAGGCCGCTTAACTACCCCCCGGGAGTTCCTGGAAGAGGTTCAATTGTTCTCGAAACTCGGGGCATCAAATGGGCAGTTGTTAATTTGAGTGGCAGGGTCTTTATGCCGGCTTTGGATTGTCCTTTTCGCACTGTAAAGCGCGAAGTAGAGACCCTGCGTCAAATTACAAATATCATTTTGGTGGATTTTCATGCTGAGGCTTCTTCGGAGAAAATAGCTATGGGCTGGTTCCTTGATGGTTGGGTTTCCTGCGTGTTTGGTACGCACACCCATGTGGCTACTGCTGATGAGCGCATTTTGCCCAAGGGAACGGGGTATATTACTGATATTGGTATGACGGGTTCCAGAGAGTCGGTTATTGGGATAGAGATAGAGCAGGTATTAAGCAGGTTCTTAACTGCTTTACCTACCAAATTTAAAGTTGCTAAGAATGATGTAGTGTTAAACGGTATCGTGGTGGAAGTAGATGATTCTACCGGAAAAACTACGGAAATTAGTCGTGTATCAGTAAAATGACCTACCAGCTTTTGATCAAATGGTTAGAAAAATAAAAACTATAACACAGGGGGGAATACAACATGGATGTCTTAAAAGTCTCTTCCAAATCCAACCCAAATGCAGTAGCAGGCGCTCTGGCTGGAGCAATACGCGAAAAGGGAATTGCTGAACTCCAAGCCGTCGGTGCTGGTGCAGTAAATCAGGCAATTAAAGCGATTGCCATTGCGCGAGGCTATGTGGCACCAAGTGGCATTGATTTGGTGTGTATCCCAGCATTTACTGATATTACCATTGATGGAGAGGAAAGAACAGCGATTAAGCTAATAGTCAAACCCCGTAGCGGTTGAATGTAAAATTAGGTAGCCAGAGTATGAGCCTGTGCCAGAACGCACAGGCTCATAAGGAATAAAAATCGAGATTGATAGTTATTGTAGCGTTGGGTGATGTTTTTTGAGTTCTCCTCGCTTGTGCTTTAAGGTCATTACTTTTGGTTGTCAGATGAATCAAAGCAGGTCAGAACATATTGAGTATCTCCTAAAAAAGGCAGGTTTTAAAGCTTGCCTTGAGGGAGAGGAACCGGATATTGTTGTCTTTAACACCTGTGCGGTTAGAGAGCATGCCAAAAACCGGGCAGTGAGCATTATAGGGCAATTTGCAAGCCAAAAAAGAAAAGACGGATTTCCCATCATCTTGGTCTGTGGTTGCATGAGCCAGATTTACCAGAAAGAGTTGTTGCATCATGTTCCCAATATTGACGTGCTTCTGGGCACTCACAACCTGGAAGAAGTTCCTCTCTTGATCCAGAAAAGACTTGAGAAGCAAAAAGATACTCAACCGCAGCTTGCCTTCTGGTCAAAGCCTGAAGGACAATTTCTGGAAACGGGATATTCTCGAAAGCCAGGAGTATCAGCTTTTTTGCCCATTACCTATGGATGTAACAACTTTTGCAGTTATTGTGTGGTTCCTTATGCCACTGGACCTCAACGAAGTAAGCCAATGGAGCTCATTCTTGAAGAGCTCCAAAAAATCTTGGAAGAAGGCTTCAAGGAAGTGACCTTGCTGGGTCAAAATGTTAACAGTTATGGCGAAGACCTGGGTTTAAAGTGGGGGTTTGAAAAGCTCCTGGAGAATATAGAAAAGCTGGTTGAGGAGAGGCCCTCCCGGGTCTGGATTCGCTTTATCACCTCTCACCCCAAAGATATGCGGGAAAGTATTGTTGACCTGGTCAAAGAAAGTAAAGTACTGTGTCCTTATTTTCACCTTCCCATACAAGCGGGATCGAATAAAATACTGGAGCTAATGAACAGGGGATATACTAAGGAACGATATTTGGAAATTGCTTCCTATATCAGAGATACCATACCTGATGCCAGCATTGGTACTGACATCATCGTTGGGTTTCCGGAAGAAACGGAGGCGGATTTTCAGCAAACTCTGGAAGTGGTTGAAAAAGTCCAGTTTGAGATTGCGTATACCTTTGCATATTCGCCAAGACCCAAAACTCGAGCTTCGTCAATGGTTGACAGTGTTCCACCCCAGGAGAAAAAGAGGAGACTTCTTGAACTTAATCAACTGGTGCGCAGAGTGTACCAGAAAAGAGTGGAAAAGCTACGTGGCAAAACGGTTGCCTTACTAATAGATAAGCAGGAAAAGACTTTCTCCGGTAGAACACCTTCCAACCTTAGAGTGTTTATCGAAAGTAGCGTGAAAAACAGCCTAAAACCCGGAGATATGTTGCTGGTTAAAATTACTGACATACGCGATGGCAAAATCTTTGCTGAAAAAGCCTGAACAGATACCCTGGATTTGCATTGTAGGGCCCACTGCTTCAGGCAAAACGGAGCTTTCTCTTCGCATAGCTGAAAGGCTGGAAAAGATAGAACTTATATATGCTGACTCCATGGCAGTATATAAATACCTGGATGTCGGTACTGCTAAGCCGGAGCCCGAAGAGAGAGCCAAAGTTGCTCACCATCTGATAGACTTTCTGGAGCCAGACAAAAAGTGGAGTGCTTTTGACTTTCAAAAAAGCGCTTCCGCCTTGCACAGAGAAATCCTTTCTCGGGGAAGAATCCCCGTTGTGGTTGGAGGAACTCCCTTTTACCTCAGTACGCTTAAAAATGAGGCATCGCTACCTTATGTTGCTCCTGATTCGAGAATGCGTATTATCCTGGACCGAATGAGCGCACCCCAGCTTTTTGCTCTTTTGCGAGAAGTCGATCCGCAGCGCGCTCAGAAAATAGGAAAAACCGATAAAAAGAGGTTAATGCGAGCACTGGAGATATTTATCACTACAGGTAAGGCGCCTTCTTCATTGCTTACAAGGAGAAAGAGTGGCAACGAGAAGCAATTGGTGATGGTTGGGATTAAACTTGATAAGAACATCGTCAAAAAAAGGATTCGGGAGAGAATTGAAAAGATGTTCTCAAAAGGTTTGGTAGAAGAAACTCATCGGGTGCTGAGTATGGGTTACCCACCGGAGGCACCAGCCTTGAGCAACTTCACTTACAGACCTGTTGTTGCGCTTCTTCAGGGTAAAATTAGCACCAGAGAAGCTTTCCAAAAGATTGAAGGAGGCACTCTGTCGCTCTTAAAAAGACAACTAACCTGGTTTCGCAAAGAACCCATTTTATGGTTAGAAAAAGACGAAGCGTTTGCTTACCTTGTAGAATATCTCAAAAATATCTTACAGGAGGTGGAAAACCTTGAACCACGATGATAGGACCAACCAGGAAAAACAGGTTCCTCAGGAACCTGGAAAAATAAAAGACCTCGTTTACTATTTCTTAAATCTTCTTTCAGCAAAGGCCTGGCAGTACTTGGGTTTGATAGCACATCCGGAAACCGGTCAAATCCTGGTAGACCTTGAAGAAGCGAGAAAAGCCATAGACCTTTATTCGGTTATTCTTGGAGAAATCAAGAAGGATCTTTCTCGCGAGGAAAATCGAGAACTTGAAGCTCATCTTGCGAATTTGCAGTTGAACTTTATTGAGAAAATGAAAGAAATTGCCGAGAGCTGACCACAGTGTACTGTATTTACCGTAACAGCGTGCTATGCCTTAATAAAAATTTTACATAATATATATTATGGGAACTAAAATGCCGAGCTCACTAACGATGAAAGGTCAAACAGCTGCCTTTTTCTCAATATAATCCTTGCTCTCTCTGCGTACTACACAGTGCATCCTTATCTTTTCCCCGTTTTTCACGCTTTCCACCGATTCTACGTAGCCAAAGCGATAGATTTCACGCTGTAGTTCCTGTACCTGGGTAGGATAAATCTCAAGAATGAGTTTTACCATTTTTTTGGAGAGCAAAGCTGCAATTTCTCTACGCAGATTTTCGATACCGATTTTTTTCTTAGCAGAAACAAAAACGCAGGAAGAAGTCGTTTCCAAAAAATCTCGTTCCAGGTTAGGTATTTGCCCAGAGATTAAATCCACTTTGTTAAGAACCAGGATCTTGGGATGATTTCCAACACCGATTTCATTGAGCGTTTGATTGATAACCTGGAAATGCGTCCGGTACTGAGGATCAGTAATGTCCAAAACTTCAAGGATAAGGTCTGCTTCCTTGATTTCCAAAAGCGTGCTTTTGAAAGCATCTCGAATTGTGGAAGGCATTTCCCTGATAAAACCCACTGTATCACTAAAAATTACCTTACCGACACCCGGCAAAAAACTCTCCCGCGAAACAGTATCCAGTGTTACAAACATTTGGTCTTTAACGGCAACTGCAGCATCGGTGATGGTGTTAAGCAGCGTTGATTTTCCTGCGTTAGTGTAACCAACTATGGCAACAACTGGTACTTTGTTTTCATTGCGCAATTTTTTCTGAACTTTCCTCTGTTTCTCAAGTTGTTCCAGACGCTGGACAAGAAAAGCGATTTTTCTCTTAATAGCTCTCCGTTCAACCTCTATTTTTTGCTCTCCCGGTCCCCTGGTGCCGATACCTCCACCGGTTCGGGAAAGGACATGACCTTTGCCGGGTAGCCTGGAGAGCTCAAAGCGTAAGCGAGCTAATTCGACACGTATCTTACCTTCGTGGGTTTTAGCTCTCTCGGCAAATATTTCGTGAATAACCTCACTCTTAGTGAGAACTCTCCTTTGCCATTCGTTCTCGAGATTACGTTGCTGGGAAGGAGTGACTTCAGTGCTGAGGATGACAAATCCAACTTCTGGCAAACTTTCCAATCGTCGCTTGATTTCTTCGACCTTGCCCCGACTTAGATAATAACGATAAAAAGGAGTTCTAACCGTACACTCAAAAACCTCAGATACCCAAAAACCGGCGCTTTTGGCTATCTCCTTTATTTCTGCCACCAGCACTTCCTCAGAAAAAGCACGAGAGGAAGCATCGCGAACCACCACAATCGCGCTTTTGCGTGAGTTGAAGTGTTCATAATCCTTCATAGCTTTTTGCTTATCGACCCCCTTGATAGACGTTTTTAAGTATTTCCCAATACATTTTCATTCGCTCCTTAAAACCTTTGACCAGACCAAACTTCTCCTCTTTCATGACATGGGTAAGCCCCGGCAAATTTACCAGTTTCACTCTGACGCCATTTCTTCGTATGTAGCGGTTGATGGCTACTTCAACACCAAATCTGGAAACTTCCATGTCAGAAATATTCTGCAGCAGATCAGCTCTAATCGCTCTCTGCCCGGAGAGGAAGGGCGCTATTTTCTGAGCAAAATCAGTAGCCAGCCTTCCCTTCTCAAAGACACCAATGGTAATATCCGCTTCTTCTTTCAAAACTGGTTCAACCAGGTCTTTCACATGGAATTCCTGCAAACCTACCAGGTCTGCATCAAGTAATAAAACAACGTCCGTCCTTATATATTCCAGCCCCCGGTAGAGAGCACCACCTTTGCCAATGTTGGAGCTCAGCTCAACCACTTCAGCCCCTTTATTTCTGGCCACTTCCACCGTGCGATCTGTGGAGCCATCGCTAACCACAACGACTTGCTCCACATAAGGCGAGTTCTTCAGAACATCAAGAATTGGCCCTATAGTTTTCTCTTCGTTATAAGCAGCAATTATTGCGGTTACTTTACTCATTAAAAGTTAACGCCTCCATCAACGAAGACCGCTTTTTGCTCGGTGCACCAGGTTTACGATTTCCTGTGCAGAGAGTTCCTCTCTATCTCCTGTCATACGAAATTTTACTTCAATTTTGCCCGTTTTCAAAAATTTTGTTCCCACAATTACCTGGACGGGAAAACCTAAAAGGTCTGCTTCATTGAACTTTACACCGGCACTTACGTCGCGGTCATCAAGAAGCACTTCAAAGCCCTGATTCAAAAGTTCTTCATAAATCCTTTGGGCTTCCTGCATTTGCTCCTCATTACTGGCATTGACTGGTATAACGATCACCTGATAAGGAGCTATGGAATAAGGCCACTTAATTCCCTGCTCGTCGTGATGGGCTTCAATGGCTGCAGCCATGGTCCTGCCGATTCCTATGCCATAGCAGCCCATGATTATAGGTTTCTCCTTGCCGTCTCGGTCAACAAAATACGCTTTCATGGGTTCACTGTACTTGGTACCCAGCTGGAAGATATGCCCCACTTCTATACCCCTTTTCTCTTCCAGGGGAGTACCACACCGTGCGCACTTTTCCCGTTCCTCAGTGCTACCCAGACCACAGGAAGGACAAACGACCACCTTTTCCTCACCTGAGTCAGCGAGGATAAGGAACTCATGAGATACATCCCCACCGATGACTCCCGACTCAGCTTCCACAGCTATAAAATCGAGGCCACAGCGTTCAAAAACTCTGCAATAGGCGTGGTACATTTTTTCATAGCTTTTCTTCAGGCCTTCGTAATCCACATCGAAGCTGTAAAGGTCTTTCATAAGGAATTCTCTCGAGCGCATAACACCAAAGCGAGGTCTTATTTCATCCCTGAATTTGGTCTGTATCTGGTAAAGCATGAGGGGAAGCTGTTTATAGGAGCGAACTTCTCGACGCACCAAGTCCGTAATGACCTCTTCATGGGTGGGGCCTAAACAGAAGTCGCGGTTTCGCCGGTCTTTAAAACGAATTAGCTCCGGACCATAAATATCCCACCTGCCTGTTTCTTTCCACAATTCACCTGGATGTAAAGCAGGGAGCAAGAGTTCTTGGCCACCAGCCCGGTTCATCTCTTCTCTTACAATCTCGATAATCTTGTTCAAAACTCGAAGCCCCAAGGGCAAGAAGCTGTAAATACCAGAGGAAAGCTGACGAATCAAGCCTGCTCTGAGCATTAAACTGTGACTTACAACTTCAGCTTCCTGAGGAGTTTCTTTCAAAGTTGGGGCAAACAGAGCTGACATCTTCAAAGGAACTACCCCCTTTTTTGCCTTCAACTGACTTTATTTTTTCAGCCAGAAATGCGATAAAATATTCCAGAACTTCGCGGTCTGAAACAACCTTCTCTACTCTCCCCTTTGAGAAAATAATTGCACCCGAACGAGAAAAAGCTAACCCCACTTCTGCCTCCCTGGCCTCACCAGGTCCATTTACCTCACATCCCATTATAGCTATTCGAAAAGGAGGCGCAATTCCTTGTTCCTCGAAAAACGTTTTTACCCTCTCCACGGCGCCAACCACATCTCCCCGACAGCGTGCACAGGTAGGACAGGAAATAATCTCCCCTCCTCTTTTACGTAAGCCCAAAAAGTTGAGAATCATCCAGGCTACCTTTACTTCAAGTACCGGATCTCGAGACGTCAGAGAAACCCGGATACTGTTCCCAATCCCTTCAAAAAGGACCAAACCAATACCCAGCGCTGATTTTACTACGCCTTCTAACCCTTCACCAGCTTCAGTAACACCTATGTGAATCGGGTAGGGAAAAGCCTTACTCAATCGGCGGTTGATTTCTACCGTTTCTTCAACTTCTGTTGACTTTGCGGAAAGGAATAAATTTCTGACTCCCTTTTTTTCTGCGAAATCCACCATTTCGGCGATACTTTCAAAAAGTGCCTCCACCCGGGGAAGGCTTCTAAGGTGGGTAGGAAGAGAACCGGCGTTGGCTCCCACTCGCAAGACAGTATTGTGGTCTTGCAACACAGAAAAAAGCTCCTCAAGGCGCGACCGGTCCCCCAGGGTTCCAGGATTGATTCTCACTGCTTCAAACCCCAAACGAACACACTCGGTGGCCAGGTCAAGATCGAAGTGAACATCGGCAATAAGGGGTATTTTTGTCCACTCTTTGATTTTCTTTGCTCCTTCTAATGCATCCTTTTCGGGAATAGAGAGACGAAAAATTTCACACCCTGCAGCCTGAGCCCTGTTAATTTCCTGAATAGCCAGTTCCACCTGATAAGGGTTCTGTCTTCCCATTCCTTCTACATAGACGGGGTTTTGGCCACCGATAACCAGCTTTCCCATAACTACTTCTCTGGTGTCTTTTCTCTGCATCAGTCACCCACCACAATTCTCATGACGTCCTGATAGGTAACAAAAACAGCTAAAAGAAAGATAAAAAGAATTCCAATAAGGTAAATCAATCCTATCTTTTCTTGCTCCAAAGGTTTACCGCGTATCTTTTCAACCAGAAAAAGCAGCAAGTGACCACCATCGAGCAAAGGTATGGGAAGCAGATTAAAAATGGCCAGAAAAACACTGATGATGGCCGAAAACATAAGCAAGTTTAAAAATCCCAGACTTGCTGCCTGACCTGCCATTTGAGCAATTCCCAAAGGACCGGTCAGTTCCAGAGGCAACCTGCCAAGCAATGTGTAGAGAAGGCCCACTATACTCAGCAAAAACCAGTTGATCACCGTATAAGCACTTTTCCCGAGGGCCAGCAAGGGATTAACCCGGCGATTATTGATCCCGAAAACCGCACGCACCAGCGCCCTACCTTCATTTTCATCCCACTCCGGAACAACAGTTATCCGTTTGGTCTCACCCTGGCGTTGAATGGTCAGCTCTATCTCCCTTCCTGCACTTTGGGAAAGAAAAGAAACAAACTTTTCCAGGTCCATAGTTTTGCCATTTACCTGAAGCACTACATCTCCTGCTTGCAAACCAGCCCTATCGGCAGGACCACCAGGAATGACTTCGATAACTCTCAACTCCTGTGCAGGGACGCCAACTGCCAGAAAAACAATGAACACCAGCAATATAGAAAGAACGATGTTCATCAGCGGTCCAGCAAGCACGACCAGACTTCGCTGCCATACTGGTTTCCCGTCAAAGCGCTGTGCCTGTGGCACCTGAGCTTCTTCGTAACCTTCGATAGGATTTCCCTCCATGCCAGCCATTTTTACAAAGCCACCCAAGGGAAGCAAGCGTATCGAAAATTCCGTTTCCTTACCACGATAGGAGAAAATCGGTGGTCCGTAACCAATCGAAAAACTGAGTACCTTAATCCCAAACAGGCGGGCGAAAATAAAATGCCCGAACTCGTGGAAGGTTACCAAAAGCCCAATGACGAAAATGAAAGCCAAAAAACTTAACACTGAGAGCGCCCCCGCACAACGATACGCTCTTTAGCCAGATGATAGCCCCTCTGATATATTTCAAAGGCTTCTTGCAGGTTGGAAGGATTAGGAACCCTGGCTTGTAAACATTCTTCAAGTACCACTGCTATCTCTCCAAAAGATAACCTGCGGGTAAGAAAAGCTTCGACACAGGCCTGGTCGGCTCCGCAGAAAAACGCCGGATACCCCCCTCCTTTCCTGGCCGCTTCCAGTGCCAGGTAAAAGCCCTGAAAACGCTCAGAGACCGGATAATCAAAACTGAGAGTGCGAACTCCACCTAACTCTTGCGCAAAAAGGTCCGGGCTCGGCATCGTCTTCTTTTTTAAGAAAGGATATAGTGAGGCTCTGATGACCTTTCTCATATCGGGTGGAAACATAACCATGTGATACATACCATCCTTTAATCTAACCCCGGCGTGGAGATAGCTTTCACGCTGTACAAAAACATCAATCTGATGATAAGAAAGCTCGAACAGGTAACAGGCTTCTATTACTTCCAGCCCTTTATTGACCAGAGTAGCCGAATCGACGGTAATTTTGTCACCCATCTTCCAGTTGGGGTGAGCCAGGGTCATTTCAGGAGTTATGTCTTCAAAGCTACCCCGCCATTCGTAAAAAGGACCACCGGAAGCGGTCAAATAAACTTTTTCTACCCGTCCAGGGTCCTGCATGCCCTTAAGGATGCTCCACAACGCATAGTGTTCGCTATCCAGGGGTATCAGGTTCTGATTGGCAAACACGGAGATTTTATTCTTCAGAATTTCGCCAGCAACTATCATTAGCTCTTTGCTGGCTATCCAGAGGGTTTTAGGAAGACCTAACAGGCCTGCAAAAATATCCAGAAAATCCAATCCGGCCGAGGCAATGAAAATCCCTTCTATTTTTGAGGAAAAGAGAACTTCTCTCAACTTCTCTTCAGATAAAAAGACCGTATTATTGATTTTTTCCTCCTTCACTTCTTTGAGGAAAGCGTAATCGGGATGATAGGCATCGATTTGCTCTCTCAGCTTCCGGTAATTTTTGAAGCCGCTTAGAAGACAAATCTCAAAACTATCGGGGTATTCAGAAAGTACTTCCAAAATTTGAGTACCTAAAAATCCAGTAGATCCCAGAATAGCAACTTTCAAAGCCTTCTACCTCCAAATTGTACAGAAAAGGTATGCTAGAGGCCCAACCATGAAGAAGGAATCGAAACGGTCCAGTACACCTCCGTGGCCGGGCAAAAAAAACCCTGAATCTTTGAGGTTTGAGCGACGCTTGAAGCCGGATTCCAAAAGGTCTCCCAGAAAAGCTACGCTTCCCAGAGCCAAGCCGAACCACCAGCTCGCACTTTCTGAAAAAGGCCACAGTGAAAACTCCCCGACCAGATAAGCCCCCAGCGCAGCGCAAATCAGACCTCCCCAAAATCCTTCCCAACTTTTGCCCGGACTCAAGCGGGGGACTATTTTGTGTTTTCCCCATCGCTTACCCAGAAGGTATGCTCCAATGTCGTTCAACCATACCACCAAAGCAAAACCTATTACTGTCAGTCTGCCCCACTCTATGCCCACTTTGACCCAGGAAAGGGGCAGGAGAAAGCAGTAAAGAACACCAAACAAAAAAAGCCCCAGCCTTTCCAAAAGTCGAGATAGATCACCTATACTCCAACAAATTAAGGCTATGAATAGCCCATACCAACCAGTAAGTAAGAGATGATTAATGTTTGCAGCTTCCCAAAAGACTTTTCCATAGACCAAAAAAGATGCAACAGCAAAAAGGGTTAAAGCAAAAGTTCTTTCTTCTCTCGTAAAAACCATCCTTGAAAACTCTCGCATGGCCAGGAGTGAAAGTGTCCAGAAAAGAAAAACAAAACTCCATTTATTGAGAAGAACCAGAATCAAAAAAAGAGGAACTGTAATTACAATGCTTAACGTCCTTTGCCTGAGTTCGTTTCTTTCCATAGAAACAGTGCTTTTCAGCGAATTCCCCCAAATTTTCTTTTCCTCCTGGAAAAATCGCTTATGGCCACCTCAAATTCTTCAGGGGTGAAATCCGGCCACAGAGTGGAAGTAAACCACAGCTCAGCATAAGCTGTTTGCCACAACAAAAAATTGCTTAACCTCTGTTCTCCCCCAGTGCGAATTACCAAATCAGGATCTGGTTGCCCAGCAGTATCCAGAAAACGGGAGAAAATTTCTTCTCTGAGAAATTCAAAATCGCCTCTATAAACTGCAAACCATTTCTGAAAGGCTCGTAAAATTTCGTCACGCCCTCCGTAGTTGAGGGCGATGTTTAACTTTAGGCCAGTATTGTGGGTAGTTTCTTCTTCAAGCTGTGCCATTCTGGCAACCAGATTTTCTGGAAGACCCTCTCTGCGACCAATAAAAATGACTTTAACCCCTTTTTCCTTAAGTTCGGGACCGTATCGGTCTATACTTTCTTCAAAAAGCCTCAGCAGGGCCTGGACTTCACCAAGTGGTCTTCTCCAATTTTCAGTAGAAAAAGAATAAAGCGTTAGGGAAACCAGCTTCTTTTCAGAACTTTTCGCTACAATGTCCCGAATAACCTCCACACCCTTACGATGGCCCTCTATACGAGGAAGCCCCCTTTTTTCCGCCCACCTGCCGTTTCCGTCCATAATTATCGCAATGTGCTTTAGTTCAGGGTTCATAGTTCCATTATTTCCTTCTCTTTACGTTCCCATAATCCCTCTATTTCGTTAATGTGTTCATCGGTGAGCTTCTGAACTTCAGCCTGGGCATGCTTGCTTTCGTCCTCAGATATTTCGCCTGCTTTTTCTAGCTTACGTATTTCTTCATTGGCTTCTCTACGCAAATTACGTATAGCCACTTTCGCGTCCTCGGCAATCTTTTTTGCCATTTTCGCTATTTCTCTCCTTCGTTCCTCAGTGAGTGGAGGAACTGCAACTCTTATCACATCAGAATCCACTGCCGGATTAAAACCCAGCTCTGATTTCCATATTGCTTTCTCAATGGCTTTCAGAGAAGCTTTGTCCCAGGGCTGGATGAGTATGGTGCGGGCATCAGGGGTGGTAATGGATGCAATCTGCTTTAATTCGACTAACGTGCCGTAGTACTCGACCTGGACATTTTCCACCAGCGCTGGAGAAGCACGACCGGTTTTCACATGAGAGAGCTCTTCCTGGGCTACGCTCACTGCTTGCTTCATCCTTTTTTTGATGTCTTTCAATAACTCTTTAACCTTGTCGAGCATCTTCCTCCCTCCCAACAAAAGTTCCAATTTGGTGTCCGGTAACTATTTTGACCAGACTATCCGGTTCACTAATACTGAACACAATAATGGGAATATTATTTTCCATGCACAGTGAAACTGCGGTAGAATCCATAACCTTGAGTCCCTTATTAAGGAGATCCAGATACTTCAATTTCTCAAACTTAATCGCGTTTTTGTGCAAAAGGGGATCAGCCTCGTAAATGCCATCCACTTTGGTAGCCTTTAAAACCGCTTCTGCTCGTATTTCAGCAGCTCGCAAGGCAGCGGCCGTATCGGTGGAAAAATATGGGTTGCCAGTGCCAGCTGCGAAAATAACGATTCTTCCTTTTTCAAGGTGCCGAATAGCTCGCCTTCTAATATAGGGTTCAGCGATGGCACGCATTTCAATTGCCGTCTGGACACGGGTGGGAACGCCCTTGCTTTCTAAGAAATCCTGAAAAGCAAGGGCGTTGATTACTGTGGCCAGCATGCCCATATAATCGGCAGTTACTCTACTGATGCCGTCTTTATCTGCAGAGCGCCCTCTAAAGATGTTGCCCCCACCTACCACTATGGCAACTTCTACTCCCAAATTTCTCACTTTGATTACTTCTTCGCTGAGATAATCAAGGAAACGGACATCAATACCCCAGGAGAGAGCGCCAGCCAGCGCTTCTCCAGAAAGCTTTAAAAGAATTCTCTTAAAGCGTAATGAAGAATCACTGTTCATCCTCTTCACCCAGCTTGAAGCGAACAAACCTCTTGACTACTATATTCTCACCCAATTTGGCTATCGCTTCAACTACCAGGTCTTTAATTTTTTTGTCTGGGTCTCTAATGTATTCCTGCTCTAACAGGCAGTTTTCTTCGTAAAACTTCTTCATCTTGCCTTCCACTATTTTCTGTTTTACATGATCCGGTTTGTTGCTCTCTTTGAGCTGTTCCCAGTAAATGTTCTCTTCCTGACGCTTTATTTCCTCAGGAACATCCTCAGGAGCAATCCAGCGGGGTGCCTGGGCAGCAATCTGCAGAGTAAGCTCCTTAACCAGCTTTTGGAATTCTTCCGTTCGGGCAACAAAGTCTGTTTCACAGTTGACCTCTACCAGCACACCGATTTTTCCATCGGTATGCACGTAAGAACCAATCAGCCCTTCCTTAGTCACACGACTCTGTTTTTTGGCTGCAGTTTCTATACCCTTTTTGCGTAGAATTTCACAAGCTTTTTCCAAATCACCACCGGACTCCTGCAGAGCTTTTTTACAATCCATTACACCGGCTCCGGTGCGCTTACGAAGTTCGTAAACTTCCTTTGCTCCTATCTCAACCATCACTTATCCTCCTCACTGTTTATTTCTTCATCCTCTCCAATTTCCTCGAATTCTTCTTTCTGAAGTTCTTCGAGGATATCCACTGGTTCTTCAGAGACGGGAATCTCTTCCTCAGAAACACCTTCCTGAGCAACTTCCTCGGCTTGTGCAACCTCGCCTACTGGTGGAATTTCTTCTTTACCCTCTTGAGCCAGACGCCGACCCTCAAGCACTGCGTCAGCGATGATAGAGGCAAAAAGACGAATGGCTCGAATGGCATCGTCGTTGCCAGGAATTACGTAATCAATCTCGTCGGGGTCGCAATTGGTATCCACAATGGCAACTGTGGGTATGCCCATTCTCCGGGCCTCGAGAACCGCATTTCTTTCTCTGCGAGGATCAACAATAAAAACGCAGTCAGGAAGTCTTTCCATATCTTTGATACCGCTCAGGTACTTCTCAAGACGTGCTTTGCGCTTTCTGATGCGCATGACTTCCTTTTTGGGCAAACGCTCCATAATGCCCTGTTCTTCCATTGCTTCAAACCTTTTCAGTTTTTCTATACTACGGCGTATGGTTGCAAAATTAGTCAGCATTCCACCCAACCAGCGCTGGTTAACATAAAACATGCCACAACGGGTAGCTTCCTGCTGGATGGATTCCTGGGCTTGTTTTTTGGTGCCCACAAAAAGCACTATGCCACCTTCTTTGGTCAAATCCCGCACAAAGTTATAGGCTTTTTCGGTGAGCTCTACTGTTTTTTGAAGGTCGATGATGTAGATGTTGTTGCGCTCGGTGAAAATGTAAGGCTTCATTTTTGGGTTCCAGCGGCGGGTCTGGTGTCCAAAATGCACACCAGCTTCAAGAAGTTGTTTCATAGTAACAATCACTGAATATACCTCCTTCCGGTTCTTTCCTCTGTGGAGTAAACTCATTCTCCAGAACTGGAGAACACCGGTTCACACTCCACAAGCGTTTTGGCTTCAAAAACAGCCTTGGTAAGTATAGCACGGCTGGGGAAAAGTTTGCAACAAGTGCATCGATTAAAGTATATAGCGAGCTACATCCTCGTCCTTCAGTACATCTTCAAGTTGTGCGATTACATAGTCTTTATCAATTACTAACCGCTGTCCCTTAAGTCGAGGAGCGTTGAAAGAGACCTCCTGGAGTACCCGTTCCATGACCGTGTGTAATCGTCTTGCGCCGATGTTTTCCATTTTCTGGTTTAAACGATAAGAAATGGCTGCTATCTCACGCAGGGCTTCTTCAGTGAATTCGAGTTCCACCCCTTCGGTAGCCAGTAAGGCTTTGTACTGTTTGACCAGAGAATTGTAGGGTTCAATCAAAATGCGATAAAGGTCTTCTTCAGAAAGGGGCGAAAGTTCTACCCTGATGGGAAATCGCCCCTGAAGCTCGGGCAAAAGGTCGGAAGGTTTAGCCTGGGAAAACGCACCAGCCGCTATAAACAAAATATGGTTGGTTCTGACTGGACCGTGCTTAGTAAGCACCGTTGACCCTTCCACAATAGGCAAAAGGTCCCTCTGAACTCCACCTCGCGAAACGTCGGGGCCATGCGTATCACGACCTGCAGGAGAAGCAATCTTGTCGATTTCATCGATAAAAACAATACCACTTTCTTCCACACGGCGTATTGCTTCTGCAGTGACCTCTTCCATATCAATCAGTCTTTGTGCCTCCTGGTTAAAGAGAATTTCTCTGGCATCTTTGACTTTCACCCTCTTTCTTCTTTTGCGAGGTGGAAACATACTGCCAAACATATCTCTGAGATCTATACCCAGCATTTCCACTCCCGATGAGGCAATCACCTCTACTGGTGAAGAGCTTTCTTCCACTTCTATCTCTATAATCCTTTCATCGAGCTCACCTTTGCGAAGTTTGTCTCTAAGCTTTTCTCTGGTGCGCTGCAGAGATGATGAAGCTGTTGGCCACACCACGTCTACGTGCGGTGACTCTGAAGAGGTTGCTTCTTCATCAAAATAAATTTCGCTACTACTTTTGGAAAGCAGAGCATCAAGAATTCGTTCTTCCACCAATTCCCTTATTCTTTTTTCCTGGTTTTGAATCCGCTCACTCTTAACCATTCTAATTGCAAGCTCGGTCAGGTCTCGAATAATGGACTCCACATCCTTACCCACGTATCCTACCTCGGTGAACTTGGTGGCCTCAACCTTGATAAAGGGAGCCGCCGTGAGCCGAGCAATACGGCGAGCTATTTCGGTTTTACCAACACCAGTTGGTCCAATCATGATGATGTTCTTGGGGGTGATTTCTTCAGCAATATCGGGAGGAAGTTTGCGACGTCTTATTCGGTTGCGTAAAGCAATAGCCACGCTCTTTTTCGCTGCTTCCTGACCCACAATGTACTTGTCGAGCTCTTTAACAATCTCTTCAGGAGTCAGGTACTCGTCTATCATCGTATAGCCTCCTTAAAGTTTCTCAAGTGTTAACTGCTGGTTGGTGTAAATGCATATCTCCGAAGCTATTTTTAGAGATTCTTCCACTACTTTTTCTGGTGGAAGGTCAGTGTTGCGGAGCAGTGCCTTAGCAGCAGCAAGGGCGTAATTGCCTCCTGAACCAATTGCTGCAACCGGCTCGTCAGGTTCTATGACATCGCCGCGTCCAGAAATAATGAGAATATGTGAACTATCCATTGCCAGAAGCAATGCATCGAGATGCCGCAGTACCCTGTCCGTTCTCCACAGTTTGGCAAGCTCAATAGCCGCTCGGGGCAAATTGCCGCTATAGGTGTTCAACTTTTCTTCAAAGCGTTCCAGAAGAGCCAGGCAGTCAGCCCCGCTACCAGCAAAACCTACCAGAACTTTGCCCTCCAGGAGGCGGCGAATTTTGCGAGCTCCATGCTTCAACACAGCCTCGTTAAATGTGACCTGCCCGTCACAGCCCATGGCTCCTTTACCCTCTTTCAACACAGCGATGACCGTAGTCCCATGAAAATTTTGGTTCAATTTCCTCGCCTCCCAGAATGAGGATGGGTGAGATCATACACTCTACGCATCCTCTCCCAATCTATGTGGGTATAAATTTGTGTGGTGGAAAGACTGGCATGGCCAAGCATTTCCTGCACTACTCTCAACTCACCACCACCAGCCAGGAAATGCGTCGCAAAAGTATGTCTTAGAGTATGTGGAGAAACTTTTTTCTCCAATATGCCGGCTTCTTTCAAAACCCGCTCGAATATTTTTCTTATACCTCGGGTACTCAATTTTCCTCCTCGGCGGTTTACAAAAAAGTATCCTTCTTTATCTTCAAAAAGCCCTCTGAACACTTGGTATTCCTGCAGTGCCTGACGAGCGCTTTCGTTAAAAGGCACAATCCTTTCTCGCTTGCCCTTCCCGTGTACTCTCACCAGGCGGTTATGCAAGTCAACATTTTCTCTTTTTAAGTCTGCCAGTTCGCTGACTCGAAGGCCGCTGGCATAAAAGAGTTCGAAAACTGCCCAGTTACGAGCATTAAGAAAACATTTATTCTCGAGGTACTTCTTTTTCAAGAACGATAACAGTTTATCGATTTCTGAAAGCGTTAAAAAAGCTGGTAACTTCTTTTCGGTTTTGATGCCACCCACTTCCTGTGCAGGATTGAAAGGTACCAGCTCCCTCTTTTTCAGAAAACGATAAAACGTTCTCAGAGCGGAGAGTCTATTTTGTTGCGAAACTCTGCTCAGTCCATTTTGGACCTTGAGGTGAACCAGAAAGGAACTGATTTCTTCCGGAGTGACCTCCAACAAGTTTTTCTTTCTGCCTTGTAAAAAAAGAGCAAATTGTTCAACTACTCGCCGGTAATTCTCAACAGTGTGCGACGAATAGCCGCGCTCCGCTTCAAGGTACTGGGTAAAAGCCTTTATAAAATCATTTTCTTTGTAGTTCAACGTCCAGCGGCACCCCTTCCCAGTTGAGCCTTCGCCTTAATGCTTGTTCCACGATTTTGGCAACTCTCTTTTTCGTTTCCTCGTCCATGGAGTTAGTATAAACACGTATGCAAGGGGGAGCAATACGGGTTTGGGTTGCGTAGTAGAGCTTGCTCCTTTCAGGCAAAAAACCTTTTGTCTTGAGTTCACTCAGTTCCTGTTGCAGAATCTCGTTGAGAACACTGGTTTTGACTCGCTGATGATAACGAGTAATTATACCAGCCAGGGCCGCAAAAATTTTTTCCCTAATACTGGTGTCCAGTGCTGAGCCTATCAGGAAGCTTGCATAATGGAGAAAGCTCAGGTCACGACGAGCCCACTCTTCAATCCTGGCCTGGGGGAAACCGGGATTAAGCTTTTGCACCAGGTCCCATTTGTTCAGGAAAACCAGGCAGCATTTTTTGTGTTCAGCAACCTGAGCGGCAATTCTCTTATCCTGGCGAGTAACCCCGCTCAGGGGGTCAATCACCAGGATACACAAGTCAGCTTCCTCCAGGGCGTGCTGAGCCCTGGTCTGCGCATAAAAAGAAACTGCGTCTTGAAGGCGGGCCTTTCGTATCAGTCCCGCCGTATCAATCAGCTGGTAATGACCAAAGGGAGTATCAACGGCTATGGTGACAGCATCTCTGGTGGTTCCCGGTACATCGCTAACGATACAGCGCTCCCGACCAAAAAGCAAGTTGCACAAAGTGGACTTGCCCACATTGGGTTTCCCAAGCACTACTACTTTAGACCGTTGCGGTGAGGTTGCTAATTTGCCCTCAGAAACCACTTCTTTCAGGATTTCACCTACTACTTCCTTGAGGCGTCTTATTCCATCACCGTGCAATGCAGATACTTGTAACATGTTCTCAACACCCAGGCTGAAAAAGTCAGCAGGCGGAACTTCGTGGGTCATTCCCTCCCTTTTGTTGATTACGAGCAGTAGTCGCTTTCCCAGGCGGCGCAGACGAGCAAGCAACTCCTGTTCAGGAAGGGTGAGAGATGCTCTTCCATCAACCACAAACATCACCAGGTCAGCTTCCTCGATAATCTCCCAAGCTTTTCTTTCAACCGCACTCTGAAGAGGCTCCTGAGGGTTAAATTCAATACCTCCGGTATCCACAACCCTGGCTTCTATATCCTGAAAATCAACAATCTCTTCCAAAAAATCTCTGGTTACCCCTGGTGTAGGGTCCACGATGGCTATTCTCTTTTTTGCCAAGCGATTAAACAGGGTGGATTTCCCAACGTTGGTCCTTCCCACTATTGCAACCAGCGGTTGCTTTTTGCCCTCGTTCATTTTACTCACCAGCTTCTGTCTGAAGGCGTTTTCCAACCTCCTCCACTATAGCCCAAGGAGTGGAAGCACCACTTACCAGCAAAATCTCACCTTCGAGCTGAGGCAAGGAGGAAAGCTCTTCTGCAGTTTCAATCCAGAAGACTTTAGCTCCTTTCTGCTGTGCCAGAAGGAACAGTGCCCGGGTGTTAGCGCTGTTTTTGCCTCCTACCACTATTACCACATCGATTTTTCTTTTGTGTATCGTTTCCAGGAGTTCTTGCTGTCTCTCTTCGGTTTCTGGACAAAGAGTATAAGCAACTTGAAGCATAACGTCTGAAAAGCGTCTTTTGAACCACAACTTGAACTCATCCACCACAAACCTGGGAAGCGTGGTCTGTTCCACCAATCCAACGGAGTGCCACTGTTCCAACCATTGCGCCATATTTTCCCATTCTTCAGGATTTTTGCTGCAGACCACCACTTCGGGTTTAAGATAACTGAGCAAAGCTTCAACCTCCGGGTGTTGTAAATCTCCCAGAACAACCAGGCCTTCGTTTGCTTTTTGCATTCTTTGAGCCAGAAAACGTGCCTTCCTGACTCGTGGGCAGGTAGTGTCCACAACTTTTGCTCCTTTTGCTTTTAAGATTTCAAGATCTTCTTTTTTGATGCCGTGGGAGCGAGTAACTACTATTGCTCCCGAAGGGATATCCAGGAGATTATCAACAACCAGCGCTCCCTTGTTGATTAAAAACTCCATAACCTGCCGATTGTGGACCAGTTCCCCAAGCAAAAAAACCGGCTTCTGATTGTCCTCTAAAGCTTGGAGAGCCTTCCGAAAAGCCCTCTCCACACCAGGGCAAAATCCAGCTTTCTTAGCTATCAACACCTTCTTACTCATTGTCGCACCAGATTATAGATCAGGTCCACCACCTGCTCTTTGCTCAAGAATGAGGAGTCTATTAATAAAGCCCCCTCGGGCATCTTGAGGGGTGCTTCGCTGCGATTAGAATCAATGTAATCTCGCTCCAAAATATTCCTCAAGACCAGTTTGTAATCTATTTTTTGTCCTCGCTCTTTAAGCTGTAACCATCTTCTCCGGGCTCGGATTTCAGGGGAAGCAGTAAGGAAAATTTTCAAATCGGCATCCGGCAAGATAACTGTACCAATGTCTCTACCCTCGGTTACGGAAGGACGTGAAAGGGCCAGATTGCGCTGTTTGGTTCTTAAGAACCGACGCACTTCTTTCAAGGCAGCTACCGGAGAGACCATCTGGTCCACCAAGGGGGTTCGAATTTCCCGGGTTACCTCTTTTCCGTTGAGGAATACCCTGCCTTCTTCGGTGAGCTCGATTTCGACTTCATCAAGCAGTTTCTGCACCAATTTCTGGTTTTGAATGTCCACTCCCCTGAGAATCAGGAAGAGAGTCACCGCTCTATACATTGCACCGGTATCTACGTAGAGATAACCCAGTCTTGCCGCTAACTCAGAAGCTACCGTACTTTTACCAGCTCCTGCTGGACCGTCTATGGCAATTGTCTTTTTCATAAACAGCTCTTCTCTCCTTCCTCCTCACTTTCGTAAAACTCCACCCTTTTACAACCCAGCGATTGTAAGTGGTCAAAAAATTCTGGATAGCTTATTTTCACACAGTCAACGTCCACGATTTCAACCGCTTCCCTGGCAATCAGACCTGCTACGGCAAAACTCATGGCAATACGATGGTCCCCAAAGCTTTCCACTCTGCCTCCGTGCAGCGTAACGGGACCCTCAATGATCAGTCCGTCACTGCGCTCCTCTACCTTGGCCCCAAGGGTTTTCAGACCCAGATACATTGCTCGCAAGCGGTCACATTCTTTTACCCGCAACTCCTCCGCACCGGTTATGAAAGTAACCCCCTGAGCCTGAGTGGCCAGAACCGAAAGGATAGGCACTTCATCAATGAGTGAAGGGATGATTTCCTTGCCAATACTGACACCGCGTAAAGAAGAAAAGGCAACTTCCAAATCTCCTCGACGTTCACCGAATTCTTCCTTCAAATTGTGGATTTTTACTTGACCACCCATCCGAGAAACGCACTCCAGAAAACCAGACCGGGTGGGGTTGAGCCCTACATCCTGGATGTAGATGCCAGAATCAGGTACCATCAGCGCCGCTGCGGCCAGAAAAGCAGCAGAGGAAACATCTCCAGGTAGAGAAAAATCTCTGGCTTTTAGCGGTTTAGCAGGAGGATGAATTACTACCCGGCCAGGTTCTCGCTCCAAACGAATTCCAAGGTAAGAGAGCATGTTTTCAGTATGGTCTCGGGACGCAAAGGGTTCTCTTACACAGGAGGGGGCATCAGCTCCCAGTGCTGCAAGGAGCAGTGCTGACTTTACCTGAGCACTGGCAACGGAAAGGCGGTACTCAAAGGGCGTAAGAGGATATTTGCCCCGAATAAAAACGGGTAGAAATCGGTTATTGTCACGTCCTCCAATTTGAATGCCGGTAAGAGAAAGAGGCTCAATAACCCTACGCATGGGCCTACGGCGCAAACTTGCATCACCGGTAATTATGGTGAGCCCCTTTATCCAAGAAGCCACTCCACACAAAAGGCGCGCCGTGGTGCCCGAGTTACCAGCGTAGAGGACGTCTTCAGGTTCTGTGAGTTCTCTCCAACCACCACTCTCCACAACCACTTTACCCACATCCGGATAGGTTTTAATTCTGACCCCAAATTGACGCAAGCAAGACAGCGTAGAAAGGCAATCCTCACAAAAAGAAAACCCAGACACTTTCGTGGTTCCCTGGGCCAGGGCAGCCAGAATTGCTGCTCGATGACTCAAGGATTTGTCTCGAGCGCAAAGAACAGAACCCGTAAGGGGATGGTTCGCTGGATGCACCCGCGCGACTTTCATGACTCAACCTCACCTAAAAGATCTCTACGAAGATTTTTTGCTTCTCCAAGATAAACGTGTCTCACCGTTTCCTGGTCGAAGGGCGTATTGGCCAGTACCATAATCCGTATACATCTTTTCAGTCCACCTGCTACCTGAGCTTCCTGAGCGCAGAGGATGGGAATATAACGGAACTTTTCCTGCTCCCTTATAGCCTCTGCGGGAAAAACGGACTGGATGTCAGGAGTTAGGGTTATGAAAACTGCCGCAATGTCCTCAACGTTGAGTAAGTTCTTTTCCATAATCGCTTCAAAAAGCTCCAGAGTCGCTTTTTTCACCTGAAGCGCCTCATCGCTATCCACAACCACGGCTCCTCTTATTCCCCGTATCAATAATACTCGACCTCCTTAAAAGCAGTTACTGTCAAAACTCTATACCCTCTCGAGCGGGAATCCCTTTTTGGAAAGGATGTTTCAAACACTTGACTTCTGAAACCAAGTCCGCTCTTTCAATGAGTTCTGAAGGTGCTTTTCTACCTGTGATCACCACTTCAAGAGATTCCACTCTATTTTGCAAAACCTGTTCGAACTCGGGAAAACTCAAAAATTGATACAGGAAAGCATAACAAAATTCGTCCAACACCAGAAGGTCCCATCCTCCCTCGAGCAAGGCCTTCTTTGCTACTTCCCAACCACATCTGAACTCTTTAAAATCCAGCTCCGAAGGTTCGCGACCTATAAGAAATTCGCCAGAACCAAACTGGTAGAATTCTACACCGGGAAGACATTGTGTGGAAGCCAGTTCGCCAGTAAAACGCTTTTTAAAAAACTGGAGATAAAGAACCTTCCATCCCCAACCAACTGCCCGGAGCGCTAACCCCAAGGAAGCCGTGGTTTTACCCTTTCCATCACCTATGTAAAGTTGCACCAGGCCTTTTCCTTCAGGTTTTCTCACTGGTTTTTCCTCGCAGGAGGCTGGTTTTTAAATCTTGCAAGGCTTCTACTTCCTGACTTGTCAAATAACGCCATTTCCCAGGAAGAAGCCGAGAATCCAGAACCACAGGACCCATTTTAATTCTAATAAGTCGTAACACTGAATGTCCGATTTCCTCAAAAAGAATTTTCACTTCATGTTTTTTCCCTTCAGTAAGGATTACTTCAACCAGGCTTAAAGAGGCATTGCTTTCAATCACCAAACCCTCGCGAATCCGGTAGTCCTGGTCATTAAACCTTATACCCCGTTTAAGCGTATCCAACTCTTGCGGGGTCACTTTGCCTGAAGCATAAACCAGGTACTTTTTCTCGACTTCAAAGCAAGGGTGAGCAAGAACATAAGCAAGCTGGCCGTCGTTGGTGAAAAGTAACAAACCTTCGCTGTCCTGGTCCAGACGACCAACCGGGAAGACCCGATCCGGCACATCTCGGAGAAGGTCAGCAACTGTTTTCCTTCCCAGAGGATCAGAAAGAGTGGTCAGATAACCTCGAGGTTTGTAAAGTTGGAGATAAACATGCTGTTTCCCTGTGCATTCGACCAGCTTACCGTCCACGGTTACGCGGTCTTTCTCGGTAACCCGGTATCCTGGCGAAAGTACTACTTCACCATTTACCATAACACGACCCTCTTGAATTAAACGATCACATTTTCTTCGCGCAGCAACGCCGGCTTTAGCCAGAAATTTGTTTAAACGTTCTTCCATGTTCGTCTCCCAGCAGGTTATCGCATATTCTACGCCAAGCCTCTTCACTTTCCAATCCAAAAATTTCATAAAATTTTTCAGTTACCTGGTACTTGAGAGGAAACTTCTTACCCGCATCTTCGGTGACCACTGAAACCAACCCTTTTTCGAGCAAAGACCGCAGAACGGTTCCTGAATCAACCCCCCGTTTTAAGTCGATTTCTCCTTTGCTTACTGGTTGATGAAGTGCCACGATTGCCAGCACTTCCAAAGCTGCCCTGGAGAGCTTACCCTGAGAAACAACCTGCAGCTTTTCTTTTAAAAAAGAGCCAATTTCGGGGCGAACCACCATTTGCCATTTACCGGCTACTTTGCGCACCACAATGGCGCCTTCGCGCTTCTTCAGTTCCAGATAAAGTTCCTGTAATGCTTTTTCGACCTCTTCGAGAGAGCACCCCAGGACTTCGCATATTTTTTCCGAAGCGAGAGCGCGCGGAGAAGAAAACAACAGGGCTTCCACCAACTCTTTAGTTTTTAAGTGTTTACCGTTCATCCTTGGTACTCAAAACGTAGTCGCCGTTTCTCTCCCGCAAAAAGAGGACCTTTCTGAAAACGAGGTCCAGAAGAACCAAAAAAGTAGCAATCGCTTCCTTCTTTGAGCGAACATGCTCGAAAAATACCGACCAGGCATACTCTTTTTTTTCTTGCTTTTTGATGATAGCCAGCACCCTTTGCCTGCATTTTTCAACCAGCGTTGCAAATTGGGCGTCCAACGGTAAGACGTTTTCCATTTTTTGCGCAGAAAGTAGCGTTTGGCAGAGCTTTAGAAGCTCTGCCAGGTCAAGCTCTTCCAGGTCAGAGTATTTTTTACGCTGTAGCCCACTCCAGCGCTCTCGCGGTGCCTTAAACAGATTTTCTTCCCTCTCGTACAAAGCAGCGAGAAGCTCGCTTATTTCATCCAACCAGCTTTTTTCCGGATAGGGAGAAGAATCCAGTGCTGGTTCCGGTTCCTCAATTTCTTCATCGCCAAGAATATCACTGATAGCCTGCTCGATATCAGCAAGCAATTCCTCAACCAGGGTTACCCGCTCCATAAAGGAAGTCGTTTTTGCAAAGTCAACCTTGCTCCACTTATCGAGCAATTCCATAAGAAATTTTCATCGCCTCTCTTACTTCTTCCATCGTTTTGCGAGCAATCTCTCGAGCTTTTCGGCTTCCCTCAACAAGGATTTCCCGAACTAGCTTTTCCTTCCCCTGGTATCTCGTACGCAGGAAGGTAACCCGATCAATAAAGTCGGCAAGTAGCTCGGCCAGCTGCCTTTTACAGGCCACACACCCTAAGGAACCACTACGACAATCCCGCTCAATTTCTTCAGCTTTGGGGTTGGCTATCGCTTTATGAAAGGTAAACACGTTGCAACGCTCTGGATGTCCCGGGTCATGGCGCCGAATCTTCTCGGGATCCGTGAACATGGCCATTACTTTTTTCTGGATATCTTCTCTGGTATCGCTTAAGGCGATGTAATTATTCAGGCTTTTGCTCATCTTTCTGCCATCAATTCCCAGAATTCGAGGTGAAGAGGTCAACAAAGCTTCTGGTTCGGGAAACACCGAACACTGGTAGAGAAAATTAAAGCGACGGGCAATCTCACGGGTGATTTCGATATGTGGAACCTGGTCTTCACCAACCGGAACTCGCGACGCCTTGTATATCAGAATATCTGCTGCCATCAGCACCGGATAACCCAGATGCCCAAAACCCACTGCTTCCTTCAGACCCATATCCTGCAGTTGCTGCTTCAATACCGGGTTCCTCTCCAACCAGCCCACAGGAGTAATCATGGAAAAAAGTAGGTTTAGTTCGGCGTGTTCCGGAACCAGGGATTGAACCATCAATGTGCTTTTTTCGGGGTCCAGCCCTACACTTAACCAGTCAGTGACCATTTCTATCAGGTTTTTTTCTATTTCTTGAGTATTATCGAAAGCGGTCGTCAAGGCGTGCCAGTCAGCTACGCCAAAGATGCAGTCATATTCATCCTGAAGACGAACCCAGTTTTGTAAAGCGCCAAAGTAGTGGCCCACGTGCATCCGACCAGTGGGACGCATGCCGCTGAAAATTTTCTCTTTACTGGTCACTGGCTTTCATCCTTTCCCAAAGTTTTATGGCTAACGCTATTTCTTCTTCACGACTATAGACCAGGTTATCAATCCTGGCTTTCTGCAACTCTCGCAAAATTTTAGCATAAATTGGGCCCTGAGGTATGCCCAGTTGTTTAAGGTCAGAGCCGGTTAGCTCTGGCTTGACAAACCTCCATTTGGTCAGGTAGTTTCTGATTCGTTCCCTTGCCAGGTCCTGATCATGAAATTTGGCCAGAGTAAAATACAGAAATTCAAGTGGTATTTCCGAGCACACTTCAAAGACACGCGAGGGAGGGGAGGTTTTCTCTTGCAAGATTCTCTCGAGTACAGTTCGTCTTCCGAGATAGGTTTTTACTTGAGAATAAAAACGTTTGGATAGGTGGAGGCGCTCCACAAACGCCTCCAAGGAATCAAACTGGATGTCAGAAAGCAGGGGCGTCATTTTCAAGAGGAAGAAATCCAGTCTTTCCGTAGATGCTTCTTCCTGAATCAGTCTTTCAAGCCTGGGGTAAAGGATATCGTAATCGCTTTTCCAGACACAACCTGGAAAAAGATATGGAAACATGTCCAGTTGGTACAGGCGCTGTAAATAGGAGTAAAATCCGGGCAGTCGTAAAATGAGCTGGATTTCCTCTTTAAGGCGGTCAGGCTTAATTTTTGCCAGCAATCCTTCACGAACGGTCTGCTTGAGAAGACTCATGGTGAAGGGTTCGATTTGAAAACCGTACTTCTTTTCAAAGCGGACTGCTCTTATCGCTCTCGCCGGGTCTTCCACAAAACTGAGTGGATGTAAAACTCGTATGAGTTTTTTCTGTAAATCTTTAAAACCGCCAAAAAAGTCAAAAAGTTCCCCCCAATCATCGGGGTAGATGCTTATTGCCATGGCGTTAATGGTGAAATCTCTTCTGAAAAGGTCACGTCGCAGATTGCTGTGCTCTACCTGAGGAGGTGCACCGGGATAGGCATAGAATTCCTGTCTGGCCGAAGCAAAGTCTATTCTTCTTTTTCGCTCACCCACGAAAAGAGAAGCAGTACCAAAGGGTTGATAGGTGACCAATTTTGCTTCCAGTTTCTGAGCCACGAAACTGGCAAACTCAATAGCATCGCCTTCGACTACCAGGTCCAGGTCGTAGTTGGGAAAGCCCAGGATAAGGTCTCTAACTACTCCACCAACCAGGTAAACCCTGGTGCGCTTCCTCTTGGCCAGTTCCGAGATAAGCTGGATATACTGAAGGTCCTCACGGTTAAAATGAGTAAAGATTTTTTCGGCAAAGTTAACGCGCTTCAAGCTCCGTATTTCCAGGTTTTGTCTTTGGTGTAAGCCTCTCAAAAGGTCACTTCGGGTTATAATGCCCAGGACCAAACCATTTCTGGTGACCGGTACTCGGCCAATGTCCTGCTCTACCATGAGCTGCCACACTTTGAAAATAGAATCTTCAGGCTCAACGCTTATCACCTGAGGGTTCATGAAGCTTTTAACCGGAGCGTTGTGGAGCCCATGACTTATTGCCTTTTCCACGTCTTTGCGCGAAATAAGTCCCACCAGCTTGTTATCTTCAACCACCGGCAGGCCTGAAAAACCAAAGCGCATCATAGTAGAAAATGCTTCCTCCACAGTGGTCGATGGAGAAACCACTTTTACTGGATGAGACATGATTTCTCTGGCTTTCACCAGGCGAACACAGCGTTGCATGCCTTCTTCGATTTTTTGTCGAACCTCGGAAAACGACATTCCCTTTACGCTGCAGGAAGCTGCACTGCGGTGTCCTCCACCTCCCAGTTCCTGTAACACACAATTTAAGTCAATCTCTTCAATCCTGCTACGGGCAATGACGTAAGTCTTTTCTTCCATGGCAAAGAGGGCAAAGAGAACATCTATTTCCTCAAGGTCCATGAGTTTGTGGACCAGAAAAGAAACTCCTTCCACGTACTCTGGGGGCTTCACCTGGGTGAAGTGAACCACGCAACCTGCAATTTCTCTGGTTTCCAGAGAGTCTATCATATCCTTTAAAATACGACGTTGAATAGAAGTAAGCTGGATACGTGTGAAGCGGGGGATGAAAGAAAGCAATGCTCCTTTTTGGAGCAAAAAAGAAGCAGCCTCCAGGTCCTGAAAAGTAGTGGTGGAAAAAGTAAAAAAACCCGTATCCTCGTAGATGCCCAGAGCAAGCAAAGTGGCCTCCAGGGAATTAATTTCTATCTTTTGTTCTTGCAAAAGCTCAACCATGATGGTCGAACAAGCTCCCCGCTTGAGTAAAAGCTCTTTCTCACTTCTTTTCTCCTGGTCATCGGTTAAATGATGGTCGATGATGTAGTAGTCCACCTTACCCTCTTTGATAAGCAAGCCTGCTTTGCCCACTCGCTCCACGAAAGAGGTGTCCACCACAAAAACCTTCTTCACCTCTTCCCAAAACACTTCTTTCTCTTTCAAAAAATCAAAAAACTGCCCATAAAGAGAAAGAAAGCGCCTCAGATTGCGGTTTACGCTACCTCCCAGAACTATCTGGGTAGAAGGAAAAAGACGGGTCACAGCATACATAGACGCAAAAGCGTCAAAGTCAGTTCCCTCATGGGCTACTACAATTTGCACCGTATAACTCCTCCACAAAACACTGAAAAAGCTTTTGCAGATTCTCTTCCTGCTGAGCAACAACCCGTAAAACTTCGGCGTGAGAAAGCGGTTTCCCGGAAATACCACTCCCCCAGTTGGTTACCAACGAAATCCCAGCGACCTTCATGCCCAGCTCACAGGCCAATTTTACCTCCTTTACGGTGGACATACCCACCACATCAGCACCGATTTTCCTCAACATCCGGATTTCCTGGGGTGTTTCGTAAGTAGGTCCCAGCACACCCACGTAAATACCTTTCCAGGCCTTAATCCTTTTCTCACAAGCCAGCTCAAAAAGCAAGGAGCTTAGAAAGCTATCGTAGGAAGGACGTAAGCTACAGGGAAAATCTGGAAAGAAGGTAAAATCAATCTGGTCTTGAATTATCACCAGCGTTCCAGGCTCAATAGACCTTCTCAGGCTTCCTGCAGCGTTGGTCAAAATCAGCGTCGAAACCCCCGCCAGAGCAGAAAAAAGCACCGGGAAAGCCACTTCCCAGGGGCTGTAGCCCTGATAGAGATGCAATCTTCCCATAAAAAACAAGATTCCCCTACCCTTCCACTGGCCCATCACAATTCTGTAGCGATGCCCGGGTATGGCATCTGGGAGGGCAAAAAACTCTCGATAGTCGAATTCCTGCACCACCTCTATTTCCCACAAGACACGGTCCCATCCCGAACCGAGAACAAAAGTCATTGTGGGAACCATTTTCAAGTGGGCAGCGAAAAACTCGGCAGCAAGACGAATGTTTTCAGGACAAAATTTCTGAAGCAAAGCTTGTGCCAGGTCCATGCCATTTGACTCCCAGAAATTCTGCTATAGAATGTGCCACATCGCAAAAAGTATCTCTGACACCCAGGCTCCGACCTCGCTGATTGCTGGGAGAATAGACCAGAAGCAGGGCATATTCTCTGGAATGGTCGGTGCTTGGAGTTGTGGGGTCACAACCGTGATCGCTGGTAATGATCAAGAGATCTTCCTCTCTCATGGAAGCCAGGAAATCAGTTAAGGTGGCGTCCCAGTCTTGAAGCGCTTGCGCAAAACCTTGAGGGTTGTTGCGGTGCCCGTAAAGGGTGTCAAAGTCATTGAAATTGGCCCATATTAGGTCGCCCCGACCGCTTTTCTGAAGCTTTAAAAACACTCGGAAGGTGTCTGCATTGTCAGCTGTCTTTATGGAGTCACTTAGACCCCGAAAGGCAAAAATTTCTCCAATCTTTCCCACACCGATTACCTCTTTGCCAGAAGCAACCAGGGCATCAAGCACCGTCTGGGAAGGAGGTGGAAGTGAGAAGTCTTTGCGACGAGGCGTACGTACGAACTTACCCGGTGAACCCACGAAAGGGCGGGCGATAACCCGGGCCACAGCGTGTTCTCCAGTCATTATTTCCCGAACCTTTCGACACATTTCATACAGCTGAGGAGGAGGAATAATCTCTTCATGGGCTGCTATTTGCAACACGGAATCGGCAGAAGTGTAAACTATGGGATAGCCAGTGCGCAGGTGTTCAGCGCCCAACTCTTCAATTATGGCCGTGCCTGAAGCGGGCTTATTGCCGAGAATGGGCCTGCCAATGGCTTCTTCGATACGTTGCACAACCTCAGGAGGAAACCCCCGAGGATAAACGGGAAAAGGTTTATCCAGAATAATGCCTGCAATTTCCCAGTGACCGGTGAGGGTGTCCTTGCCCGCCGAGCGCTCGCGCATCTTTCCATAATATCCCTTGGGATTGGGAACCGGCGCTACCCCTTCTATGGAATCAATACAACCCAAGCCCAGTGCTTCCAGATTGGGCAGCCGCAATCCTCCTACTGCTTGGGAGGTGTTGCGCAGGGTGTGACTACCCTGATCGCCGTACTGACTCGCATCCGGCAACTCTCCCACCCCCACCCCATCCAGGAGCGCTATAAAAATTCTCATTGTTTCTCTCCCAGCCAGTGCCATATGGCTACCATGGTTTTGGCATCCTTTATTTCGCCACTCTGGAGCATCTGACGGGCTTGCTTGGTGTCCACCTCCCAGCAGTAGATAAGCTCATCCGTGTCTCCCTGGCGGGGTTCGGAAACGGGTTTTGCATTACGAGCTCTAAAAAAGTGAATTACTTCACTGCTGTAGCCGGGAGCAAGGACTACTTGAAAAAGATATTCCCAGTCCTGGGAAACATACCCCGTTTCCTCCTCAAGCTCTCGCTGGGCGCACAGGAGGGGCGACTCGTTTTTTTCCAGTGTACCGGCTGGAATTTCCCACAGCCATTCACCAACTGGAGCCCTAAACTGCTTGATGAGGAGCATTTTCGAAGAGGTGGTAGTCGCTACAATGCTGACTGCTCCCGGGTGCTGAATGAAAATCCGCTTCATATTCCCCTGGTAAGTGTTGCGAACCACCTTGAAAATACAGGCATCCAGGATCAGTTCGCTGTGCTCAAGTTTTGGAGTTTCCAAAGACAATTCTTGATTTTCCTCAAAGCGATAAAACACCGCTATACCTCCTCTTCCGGGCTAACCCATACGTGTTTGACCACTATTTCTGGATGTTGACTGAGTTCTTCCACAAGCGGACCCGGGTCGCGAACGGCAACGCGCATGACCACGTAGCGGAATTGAGGATGTTCCTCATCATAAAAAGTAGCCAGGCTCAGTATGTTAACATCGTGTTTTTTCACGATACCCGTTACTTCGTGCAGGATGCCTGGTTTTTGAGGAAGTTCCAGAGTAATTCTGCTTCCACCCTCTTCAACGCCCAACGTTTCCACAAGAGCCTCAAAGATATCTGATTCCGTGATAATACCCACCACCTTTGAATCTTCAACTACAGGTACACCACCGATTTCATTTTGCTTCATAATCAGCGCCACTTCCTCAAGGGGGGTATCAGGAGAAACGGTAATAACCATTTTTTTCATAATTTCAGCCACGGTCATCTTGCTCAGAAGATAAGTCAGTTCAAAACGACTCAAGGTAGTAACTTTGGAAGGTGTTGCCTCAAGGAGGTCATTATAGGTTACAATACCTACCAGCTTCTGATTATCAACCACTGGCAACCTACGTATTTTTTTATCCTTCATGATTTTCTGGGCTTCCAGAATAGGAGTATGACTGTTAATGGTGATGACTTCCCGGGTCATCCGGTCTCTAACCAACATGTATCTCGCCCCCCTTGATGACAAAATCTCGGCCTACCCGAAGAGCTACCAGGTTGGCCTCCAATAGGTCTTCTTTCCCCTGCAAAATGTTTTGCAGCGCTTTTTCAGCGCTTGCAAACTTTACCAGCTCTCTTTTGGCTAACAATCCCCCAAGCATCACCATATTGATCACCCGAGGATTGCCCACCATTTTTGCCAGCTCGTTTGCAGGTATCTCTAAAACTTCCACCGCGCTGGATTGATAACTCGTGGAGACCAGAGAAGAGTTAACCAGCAAAAGCCCTCCCTTGCGCACCGAACTGGCGAACCTTCTCAAGGACGGTTCATTCATGACCACACAAATATCAGGATGAGCGGTAACCGTGGCTCCAATTTCTTCTTCAGAAATTATCACCGTACAGTTGGCTGTTCCCCCTCGCATCTCAGGTCCATAGGATGGGAACCAGGTGACTTCGTATCCCTCAATCATTCCTGCTTCAGCAAGGACTCGTCCCAAAAAGAGAATTCCCTGTCCTCCAAACCCAGCGATAACCACTTCAGCATGCATTGAACACGTCCTCCCTAACCTTGATTTCACCAATTTCGAAATAGGCAAGCATTTCCTTTTCCAGCCATTCCACTGCTTCCACAGGATTCATACCCCAGTTGGTAGGACAGGGAGAAAGAAATTCCACCATAGAAAAACCTTTTCCTTCTATCTGGGTAAGAAACGCTTTGCGTACCATTTCCTTAGCCTTGCGAATAAAACGGGGATTGGTGAGAGCGGCTCTTGCTATGTAGGCACTACCCTCACAGGTAGCCAGCACTTCGCTAAGACGCATGGGAAAACCGTGCATTCTGGCATCTCTGCCTTCTGGAGACGTTTTGGTCTTCTGGCCCAGGAGGGTGGTGGGCGCCATTTGCCCTCCTGTCATACCAAAAACAGCGTTATTGACAAAAAAAGAAGTTATCAGTTCTCCCCGGTTGGCTGCGTGGACAATTTCTGCAGTTCCTATGGCTGCAATGTCACCATCTCCCTGATAAGAAAAAACCACTCGGTCTGGAAGCGAACGCTTGATACCAGTGGCTACCGCAGGAGCTCTGCCGTGAGCACCCATTACAAAATCTATATCCAGGAACTCGTAGATATATACTGAACAACCCACCGGTCCAACCCCAATGGTTTTATCAGCAATGTTGAGCTCATCTATCACTTCGGCTATAATCCTTTGGGCCAGACCGTGGTGGCAGCCTGGGCAGTACGTGAAAGGTTTCTTTATCAAAGTGCGGGGTCTTTCAAATATTGCTTTCATGGATTATCACCCCTTTCTCAGTGCAAAGACCCGTTCCAGTATCTCATCAACGGTGGGAATCATCCCTCCTGTTCTCCCATAAAAATGCACCTGAGCTTTGCCGGATACAGCCAGCAGCACATCTTCAAGCATTTGCCCCAGGTTCATTTCCACAACCAACACCTGGCCTGCCTTTTGTGCCCACTCGCTGACGGCCTGCTTAGGGAAAGGATAGAGAGTGATGGGGCGCAAAAGACCAAGGTGCAAACCAACTCTTTCCCCTTCTCTCACCACGCTCTTTAAAATTCTACCCACGGTTCCAAAACCCACGAGAAGCATTTCCGGAGTCGGAGAACCAAAATACTCAAAGCGAACCTCGTCCTGTTCAATGCGCAGGTATTTTTCCTGCAATTTCAGATTAAGCTTTTCCAGCTCTCGGGGGTCCAGAGCAAAACAGAGAATGTACTTTCGTTCCCCTCTCCCCTTCCCCTTGATTGCCCAATCTTTATCCGGCAGAGGGGGTAGCGAAGGTTCCTGGAACACTACTGGCTCCATCATCTGGCCCAGCATGCCATCACCCAGTATTTCGACTGGATTACGATACCTGTCAGCAAGGTAAAAAGCGAGATAGGTCAGGTCCACGAGTTCTTGCACCGAAGAGGGAGCAAGGGTAAGCACCCGATAATCTCCATGTCCTCCCCCACGGGTGGCTTGGAAATAGTCGCTCTGGGCAGGTTGAATATTGCCCAAGCCCGGTCCTCCTCGAACCATGTTTACCACCACACAGGGCAGCTCTGCTGAAGCAAGGTAAGAAAGTCCTTCCTGTTTCAAGCTCAGACCTGGCCCTGAAGAAGAAGTCAGCACCCGCATGCCTGTGGCTGCTGCACCGTAGACCATGTTTATGGCTGCCACCTCGCTCTCTGCCTGGAGAAAAACACCTCCCACTTCAGGAAGACGTTTGGAAAGGTATTCGCTGATTTCTGTCTGGGGAGTGATGGGGTAGCCAAAGTAAACGCGGCAGCCAGCTCGAACTGCGGCTTCAGCAACCGCTTCGTTGCCTTTCATCAAAATTCTTTCCACCGTACTCACTCCTTATAAACGGCAATCGCCACTTCAGGGCAAACTTCGGCACAGAAACCGCAACCAATGCACTTTTCCTGTGCACAAACTTTAGCTGGAAAGTATCCTCGGGAATTAAAGTCTTCAGAAATACCCAGCACGTTGCGGGGGCATACCCGCACGCACAGACCGCACCCCTTGCAGAATTCGAAATCAATTATCACCTGATTGGTGTTTTTGGAAACCACCATTGGCCTCATCGCCTCCCACGTTCCAGGCTAAGTTAAGATAACGACGTATACCCAAAACTGCACAGTCCAAAGAGTCCAGAAAAGAAAAAGGCAACCCCAGCTCTTCCCAAACTGCCACAAACCAGATTGGTAAAGCAAGCTTTTGAGAAAGCAGAGTCGCTTTTTCAAAGGCTTGCTTTACCAGTGTTTCATCGGTGTGGTGGCCGAGATGATCGTTTAAAATCAGCGAATGGAAGCGAATTCCCACTCGCTTCTCTGTCTGGTACACAAAAGAGGAGTAGCTTTCCACTGACTCAAAAAAAGGGCGATGAAAATTGACCACCAAGCTGCAGTAGACTCGCTTTTTTTGCCAAAATGGAGCCAGACTTCTGAAAATACGCAGGCCGCGCTCATCGCCACCCAGGTCAATTATGAGTGGACTTTCCAGTGAAGCATCACTGAACAGCTTCAGAACATCTTTCTCCCAGACTGGATACTCTGAAAAGCGAGCAACCGAGAAGCTCTGGCGGAGGGGAACTTCGAGACGATAGCGCCCACTGCGCAGAGTAAAGTCGCTCTTCACAAAATCAAGATCCAGAAGCTCACATCCTCGAACCAGAGTCTTTCGTAAATAGGTAGCCAGGTTAAGGGTCAGCTCTGTTTTTCCAGTGCCACTTGGTCCACCAAGGACTATAATTTCGCTATCCTGCCAGCTTTCGGTGAAAAAACCACCTGCTTTAAGTATCCGCACCACTGACTCTCTCCAGTAAGGTTCGTGCGTACTCCACCCCAAAGTGGTCTCCTTCTTCTGCTCCAAGCATCCGGGCCAGCTCCTCGATACGTTCCTCAGGCTTTTGAAGGGGTTGTACTTCGACTTCGACCCTTTCCTCGGCGAAACGCTTTCTCACCCTGAGGTGGTGATTGGCAAAACAGGCTATCTGGGGCAGATGGGTTACACATATCACCTGATGATTTTCAGCCAGCTTTTTCAGCCGCTCACCGACCCAAAAAGCGGTCTTGCCTCCCACTCCCTGGTCTATCTCATCAAAAATCAGAACCGGTAGACTTTCCAGGCCAGAGATCAGAGACTTAATAGCCAACACGATGCGAGAAATTTCTCCTCCCGAAGCGACTTCAAGCACTTTACCCATTTTTTGACCCGGGTTGACGGAGATGAGAAACTCAACCACATCGGTCCCTTCCTCAGTAAAAGCTCGTTCCCTGCCAAAATCCACTTTGAAGCGTGCCTTTTCAAGTCCCAGTTGAGCAAGCTCTTTTTCAATTAGTTCGCTAAAGCTCTGCGCCGCTTTCTTTCTTGCCAACGAGAGCTTTTCGGAAAGCTTACCCAGTTCTTCTTCCAGAAGCACTTTTTGTTCTTGCAAACTTTCCACCAGCGAACGGGTGTTTTCAAGCTCCACCAGCTTTCTTCTGCTTTCTTTCTGGAAAGTGACGAAACTCGCTGTGGTTAAGCAACGATATTTTCTTTTCAGGCGCTCAAGGAGCGCTATTTTCTCCTCAAGTTCTCTAATCTCCTCTTCGGAAAAACAGAAACTCTCCCTGAGTTTGCCCAGGAGATAGGAAACCTCCTGTAAACCTGCATAAACTCCATTCATGTTCTGAATGGCAAGTTCAAGCTCCTCAAGTCTTGCGTTTTCCTGAGGCAAAGAGCGTAAATCTTCTTCGAGCTGGCTCAGCCTTTTCAAAATACCCTCCTCAAAATCATCACCTTCGATTTCGCGCAATGCCTTTCCCAAAACCTCCAGAAAACGCTGTGCATGGGCCATACGGTTGAAATCACTCTCCAGCTGAAATACCTCCTCTTCCGCAAGGCCCAGCGAATCTAGCTCTTCAACAACTCGTTGCAGCTCGGAAAGTTTTTCCTCCACGTCTTTCCCCAAGGTATTCAGCTTATCAGCAACTGCTTTCCACTCTCTGAATAATTTGCGATATTCCTCTTTCCAAGATAAAGCTTCCCCCCCAAGCAGCGCGTCCACAATACGAAGTTTATTGCGTGGCTCAAAAAAACTCACCTGTTCGCCCTGTCCATAAATATCAAACAGCTTGGTGCTTAGCTTTTTGAGAAAAGCCAGAGGGACTAACCGGCCGTTGACCCTGCATTTGCTCTTACCCTGAGGAGAAATTTCCCGGGAAAGCACCACCTCATCGCCGTGCAACAGGTCGTTTTCTCGAAGTAGCTCTTGAACTTCCGGGTTGTTCTCGATACCAAAAAGAGCTTCCACCAGCGCACAGGGAGCTTGTGCTCTGACCAGGTCTTCTCGGGCTCTCACTCCAGAAAGCAGAGCCAGTGCGTCGACAACCAGAGATTTACCAGTACCGGTCTCACCCGTCAGGACATTGAGGCCTTTATCAAAAGCAATATTCTGATATTCCACAATAACCAGATTCTTAACTACCAGTTCCTTTAGCATTCTCCATCAACCCGCTTGCGGATATCCATACCCCAAGAAAGCTTTCTACGCAACAGGGAATAAAAGGGCTGCTCGTCAAAGGGATGCAGAACCAACAACTCAACGTTGGACTTTTTGACCACGATAAACTCTCCTTGGTGCAGGGCGTACCCTCTCTGACCGTCAAGGGTTACCATAGTGCCTTCCTTTTCAGACTCCAGAACCACCTTAACAGTTGAGCTGGGAGCAGTTACCACCGACCGGGCATAAAGGGTATGGGCACAGATGGGGGTGATGATCAAAAGCTCGAGTTCCGGATACACCACTGGTCCCCCCGCTGAAAGCGAATAGGCGCTGGACCCAGTGGGAGTGGCCACAATCAAGCCATCAGCGGGAAAAGAAGCCAAAAAATCAGAGTCAACGTACGTGGAAAGCCTGATCATCTGAGCAAAAGCACCTCTGTAGATAACCACATCGTTAAGGGCAATGTCCTGCTGCACCTTGCCTCCTCGATAATGGACGAAGCAATCAAGCATCATCCTTTTGCTTTGACGGAAACGACCCTCCAGGACGGCCAGGGCCGCATCAAGCATGTTATCAACACTCACTGAAGCAAGAAAACCCAATCCTCCCATATCTATTCCCAGCAGGGGAACCCCAGAAGGTGCATACCAACGGGCAGCATTCAGAAAAGTACCGTCTCCTCCCAGAACGAAGACCAACGCGGGTTTTCCGACCAGATTAGTTGCAGAATCCAGAATCAAAGCTCTGTGGCCTCTACTTGCCAAGAAACTCTGCAACTTTTGTGCTTCTTTTAAAACTTCGGGGCTCTCTTTTTTGACAAAAATATGAATTTCATCTGTTCCGTTCAAGTTCCACCCACCCATTTTCCAAGCAGTACTCCCAGAAAGACACCCAGAATCAGCACCCAGAGACCTTTCCAACGGTTGCTCCTCAAAGCCAGTTCCGGAAAAAATACCTGGTGTATTTCCCTTTGCTCTCCATCCACCAGAATTACCCCATAAGGACGGTAGGCGACAAAGTACTCAAGGAGCTGCCTCCTTATTGAAGGTCGAAAAAGAAAGGCCGTTTCCTTGCCACTTTTAACTTCGCCAACATAAAGTCGCTTTCCTTTTTTAAGCAAGAAATCAGGGCGAATTTCAAATCCCACCACTTTTCCATCTACCATTATATTCACTCTCCGCAAGGGTTGTCGAGCCAGAATCCTGAAGCCTGCTTCTTCAAGAAGGGAAACCGCTTCATCCTCTGCCGCTTTAGCTCTACGCCAGGCTTTTCGCTGGAGGTGAGAGCGCCTCCAGCGCAAAAACCAGACAGTCAAGCAAACCCCTCCCAGCAAAGCTGTCAGGAGCAAGAGCAGGTAAAGCCAGCTCATAGTGCATCACCCATTAGAAGGTGATGGGCCTCATTCACGGTTTCCCGGATTTTCAGTTCCAGCTCTTCCTGGTGCTCCAGGCTCCCACTTTGCCGAACCCAGTGCACAAAGAACTCAATGTTGCCCTTATCACCGCGAAGCGGAGAAAAAGTAAGCCCTTTGAAAAGAAACCCTACGGAAGCGGCACACTCTATTACTTTTTTTAAGACCCTTTCATGGGTTTCTCGCTTCCGAATCACTCCACCCCGGGGGACTTCTTCTTTCCCTGCTTCAAACTGAGGTTTAACCAGAGCCACCACGTCTCCGCCCGTTTTGACCACTCCTGCAACAGCCGGTAGAATGAGGCACAGAGAAATGAAAGATACGTCAACAACCGCACCATCCACTTCTTCGCCCAGCATTTCTTTGTTCAGAAAACGAGCATTACAGCGTTCCATTACCACCACCTGGGGATTGGAGCGTAACTTTTCATGGAGCTGACCAAAGCCAACGTCAACCGCAAAAACCTTTCTTGCACCCCATTGGAGAAGGCAGTCCGTAAACCCTCCGGTAGAGGCACCCACATCCAGAAATACTCTTCCAGCAACTGAAATGCTAAATGTCCGCAGGGCGTGTTCCAGCTTCTCGCCCCCTCTACCCACAAAGCGTGGCTCCTCGAGCAAAACAATCTCTGCTTCCTCTTCAATGCGAGTAGCCGGTTTGAGGGGGTAAGAATGTCCCCGCACCGAGACTTTGCCAGCCATAATCAATCTTTTTGCTTTTTCGCGACTCTCGCACAGGCCCCGTTTTACCAACAGTTCATCCAGTCGCAGCTTTTTGCAGGTCATCAATGTTCTCTTTCCACCACAAAGCGCGCAATGTCCCGTAAGCGACCAACAGGACGCCTGATGTGAGAAAGTACACCCAGCGCTTCTTCATACCAGCTCTGGAGCTGTCTTTTTGCGTTTTCAAACCCTGTTGCTCGCAAAAGGGTTGCTTTCTCTTGAATCAGGTCTTTGCCAGCGGTTTTACCAAGCTTATCCCTGGAACTGGTGACATCCAGAAGGTCGTCTTTAAGCTGAAAACACTTTCCCAGGAGCAGCCCAAAATTAGACAGTAAGGAGCGCTCTGCATTTCCAGCTCCGCCAAGTATTGCACCGCAAAGCACCGCCGCCTGAATAAAGCGTGCAGTTTTCATGACTATTATCTGCTCTGCCACCGACTCACTGACTGGTTGTCCTTCGTTTTGGATGTCCAGCACCTGCCCGCTCAGCATACCGGACACCCCCAGAACTTCAAAAAGAACCACCAGTATTTCCCATATCAACTCTTTCCCGAACTCCTTGAGAAAGCGTTGGTCGGTTGCAAAAATGCGCAAGCCCTCAACCAGCAAGGCATCTCCAACCAGAACCGCCATAGCCTCTCCAAAGGCACAGTGCATACTCAGCTTTCCCCGGCGATAATCATCGTTGTCCATGCAGGGCAAGTCGTCGTGCACCAGCGAGAAAGAGTGAATCATTTCAATACCTGCAGCTAGGGGCAGGAGCTTTTCTCTTTCCACCCCAAAAGCCTCTCCAGAGGCAAAGAGCAACGAAGCCCTTACCTTTTTCCCTCCCCCAATGGTTCCATAGCGCATTGCTTTTTCGAGCACCGGGGGCGCATTCTGATAACGGAGTTTTTCTTCCAGAAAAGCATCAACCAGCAGAGCGTTTTCTTCCAAGTAGTCAAGCACCGTTTTCACTTTGAGCTTTCCTCCACAGTTATCTCTTTGCACTCGATTTTTTTAACCAGTTTGGCCAGCACTCCGTTTATGAATTTTCCCGACTCTTCACTGCCGTACTTTTTACCCAGCTCCACTGCTTCGTTAATGGCAACTCCCACCGGGATATCCGGCATGAACATAATTTCAAAGGTTGCCATGCGCAGGATATTGCGGTCAACATTCATCATGCGGCTCAAGCTCCACTTTTCGACCGTCTTAGCCAGAACGGCATCAATGAAATCTATGTTGCGGTCTACTCCCCGCACCAGCTGAAAGAAAAAAGCACGTGTCTCCTCATCCCATTCCTCGGGTAGCTCCGTGTACCTGAGCACTTCCCCAAGGGAACACTCTCGCAAATCTTTTTGAAAGAGCACCTGCAAAGCTATTTCTCTGGCCTTTCTTCGCACCAGGGTTCACCCGCTTCAAATAACAATTTCGATAAAATCCTGAATGTAAACATCAATGCTGCCAACTCGAAGGCCGGTTTTTTCTTCGACACTATTTTTGAGGAACTTTTGCAGTTGCCAGGCTATTTCTGGAACCCGGCGCTCCAGCTTAAGAATTAAGTAAAGTCTGATGTTCACCAGCCCCCTGCTTATCTCCAGCCTTACTCCTTCCTCAACTCCTCTGTCCAGAGCTTCAACGCCGGGAACCTTGAGTGCCAGAAAGGCCACAATGCGTTGCAAAACTCCATAAGGATAGGTAATTTTGCCCTCGCTGCGCTTGACTTCTGCAATTCGCACAACCCTCAACTACACCCTTTCCAGGTATTCCCGGGTCCGGGTATCAACCCTTACCCGGTCACCCTTGTTGACAAACAGAGGAACCTGAATGGTGAGGCCAGTTTCCAGTACGGCTGGTTTAGAACCGCCAGAGGCCGTATCACCACGTATGCCCGGTGAAGTGTCGACCACTTCAAGTTCCACAAAAGAGGGAATGTTAACACCAACTACCCGATCACCATATTTGAGCAGTTCCACTTCCAAGCCGTCAACCAGAAAGTCCTTTGCTTCTCCTATCAGATCTTCAGGCAGAACAACCTCCTCATAGTTTTCAAGGTCCATGAAGTGGTAACCCTGATTGTCAGCATACATGAACTGGGCCTTTTTCCCTTCCAGGACCGCTCTGATCACTTTTTCTCCAGCTCGGAAGCTCTTTTCAATTATCAATCCAGTGTTAACATCCCGGAGCTTGGTTTTGATAATTGCTCCCCACTTACCGACTTTGGTGTGCTGAAAAGCAACCACAATGTAGAGATTTCCGTCGACCTCGATGCAGTTTCCCACTCGCAGGTCGTTGCTCGAAATGTAGTCAGGCATAGAGATACAGACCTCCCTCAAATTCTTTCAGGTAAGTTATTCAGTTTGCGCAGATTTTCTTTATCCAGGAAAAACAGGTTTTCAAGCCTGATCCCACCCTTCCCGGGAAGGTAAACCCCCGGTTCAATGGTTAACACCATACCGCTTTTAAGCACCACTTCGCTTTGGGGAGCAAGTCGGGGTTCTTCATGGACTTCAACGCCCACTCCATGGCCCAGGCCATGTACAAAATATTCTCCCCAGCCCTTTTCCTTTAACAAGGAGCGGGCAGCCTCGTCCACCTTCCCAGCTTCAACACCTTCGGTAAGGATGGCCTGAGCTCTTTTTTGGGCTTCGAAAACGGCTTCAAAAAGCTCTTCAAACTGGGTGTCACTGGCGCCAAAACACAGCGTTCGGGTCATGTCTGCGCAGTATCCTTCCACCCTCGCTCCCCAGTCAATAAGCACCCAGTCTCCCTCTTTTAAGGCCCATTTGCCTGGAGAAGCATGGGGAAGAGCCGAACGCTCTCCAAAAGCAACGATGGTTGGAAAAGCCAGCTCCTCAGCACCTCCAAGGCGCATTTTGTAGTCAAGTTCCAGAGCGATGTCTCTTTCCCTCACACCGACTTTAAGCAGCGGAAGGGTTTCCAAAAAGGCCTGCTCGGATATCTCGACCGCTTTCAAGATTTTGGCAAGCTCCGCATCGGATTTTCGGGAACGCAAACTGGCAAGGAAAGGAGGAGCCACGTTCACGCTGATGCCCTGCTCTTCCAGTTTTTTGACCATTCCGATGGGCAGGGATTCCTCAACCAGAAGGGTTTTCTGTCCCCGCTCTTTAAGGAGTTCGTTGATAAGCAGCAGAGGTTTTTCCCGATACTCTTTGACCGTAATTTCCTGAGGGACTTCTTCCCGGGCCTGAACGCTGTAACGGCCATCACATATGAAAATCGCTTCTTCAGGAAAAACCAGGAGCAGGCCTGCTGAACCTCGGAAACCCAGCAAGTAGAAAAGATTGCTCCTCTCACGGATGAGAAAAGGAAGGTTACCCTCTGCAACCAGTTTCTTTTGCAACTCGTGCAACTTCAGCATAGCTCAAGCCTCTTCTTCTTTTCTTGAAAAAACGTGCAGGGCAGCCAGGTATCCCAAATGGCCCAGTCCGGAAATCTGTCCCCAACACACAGGAGCTATAACCGAATGCTTGCGAAATTCTTCCCGGGCGTAAACGTTGGACATGTGCACCTCAATAGTGGGAATACCCACTGCAGCAATGCAGTCTCGAAGAGCAATACTGTAATGAGTCAACGCACCTGGATTGATAATTAGACCGTCAAAATGGGCGCTTTTTTGTATTTTATCAATGATTGCTCCCTCATGGTTGGATTGGAAAATCTCAATTTCCATACCCAGTTTTTCGGCTTCCTGTTCTATGCAATCCACCAGCTCCGGAAAAGTCATGGTGCCGTATATATTCACTTCTCGCTTGCCTAAAAGGTTAAGGTTGGGACCCAAGACGACCAAGATTTTCATTGTAAAACCGCTCCTCTCACAGAATCAAAAACCTTTTTAAACGTTTCCTCGGGAACGCTGACTCCAAAAACGGGGTCACCAAAATCTCTGAGCAGGGAAAATTTGATATGTTGTGCCTCCCTTTTTTTGTCGTACTTGAGTATTGCCCAAAAGTCTTCCGCGCTCAGGGCAACTTCAACTCGTAACGGCAGACCCAGCTCCTGCAGGATGACTTTCTGGATTTCGATGACTTGGGGTCTGGTAATTCCCAGCTCAAGGCCTATCATCGCTTCCACCATCATACCGATAGCCACCGCCTCGCCATGGCGCAGGGTACCATAGCCAAGAGCCCTTTCCAGACCGTGAGCTACAGTATGACCATAATTGAGAATACTTCTTAACCCCTTTTCCTTTTCATCCTGTTCCACGACTTCTTTCTTGAAGAGCACCGCTCTTTCCACCACATCTTCCAAGACGCTATAGTCCCGCCCAAGAAGAGCTTCACTTTGTACACGCAAAACTTCCAGAAACTCACCACCAGCTAAAAAGGCCGCCTTAGCCACTTCCGCAAGGCCTTCCCGGTATTCCCGCTCAGGCAGCGTTTTCAGGAAAGAGAGCTCTATAATCACACCGTAAGGCTGATAGAAAGTGCCTACTAAGTTTTTCCCTTCTTCCAGGTTGACACCAGTTTTCCCCCCTACCGAGCTATCCACCTGAGCCAGGAGACTGGTGGGAACCTGGTAATAGGCAATACCTCTCATAAAAGTGGAGGCCACGAACCCTCCCAAGTCGGTGATTACTCCACCCCCCAGGGTTACCAGAAAGCCTTTGCGGTCAAGTCCTTCCTGAAGCAGAAAGTGATAGGCCACTTCCGCAGAGGCCAAAGTTTTGAACTCTTCTCCGTCGGGAAGTGCTAAAGAGGAAAGCCTGAATCCTCGCTTCAGGAAAGCCTGACTGACTTTTTCGGCATGCAGGGGGCCCACTTTCTGGTTGGTTATCAGCGCTCCACTGCTAAATGGTAAATCCAGTTCAGAGAGTATTCCCCCCTCAAAAAGACCATACCCTATGAACACTGGATAAACACGGTCTCTGGTTTCAACAATCAGCTTGCGCATGGTCAATAATCGCCTCGGCAATTTCCTCTGGAGTTGATTCTCCAGCACTAATTATAACATCCGCTTGACGATAACGCGAAAGGCGTTCTAAATACAACTTCTCGAGCAGGTCTTTCCGGGGGTAACGACGGAGAAGAGGGCGTCCGGGGTCAGCAGCAATTCTTCTCCAGAGAGTTTCAAAGGGAACCTCGATAAAAACGGTAAGAAATTTTTCCTGGAGGAGTTTCCAGTTTTCGTCTTTCATGGGCAAGCCCCCACCTGTGGAAAGCACCAGCTTTTTCCAGGAAGCAACTTCTTCAAGCACCTGAGTTTCCAGCTTTCTGAAATGCTTTTCTCCAAAGCGCTCAAAGATCTGTGGAATGCTCAAGCCGCTTTTCTCTTCAATCAGAGAATCGGTGTCCAAAAATCGGAAACCCAGCTTTCTGGCCAGCAAACGTCCCACAGTGGTCTTTCCACAACCCATGAAACCCAGAAGTGCTATATTCTTGATTGGCATAGCGATCCTCAATAGTCGATGATGTGGGGAGTAAGGAAGACCACCAGTTCGGTCTCTTTATGGGTGGTGTTACGCAGGGTGAAAAACTCTCCCAGCAGAGGAATATCGCTCAAAAGAGGAATGCGAGTTATCTTCTCGATGTCTTCGCTGCGGATTAGACCACCAATGACCAGGGTCTCTCCGGGGCGCAGTCGAGCAGTGGTTTCCGCAACTTTTTCCGAGGTTTGAGGAACCGTCCAGCTCAGCCCTTCTGCTTTCACTTCGGTAAGCTGTCCAGTGCTGACTTCAGGCTTAACCTGTACCAGCACTTTGCCGTCGGAGGCGAGAAGCGGCGTCACCGTGAGCTTTACGCCTACTGTTTCCTTAACCACAGTATAACTTTTATTTCCTTCAGCATCCACAGAGGTTTCAAGATAGGGGATAGTGTCGGTTACCTCAATGCGGGCTTCCTTGCCGCTCAAAGTAAGAATACGGGGATTGCCCACTAAACGGGCCAGATTTTTGGTTTCCAGCGCCTTAATAGTGGCTTCTACCAGATCCTGGCGCTCCATGGTACCTCCTAAGGCAATTTCACCGAAAGAAATCTGACCTTCTTCGCCACCAACTTTCCAGCTGACTCCCAGGTCTTTTATTTTATCCCGGTTGATTTCCACCAACTTGGCGTCAATCATAATTTGAGGACGTTTCCGATCCAGGTTTTCAAGAAGCTCACCCACTGCTTCCAACTCTTCTTTGGTGCCCTTTACAATTATGGATTTTTGAGCAAAATCGTACTCCACCCGTTCCTCATCAGGAATAATGATTTGCAAGAGCGATTTGAACTTACTAAATTCAGCCTCATCCTGGTAAAGGTTGTTACTCAAGGTAAAAACCCGAGTTTCCAGGGGGCGGTCCATTTCTGCAAGAATTTTTTCGACTTCGGCGAATTCAGGTGCTCTTCCTTTGATAAGCAAGCTTTTTGAGGCCAGGTCCACCTGAATTCTCTCCGGGTCCGGGATTACCAGAGAAAGGGCGTTTTTCACATCCTCAGGGTTTGCAAAACGGAGACTGTAGCGGCGGACCTCAAGCAGCCCAAAGTTTTCTTCCAGGACTTCCCGGTCTCCCACAATGACGTTGTTCCCAAAGCGAATCTGGGCCAGGCCCTTCATTCCCAGAATGTAGCTCAGCGCCTGGTCGAAGGTTAGACCCTCAAAAGAAACGCTGATTTTGCCTTCTACCGAATCGTCAATGACCATATTCACACCCTCAGCTTTGGCAAGAGCCAGGAGAACGTCCCGCAGGTCAGCATCCCGAAAATCAAAGGAAAGGAGGTTTTTCTTCTGTGGAGCTCCCTGGAAAGGGCCTTTCAGGAGAACACTTACCAGTCTACCTCCAGCCTCTTCATAGACTTCATAGGCTACTTTCTCGGTGAGTTCCAGCCAGATTTTGAGACCTTCCTGGTGGGGTTTGAAAATTATCCTGCGCAGAGGCCCCACTCCCATAGCTCTTTCGGCGTAAGAGAGGGCGTTCACCGCTCCTTCAACTTGAAGGACGATGTGGAAGGGATCTGGAGAGACATCGCTCCAGTTTGTCTTTCCCGAAAATTTGAAGGTGAGTTTGATTTCCTCGGCATCGGCTCTCCAGAAAAAATGAGTAAGCTCCAGCGCAGAAGCAGAATGAATAAGGAATAAAACCCCAAGCAAAACAATGCTCCAGAAAAAAAGGCACTTCGAAGATGTTAGTCGGCAAGGTTTAATGTCATTTCCCTCCCCTGATATTCAAGAACTACTTCTTTTTCTTTCACTTTAACCAATTTTATTCCAGAAGACAAGGTCTTTCCAGGAGTTAGAAATTCAATTTGGCCATCGATTTCGAGTAATACCACCTGCCCTTGAGGGGAAAGAACGACGCCCTTCAGGTTGATTTCGGGTTGCTGCTCCGCTTTTTCTGTTTCTTCCTGAGAGCCAGGAGCTGCACTTTGTGCAACCTGCACAGAACCCTCTTCCTGGGGATATTTTACCGTTTCCTGGGCCGCAAGCGCCGCAACTGGCTGGGGTGGTGGCTCGAAAATATCTCGGAAGGCCAGGAGTTGTGCATCAGGATAAGCAGTGGGAAATAGTTTCTCAAGCTCTCTGTTTTTGAGGAGATTGGGAGCAGTATCCTGCAGTCGTTGCGGAAGCAAGACAGAAGCTTCCTGGGGCTGCAGGGCCACATCCAGAACTCGGATGCCTGAAAAAGCCAGAAAGGCAATCAATACCGCCAGAGCGATTTCCAGGTAAAACTCCTGACTTCTCACCTGTTGCCTCCTGAAACCCCGAGAATGTAGGTCTTCAAAGTGAGGTCGACGTCGAAGCCACCTTCTGAACCAGGAACGAAGCTGATTTCTTCAAGCTGAATGAGGCGCGGAATACGGCGTAAGGTATTCAAAAAAAGGAGCGTTCCTCGATACGAAGAGCGCAGCTTTATTTTTAGGGGAACCTCGGTGTAGTCTTTCTCATTTCTTAGAGCCTGAGGGGTTAGGGATTCTACTTCTGAATCCGAGAGGAAAGCAGCGTCTTCCACAGCAAGGAGGAGCTGGGGCACTTCCTTTTCCTGAGGAAGACGTGCTTCGATGGCTTCCACCGTGGAACGTAGCTCTTCAAGGCGCTTTTCCATAGCTCGCAGGCTGGCCACCCGACGTTCCAATCTCAAAACCTGCTGGGCGAGATTCTCTCTTTCTTGCTTGATGCGGTCAAGTTCAAAGATTAAGGGCTGTAGGAGAAAATAAAGAAAGACCAGCAGCGCTCCACCCCAAACCATTAAAATGAACGGCCAGCTTTTTTCAAGACGCACTCTTTTCCACCAGCCCCGCTTTCAGGGTAAATTTGTACAGACTCTCTTCAAGCGACAGCGATTCAAGGTCCACTTCCCGGAAAAGATCTTCGTAGTTAGAGAGAGTGCTTATTAGCTGTGCAATGCTGAAAATGCTGAATGCCTTTCCCTCAAGGCGCATTTCCCCTTGAGAAGCCCGAAACCGCTCAAGATAAACGTCTTCAGGAAGACTATTACCTATGGCTTCAAACACCCGCAACCAATCGGGTTCTGCTCCAACCAGACTCTGCAAAAGATCCAATCTCTTCTCGAGGGCAGCAACCCTTTCTTCAACGTTTCTGAGCTTTTGCTCCTCCCGCCTCAAGACCTCCACCCGGGAGCGCAATTCTTCCGTCTGGGTTCGAGCAAGGAAAACCTTGTCAGAAAGCATTAAAAAGGAAAAAGCGTAAAGGACCGAGAGTGATATCAAAAGCACCATAAAAAAAAGACGTACCCAGTTGGGGGTTTTTTTAACTGTGAGCTGAGCAGGCAGGAGATTCACTTTTACTGGGTAAACGTTTTTCAGCTCCAAAGGGATGCACCTACCGCACCAAGCATGAGAGAAAGGTTGGGTATGGCTTTTTCAGCCTGTTGCAGGGCAACGTCCCGCAAGGTCAAATTAAGTTCTGACTCAATTCTGGCTTTAAAAAGAGGTATGGTGCTTCCTCCTCCACACAGGAAAAACTCTCCCAGGGCATCCGGTCCGTATTCAGTCTGCAAAAAGGTTAGGGAGCGCCGCAACTCGAGCAGGAATTCCTGAATCTCGCTGTCCACAGCTTCATACACTTCCGGAGGGGCTTCGGAAACAGGCCTTCTCATGAGGTCCAGGGCCTCTACAGGAAGCAAGTTGAACTTATCTCTTAAATACTGCCAGAGCCTGCGCAACCCCCAGTCGATGTAGCGTGAGAAAACAAAGCCGGTTTTGAAAAAGAGGACCATTCCTTTGCTGAAGCCAACATCAAGGAGAATAAAGGAATTCCGATCCACATAATCAGGATACAGACTCAAAAACCCTCGCACAAAGCTCAGCACCTGGGGCTCCACGCCTTCCAAGCGGATGCCTGCCCTGCGGAAGGCCTCAAGGTATACCCCAAGGACCACCGAGGGAATAGCAGCATAGAGCACTTCCACTTTCTCGGCTTCTTCTCGCAGCGCATACCAGCCAATTTGCAGGTCTTCCTCACCAGGAATCAGAGAACGGACTTCCCAGTGCAGAGCATTTCTCAGCTCTTCCTCACTCATCCGGGGTAAAGAGGCACGCTGAATGACCATGCGAGGATGGTGGAGGCTAAGCACCGCTTCCCGGGGGAGTCGTTGCCTGCGCCACAAATCACGCAACTCAGAAGTGAGAAACGCAGTATCTTTGACATCCCCTCGCGAAAAAATATCCTTGGCAAAAGCCAGCAATCCCGCTTTTCTGCATTCAAAACTTGCACCTTTTTTACGCTCTGAAAGCGCATATTTCAGCGCATAGGAACCAAGGTCAATGCCCAGCATCTGCTTACCTCACATAGGGAAGCGTGAACGGGGTGACCAGATTTTTCACCACCACACCCGCTTCTTCCCTGGAATACTCTGCTTCCCAGAAAGCGCCAGATTCGTGTTTTAGAGTTATTTTACCATTAAAGGCCGTAAAACAGAAACCTTCTGCAAAGGAAGAAGCAGCGTCTATAGTTTCTTCTCCCCTCTTAATCCTGCTTACTGCCTCACAGAGCACCCCCTCAAAGCGATAATCCCGAGACACCTTCGTGCAGTAAGCCTCTACCAACTGGTACTGGGAGCGTACACTCCCTGAAATGAGAAAAAGAGCACCCAGGAGCGCAAGGCAGACCAGGATTAACGCTATTTCCACAAATCCCTTTTCCTCAACGATAAATTTTTTCGCCAATTACCTCTCCACAGAGCGTCCTCAAGTGATGTCCATTGCTTCCTTGAAAGTCCAGCGTAAATTCCACAAATTGCCCTTCTTCAGAGGGCAAAATCCTGAAGGAAAGCCTCAGTCCTTCCAAAGTAGCCACCGGATTGGCCACACCCCGATTTTTGATGAGCAAAGCATCTTGCAAAGCGTAAATCTCGAGGGGATTTCTGCCCATCCAGACTTTGAGACGTGTTCCCTGAGTATGTGCCAGTGGGGAACTCCCGTAGCGCAAAAGGTCGAGCACAGCCAGGGAGGCAACCAGCTCGCTGGCCTCCTCTTCAAAGGAAAGCTGGCTTTTCAACTGATAAGCTGAAAAGTTGCGCAGAAAGAAGAAAAAAGAGGCAACCACCGCACCCAAGAGAAAAATCGCAAGCAGCACTTCAAGCAGCGAAAACCCTTCTTCCTTATTACTTAAAAGCCAGCGTTTCCAGAGCATAGAGCTTTCTGCCTTCTTTTTCGAAAACTTCTACCTTAAAGAGCAAAAGGTCTTCTGAAAACTCCTCTATCCTGAACCTTGCCCGGAGGTTTCCTTCACTCACCTCTCCCTGGGTGGGGATTTGGAGAGGCTCTTTTTTCAGGTGTTCCAGAGTGTTTACAGCCAGAAAGAGTGCTTCTTTTTTGGAGCGGGTTTCTCTTTTTAGACGCTCAATCAAAGCGATGCTCCTTCCCAGTGCAAAAAAGGAAAAAGAGAGAAAACCCAGAAAAATCAATACCCCCAACAGGGTAACTCCCCGGTTCTCTGTAAAACGGCTCATTCAAGACGCACCCTTGCGGTAACCGGAGTGATGAAAAGCCGGAGGCGGTTTCCACCGCTTTCCAAAGTCACACTGCCTCCTGAAGCAGGAACTCCACTTGGGAAAAAGAAAAGGCGCTGTCCCGGAAAACTGGTGTAACTCACCGCAACACCTTGGGGCAGGGAAAAGCTCGCTGTGCTTCCATCAGGGTAGTAGAGGGCGAAAAAGTCCTGACCGAAAAAGATGGAAACACACCCTCCGCGCTTTAGGGCCTCTACCCGAGCCAGGCGCAGGCATTGGGCAAGCAAGGAGGCGGTGCTTTCCAGGGAGGTTCTCTCTGCAAAGCGAGTGAGAGGCGGCAGAGCAAAACTTAAAAGCAAGGCAAAGAGCGAAACAGTGAGTACCAACTCCAAAACGGTGAAACCTGCTGCAGTTTTCCCGTTTTTTACCCTTTTTCTTGCTTTATAAGGCACCATACAGGTACCAGTTTAAAATAGAGTTTCCAAAAAATAAAGTCACTACTGCAGCGCAGGATAAAAAAGGAGCAAAAGGAAGGGCGTCTTTGAGGCTTTTTTTGCGCAGGACAATGAGCAAAACACCAACCAGAGCCCCAAATAAAAAAGCAAAAAACACCGCCAAAACAGCAAGTGGCCAGCCCAGAAAAAGCCCCACTCCCAGCGCAAGTTTCACATCACCAAAGCCAATACCCCGGGGGAAAAAGAGGTGAAGCAGAAAGAAAAAGGCAAAAGAGAAGGCAGCACCCAGGAAAAAAGAGACCGGATTTCCCACCCAGAATGCCCGAAAAAGCGCCAGCCCCAGAAGGGAAAAAGAAAGTACATCGGGTATGCGCAACTCGCGCACATCAGTCCAGCTTATTAGAAAAAGAAGGATGAGGAAAAAGATGGTGAAAAGCATAGGAGGGGCTCCCCAGAAAGCCCAAGGGCTTTCTGGGGAAAAGGATTACCAGTCGAGGGTTTGAGTTGTGGTTGGTAATGCGGTTAACGAAAGGCCTGTTGCTGCGTTGATAGCTTCTACGATGGCGTCATTTACAGTTTCACCATCCTCATCAATTGCCCCTTCTCCAATCACGCCAGCTGGGCCCACAGCATAGCACTTGCCACCGTAAGAGTTGGGATCCCAGATGACGAAGCTGGTAAAAGTGCCGGTTTGTGTACCACTGCTGTCAAGGGGTGCATACACGTAATTATTGCCTCCCGCTGGCGGTGTGGGTGCCTGAGCAATATAGTCATCCAGCCAGTTCTTTACATCAGCGGCTGCCGGATACGTGGTCTGGTTGTTTTCAGTTGCGTAAAGTTCTAAGGCGCTGGCTAAGCTATGCAGGTTAGCTTTGGTTGCGCTCTGGGCGGCGGTTACTCGGGCGGTGAGGTAACGGGGAATGGCTATAGCCATCAGGAATCCTAAAATGGCTACCACCACGATGAGCTCAATCAGAGTGAAACCCTCTTCACCTTTTTTGCGCTGCTTTTTTCTGATCACACTCCACACGGTTTTTCACCTCCAGTTGATTTTCACGCTTATCTCTAAACTTTCAGGATAAAATTTCTTGCCATCATTAAAAGCCACTGCTTTGCATCCCCTGGGAAGCCATCTCGAATATGGGCATGAAGAAAGCCAGTGCTATGAAGAAAACTCCCACTCCCACAATCAAAGTGAGAATTGGCTCAATCATGGTAGAAAGCCGCTCTACAAAAATCTTCACTTCCTTGTCATACAGTTCATTAGCCCGCTTGAGGGTGGCCTCCAGGTTTCCCGACTCCTCTCCCACGCTGACCATTTGCAAAAGCAAAGGGGGGAAGAAAGAGTAATCACCCATGCTCTGGGTGAGATTTCTTCCCTGACGGATTTTTGAGGCAATTTCGCGCAGGATATCAGCCACATAGTAGTCGCTGACGGCTTCAGCGGTCACCTCCAGAGCCTGCACCATGGACATGCCACTCCGCAAAAGCCCACTCAACACCCAGGAAAACCTGGACAAAACCAGCTTTTGAAAGAGCTCTCCAAAAAGCATTAAACGGTGTTTTTTTCTATCCCACCACCTCCTGCCTCGCTCAGATTTGGCATAAAGCAGAAAAGAAGCGAAGCTTCCCAGCAAACCCCCATACACTGCATACCAATAAGTGTTCACCAAGCGAACCATAGAAAGCAGCAGTTTCGTGGGTAGAGGAAGCTCAATGTTCAGGCCTTCAAAAAGCATCACAAACTGGGGAAACACAAAGTAAACCATGAAAAAGGAAGCGGCAATCATGGCCACAAGAAGAATCACCGGATAATACATAGCTGACTGCACCTTATCGCGCAGGTCCTTTTCCCAGTCGAAGTAATCGGCTAAACTGGAAAGGGCGCTGTCTAAACTTCCTCCTGCTTCCCCCGAGCGCACCATGCCCAAAAACACCCTTCCAAAGACATTCACGTGTTCAGCCACTGCTTGAGAGAAGGAATAGCCCCGCTCGATTTTGGAGGCGATATCCCTGATGACCGTGGCAAAAGAGCGGTTGCTGGTTTGCTGGGCCAGGCTGGAGAGAGCCGAAAGAAGAGGAACTCCAGCTTCAAGCATTACTGCCAAACCCCGGGCAAAGAGAGCAAGATCTTTTAAGCCCACTCTTTGCGTTCCCAGAGAAAGGCGCACTTCTTTCTGAAGGAATTGGGGACGGTCCTCCTGAATGGCGGTCACGAAATATCCTCGTTCCCGCAAGACTGCTGCCACTTCCCGCTCACTCTGGGCTTCAAGCTTTCCCTCGATTAACTTGCCTGAAAAATCCCGTGCCCGGTACACAAAACTCGGCATCTTTTACTTGCCACCTTTCCAGAGCAAGAGTTCCTTGGGGTCAACTGCCCGCTCCAGCGCACTTTCCCAGGTGATTAACCCCTTTTGGTAAAGTTCAAAAAGTGCCTGATCCATGGTTATCATGCCTTGAGCACGATTGGTCTGCATAACGCTATAGATTTGGTAGGATTTACCTTCGCGAATCAGGTTGCGGATAGCGTTGTTGGCAATCATCACTTCACAGGCAGGCACTCTGCCTTTACCATCTGCTCGGGGGAGCAGCTGCTGGGAGATTATCCCCTGGATACAGCTTGCCAGCTGAACCCGCACCTGGAGTTGCTGGTGAGGGGGGAAGATATCGATGATACGGTCAACGCTCTGGGGAGCGTTGTTAGTGTGCAGCGTGGCCATGACTAAGTGCCCGGTTTCTGCCGCCTGGAGAGCGATGTTTACGGTTTCCAGGTTACGCATTTCCCCAACCAGTATAACGTCGGGGTCCTGGCGCAGGGCATGGACCAGGGCACTTTCAAAAGACGGCGTATCGGAGCCAACTTCCCGCTGGTTGACCAGGCTTTTTTTATGGGCATGCAAGTATTCAATCGGGTCTTCGATGGTAACGATGTGGCAGGAGCGAGTGGAATTGATGTAGTCAATCATCGAAGCAAGAGTGGTGGACTTTCCGCTTCCGGTGGGTCCGGTAACCAGAATCAGCCCCCGAGGAAGGGAAGCCAGCTTTTGCAGAACAGAGACCGGAAGCCCCAGCTCCTCCATGGAGGGTATGTGGTAACTCAAAGCACGTATTGCCAGACCACAGGAGCCGCGCTGGCGATAAACGTTCACTCTGAAACGTCCCACCTGGGGAATGCCGGTTGAAAAGTCAAGCTCATTTTCCTCCACAAACTTTTGCCATCTCTTGCTGTCAAGGAGCGAGCGAGCCATTTCCTCGGTATCCTGGGAAGATAAAGGGGGATGGTCAGAAAAAATTAACCTCCCATCTATCCGAAAAGTGGGAGGTTTTCCCACCGTAAGGTGCAAATCTGAAGCTCCCCGCTCAATTACCTCTTTCAAAAGCTCAATAATATCCATAGCGTATCCTCTTCTCTTTTATATATCGGTAAAGAGGAAAAAAACTTTAGAGGCAATCGAACGAATCAAAGAAATTTTTACAGAAAATTGCCGGTTACCCGGTAAGCCTCTTCAATGGTGGTGATACCTGCGCGGACCTTGCGCAGGGCGTTTTCTCTCAAGGTACGCATACCCTTTTCCTGCGCCTTGCGGGCAAGCTCCCGCTCGGTGACTCCTGAAAGCACCATCTGCCGCAATTCTTCGTCCATGACTAAGACCTCGCTCACTGCTACTCTGCCTCGGTAGCCGGTTTGGTTGCAGCGAGAACAACCCTTGCCTCGATACACGGTGACCACGCTCTCTTCACCCTCGCTTATTTCCCGAGCAATTTCTCCTTTCACCTCAATAGGTATCCGACAAAAAGTGCATATCTTGCGCACCAAGCGCTGAGCCACGGCACCAACCAGGGCTGAAGAAATCAGGTAAGGGGCTACACCCATCTCAGCAAGCCGGATTACTGCTCCACAGGCAGTGTTGGTGTGCAGAGTGGAGAAAACCAGGTGCCCGGTGAGCGCTGCGTGAACCGCTATTTCAGCCGTTTCGCGGTCCCGAATCTCACCCACCATGATGACATCAGGGTCCTGACGCATGATGGAACGTAAAACGTTGGCAAAGGTGAGGCCAATTTGGGGTTTTACCTGTACCTGGTTAATACCCTCCAGGCGGTACTCTACCGGGTCTTCAATGGTGATTATGTTCAAATCGGGTTTGTTGATAAAGTTGAGCGCTGAGTACAGAGTAGTGGTTTTTCCACTTCCGGTAGGTCCGGTGAGCAAAATCATGCCGTAGGGGTACTGGATAATCCGATAAAACCTTTCGAGTTCTTCAGGTTCAAAACCCAGGCGGTCTAAGTCCAGAACCAGAGCAGATTTGTCAAGAATGCGCATCACGATTTTTTCGCCGTAAATGGTGGGAAGCGAGGATACCCGGAAATCGACAGCCCGGTTGTCAACCATTACCTGGAAGCGGCCGTCCTGGGGCAGGCGGCGCTCGGCGATGTCCATCCGGGCCAGAATTTTCACCCTGGAGACCAGGGCGGGGTGGACTTTCACCGAGGTGGAGGTTGCATCCCGAAGAATACCATCAACCCGGAAGCGAATGCGCACTTTCTCTTCCTGGGGCTCAATGTGAATGTCGCTGGCGCCACTGCGGATAGCCTGGAGAATGATCATGTTGACCACCCGCACGATAGGAGCTTCTTCACCCAAGGCCCGGAGCTGGTCGATGCGGATTTCCTCTTCATCCATAGAAAGAGCAAGCGCTCCACCCTCATCTTCTACTTCCCTCACAATCTCTTCAACCGATTCTCCGATGCCGTAATAGGTGTTTATGGTTCTTTCAATATCTTCTGCGGGAGCCATAAGGGGTTTCACTTTACGACGGGTCATCATCTCTACCCGGTCAATGGCTACCACGTCCACAGGGTTAGCCATGGCCAAAAGCAAAGTACCGTTTTCCTCTCCTATCAAAACCACTTTGTGCTGGCGGCAGAACTTTTCGGGAAGCAGGGCGACCACCTTGGGGTCAATCAGGTAATTGCTGAGGTCCACGTAGGGAGCTCCCAGTTGCTGGGCAAGGGCGTCAAAAAGGTCTCGTTCCGTAACCAGGCCTTTTCTGAGGAGAATTTCACCCAGCTTTTCGCCGGTTTCCTTCTGAATTGTTAGTGCTTCCTGCAACTCCTGAGGGGTTATCTTGCCCCGCTCAACCAGTATTTCACCCAGTTTTCGCGAATTCAGGGAAGGAAGCTGTGTGTGATTGGTAGCCAAACAGAAACCCCCTTCGGCATTTAGCTTTCGAGTGCCCCGAACATCACATCAAGCGGGGCCTGGTGCCCAGTAAACAATCGGAAGCTTTCCGCTCCCTGAAAAATCAGCATATCCCTTCCGTCAAAGTTCCTGATGTTTTTCTCCTCTGCCTTTTTCACAAGCGGCGTTCCTTTCTTGCCATAGACAAGGTCTATAACCCAGTGAAGGCCTGAAAGATATCCCCAGGGAAGGGGTATCTCCTCACCTTTTAAGCCCAGTGCCGTTGCGTTGATTATAGCATAAATCTCCCTGAAGGTTGGTTCTTTATCTGGTTGTTCAAAAAGGCTTGTCCAGCTTAGACTCTCCACCGGACAGGTGAGAGCTTTGCGAGACCACTCCAGAAAAAGCCTGGCTCTTTCCCAGCTACGGTTAGCAACCCATATTCTGGTAACCTTTACTTCATTCAGTGCACAGGCCACTGCTCGGGCTGCCCCTCCGGCTCCCAAGAGAAGTACCTCTCTGCCTTCAAGCTGTGCCCCATTTTTGTGCAGGGCTTTCATAAAACCTATTACATCAGTATTATAGCCGACCAACTTTCCGTTTTCGTTTACCACGGTGTTCACTGCTTCCAGCAACGCAGCATGCTCATGCAGGCTATCCATAAAATTCACTGCCAGTTCCTTATGGGGCACGGTGAGATTGGCACCCCTGAATCCCAGCGCTTTCAAGCCATAGAGCGCATCTTTTAAATCATCGGGAGCAACATCGAAAGCAAGGTACACATAGGGAAGTCCCAGTTTCTGGAGCGCAGCGTTTTGAAAAAGAGGAGAAAGGGAATGCTGGACAGGATGTCCCAGGAGCGCAAGCAGTGAAAATTCTGACGTTATCCGCATGGCACTATGCTTTCCTCCAGTGCTTTTTGAGTAACCATCTCTCTATTTTGCGGACCAGGCGGGTCAAAAGAAATTCCTTTTTGTTGAGCGGAATGACCAGGATGGTAAAAAGACCCATCCGATTCCCGCCCCACACATCAGTGAACACCTGGTCCCCTACTACTGCCACTTCTGAGCGTTCCAGGCCCATAGCTTTGAGCGCTTCCCGAAATCCACGACGGCGTGGCTTGCGTGCAGAATGGATTCCCGGAACCTCAAGCTTTTCAGAAAAGTAGCGGACTCGCCGCGGTAGAGCGTTGGAAACAATGTACACTTGAAAGCCCAGGTTTTTAACCCGTTGCATCCAGGAAACGGTATCTGGAGAAAGCTGGTATCCATTCCAGGCCACCAGGGTGTTGTCAAGGTCCAGAATAAAACCTTTTATTCCTCTTTTGCGCAGTGCATCAAGAGGAATATCAGAAAGTTTTCTTACGTAAAGGTCCGGCAGCCATCTGCGAAACAGAGACTTCATGGGGTAACCTGCTCCCGGTTTTCAAGGTGTTCCCTGTAAGTACGAGAAAAACGGTGCCGACCATCCTCACCGAGCACAAAGTAAAGGTAGTCGCTTTTTTCAGGATAAAGTACTGCAAGCAAAGAAGCAAGACCCGGATTGCAAATAGGTTGGGGAGGAAGCCCCTTGGAAAGATAAGTATTAAAGGGAGAATTGATTTTTAAATCTTCAAGCGTTAGATGGTCAACCCAGACCCCCTTTTCCCTATACAGAGCATAAACTACAGAGGCACAGGATTGCAGCTTCATGCCGGCTTGCAGGCGGTTCAGGAATACAGAAGCAATCAGGGGACGGTCTTCAGCAGCTTTGGCTTCCCGCTCTACCAGTGAGGCCAGGATAACCAGGCCCTGCAAAGGAAGCGGGGCCTCGCTCTTCCAGTAATGTTCTCTCAGGAAAGTTTCTTCAAAGCGCTCAAGCTGTGCTTCGATGACCTGATGAGGGGAAGCGGGCACTGAGAAAAAATAGGTATCTGGAAAAAGAAAACCTTCTAAGGAAGAGAGTCCTTTCAACCACTCCCGATCAAAAAGGGTAGGATTATCAACCAGAGAGAGGTATTCTTCCTTGGAGCAAATCCCCTTTTCTTCCAGCACCTGGGCCATTTGCTGAGAAGTGAAGCCTTCTGGAAAGGTAACCTTAACGAGGAGCTGTTCACCCCTGGTAAGTATTTCCACGAGTTGTGCAGGGGGCATTCCTCGTTTTAGGAGGTAACTCCCAGCACGCAGTCCCCGGGGAGCAACCAAACCAGCCATGACCTGGAAAGGCCAGGGATTTCGAATGATTGCTTCGTCTTTCAAAAGAAGCGCTATTTCCCTCACCGACAGCCCTTTGGGAATCAGCACCTCTTTAAAACTTTCCCCTTCGGAAAAGTCAGCGTAAAACCAAAGATAGACCAGAACACATATTATCCACAAAAGGGAGAGCTCAAGAACGGTTTTTGACTTCATAGCGTTTAAGGTAGGTTTCAAGCAGGATAACCGCTGCAAGCTGGTCAATGATTTTTTTTCTCCGACTACGGGAAAGATCCGCTTCGAGTAGCCTACGTTCTGCTTCTTTGGTGGTGAGACGCTCATCGAGGAGAACCACTTCTCCGGAAAACTCTTTCTTTAGCTTTTCCAGGAACTTTCTCACCAGGTTGGCCTCCCGCTTTTCCTCTCCTCCCAGCCGCAGCGGAAAACCCACCACGATAAGCTCAATTTGGTTTTTTCGGGCTTGCTCAAGTACTCTGGAGACCGTCTCCTGGAGAGTGCCTCCAGCCAAGACTCCCCCTGAAAAAGCAAAGTTGCTGCCCCGATTGAAAGCCAGGCCCAGGTGCCTGGTTCCCCAGTCGATAGCCATTATTCTGGGGATTCTCTGTTTACCAGCCTGCACAGTTCCTCCACGAACGCTGCCCATTTGTCCCGGGGTACACCCCCAAACTGGACCAGGTGAGGTCGACCTCCTCCCCCACCCCCGGAAACCTTGAGGGCTTCTTTGACCAGCTTTTTAAGGTCCAGATTCCTTACTAATTGTCCGGTGGTGCCCACCAGACCCTGAACTCGACCCTCTTTTTCCATCCCCAAAACAACCACCCGGGAAAGAGGCTGGTCTCGTAATTCATCAAAAACTGGACGCAGAGTTTCGATATCCAAGGAGGCGTCGCTAAAGAGATGGGAAAATACCCGTTCCTTGCTTTCCAGGATTTTCTGGCGAACGAGGTCCACTGTTGCCTGTCTTTTAAACTGAGTTAACTCCTTTTTAAGCTGCTTATTCTCTTCGAGTAACCCCTGCACTTTATCAAGAAGTTGCGATTCATCGATTTCAACCGCTTCTTTAAGCGATTTTACCAATTGTGCGTCTTTTTGGAACCTTTCCAGAGCCAGTGGACCAGCTACAGCTTCTATACGGCGTATGCCAGAACCTATGCTTCCTTCAGAAATTATTCGAAAAAGGCCAGCTTGAGCAGTTCGAGTAAGATGTGTTCCTCCGCACAGTTCTGCAGAGTACCCCAAAACCCGCACTACCCGTACCTCTTTCTGGTATTTCTCGTCAAAAAGAGCAATCACTCCACTCCGGCGGGCCTCCTCCAGGGTGGTATAGCTCACCACAACTGGCAGGTCTTCAAAAATTTTTGCGTTGACTTCTGCTTCCACCGCTTTGATTTCCTCCTCAGTGAGGGGAGCAAAATGGGCAAAGTCAAACCTCAACCCCTGCTCACCTACCCAGGAACCAGCCTGTTTAACCTGTTCTCCAAGCAGATTGCGCAGCGCCCGGTGAAGCAGATGGGTGCAGGTGTGATGAATAGCCAGCATTCTCCTTCTTCGGGAATCAACCCGGGCAACCACCACCTCGCCCGCTTGCAGCCTGCCTCGTTCCACCCGTCCTTGATGGACAATGCAGGACTCCCCCACCAAGAAAACCCTATTTATCCTTGCCAACCCCTGTGGGGCAATGATAAAGCCGGTATCCCATTCTTGACCACCTTTTTCCGGGTAAAAGGGAGTCCGTTCCAGGACCAGAAAAACCTCTTCTCCTTGTGCAGCCTGGTCACAGAAGCCTTCTTTGCTCAACAAAACCAGAATTTTGCTCTCCCCTTCCAGGCTATCATAGCCTGTGAACTCGCTTTTGAATGAACCAAGCGCCTCTTCAAGGGCTTTGTAATCCCTGAGTGCCTGTTCTTTTTCTTGGAAAGCCTTTTTGCCCCGCAGGCGCTGGGCTTCCATTTCCTGCTTGAACTCTTCATCAGAATAGTCCAGGCCCTCTTCCTGAAGCACTTCCCGAGCCACATCGGCTGGAAAACCATAGGTGTCGTAAAGCTTGAATATTTCCCTACCTGAAACTGTTTTCAGCCCTTCTTTTCTGGCTTTGCTCACCATCTCTTCCAGCAGAGAAAGCCCTGACTTCAGAGTAAGGTCGAACTTTTCTTCTTCCTGAAAAACTACCTGAGAAATCAGGCGTGATTTATCAACGAGCTCTGGGTAAAAATCCTTCATTATTTCAATAACTTTGAAGACCAGTTCATACAGGAAAGGCTTCTCAAGTCCCAACTTCCTGCCATAGCGATAGGCTCTGCGAATCAACCTGCGCAGGACATAGCCTCTGCCTTCGTTGGAAGGAAAAATTCCGTCGGCAATCAAGAAAGTAACTGCCCGCACATGGTCAGCAACTACTCTAAAAAAAGGAAGAGTAGAAGAATGGTAATCAAGTCCGCTCCGCTTCTTGAGCTCTTCGATGATGGGTAGGAAAAGATCGGTTTCGAAATTGCTGTCTACTCCCTGCACCACCGAGGCAATGCGCTCCAGCCCCATTCCGGTGTCAATGTTTTTGCGCGGGAGCTCACGCAAGCTGCCATCGCTCTGTCGGTCAAATTCCATAAATACCAGATTCCAGACCTCAAGATAGCGGTCACAATCGCAGCCGGGTTTACACTCTGGCTTCCCACAGGAAAGCCTCTCTCCAAAGTCAAAATAGATTTCTGAACAGTAACCGCAGGGACCCACGGGACCAGAGGCCCAGAAATTGTCCTCATCCCCCAGAAGGACGATTTTCTCTTCAGGTACCCCCACCACGTCCTTCCAGATGTGAAAAGCTTCTTCGTCTTTTTCGTGAACCGAAACCCAGAGTTTCTCTTCAGACAGCTTCAGCCTGTGCACCAGGAACTCCCAGGCAAAGATGCAGGCTTCTTTTTTAAAGTAATCTCCGAAGGAGAAGTTGCCCAACATTTCAAAAAAAGTATGATGGCGCCTGGTAAAGCCCACCTTGTCCAGGTCGCTCACCCGTACACACTTTTGGACCGTGCACACGCGCGGATACAGGGGCTCTTTTTTACCCAGGAAGAAAGGTTTGAAGGGAACCATACCCGCTATGGTCAAAAGGAGAGTAGGATCATCTGGTATCAGGGAAGCACTGGGAAGGACCCGGTGTCCTTTTTCTTCAAAGAAGGATAGAAACAGCTGCCTCAGTTGGTTGCTGTTCATAGCTCGACCGCCTTTCTTCGAAGTCCACAACCTGAAAAGTGTTCAAGCGCCGATTGGTGGATGGTAACCATCGCACTGTTATGGGAACCACAAAGTCTGGTTGCAGTTTCCCCCGCTCTATCCAGTAGAGAGCCTCAGCGTTATTATACTGGCCAGGATTTGCTCTGGCTACCAGAGTGAGTGGTTTTTCCACCCAGAAAATTTCATCAACTTCCGAAATTGCCCGCAGGTTTGCATCCAGTGTTTTTCGCAGGGTGGGGGGTGGAGAGGGTGAAAGGTTCACCAGAGCGATGTTTTTGCGAAGGGTGCCGATGATTTTGACGTTGGCTATTCGGGCATGAAAGTTTGAGCGCTCCAGGGTGTTCAAAAGGTAGGCATTACTCTTGGCCACAGCGCTACCATGGAAGTCCGAAGCCAAGGGTTTTAAAAGGTGTTTCAGAAAGCAGCCTTCTCGCTGCTCGTTTTCTCCAATGCGCAGAATTGGAATTTCCAGAAAATGAGCAAGTTTCAGGATCGTTGTCTTGTCAAACTGAAAAAGCGGCGAAAAGGTGCCGTTAAAAAACTTGATTCCCCGCATACCCCAGCTGTCGCTGCGGTTAAACCCTCCCACGATAAGCACTTTTTCACCAAAATGAGCCCTTATTTTGCCCAACTTGGCTTTACGGGTACAGCGGTTACAAGCAGGACCTCCCCGGGCCACAGAGACAATATCTTTTTCTCCGTCAATCCATACCTGCTTTACTCCAAATTCGCGAACCAACGCTTCCACATTCCTTCTTGCCTGGGAGGGTAAGTACTTACCCCAGTCTACGGTGCAAGCAATAACCTTTTCTCTGCCCAGCGCACAGATAGCAATGAACAGGGCGAGTGTACTGTCTACGCCCCCCGAAAAAGCAACTACCACTTTTTCGAAAGAGGAAGCTACGTTCTTCAGTTCTTCCTTGACCGAACTAAAAAGCTTAAAAAGCGAAGAACGTTCCTTATCCAGCATCATTTACGAAGGTTGTTGAGGATAGAGCTCAGCTTTTCTCCAATAACATCTCCCAGGGTCACTCTTCCATCCTGGGCAGAGGTTTCCTCTTTGCTGGTCAGCATTTCTTCTTTCTGGGCTTGCTTAATGCTCAACCCGATTTTGCGTTCCTGGTCGTCCAGCTTGATAACCTTCACCCGAACGTTTTCACCGACCGAAAGCACTTCGGCTGGGGAAGAAATGCGTTCTTCAGAAATTTCGGAGATGTGGACCAGACCGTCCCATCCTTCTTCCAGTTCCACAAAGGCGCCAAAATCAACCAGTCTTACTACTTTGCCATCGTGGATGCTTCCTACCGGATACCTGCTTTTTACCCTTTCCCAGGGGTCGGGAAGCAGGGCCTTACGGCTAACCACGATTCTTTGCTCCTCGGGGACAAACTCTATGATCTTGAGCTGGAGGCTCTGGTTTTTCTTTAAGACCTGACCTGGGTGTTTTACCGGTTCCCAATCAATTTCAGAGAGAGGCAATAACGCTTCAACCTCGGGGGCAAGCTCAACAAAAGCACCAAATCCCATCAAGCGCTGAATTTTCCCTTCTACCATGTCGCCGACCTTCCATCTACGGGCCACTTCCTCCCAGGGATTGGGGCGCAGTTGCTTGATGCTAAAGGTAACCCGCCTTGACTCCCGGTCCACATCGATGACTTTCGCCTCTACCAGTTGGTTTCTCCTGACAACCTCGTTAACTCTGGTGATTCTCTTCCAGGAGAGTTCTTCCAGTGGAATGTGACCCTCAATGCCTTCCTCAACTTCAACCAGGGCACGCCTGGGCGTGATTTTGGTAACCCGAACCTTTACCGTGCTTCCCAGGGGACATTTTTCATCAATGTTTTCCCAGGGGTCCGGGAAAACTTGTTTCAAGCCCAGGGAAAGCTTGCGGTTTTCAGGGTCAATCTCCAGCACTCGTGCTTCGACGACATCGCCCACCTTGACCACTTCTCGAGGGTGACGTACGTAACTCCAGGAGAGGTCTGAAACATGAATCAGACCCTCTATTCCCTCTTCGACTTCCACAAAGACGCCGAAATCACGCATGGAAACCACTTTGCCTTTCACAATATCTCCAGGGCTTATCCGTTCAGTGATGCTATCCCAGGGGTCCGGAGTTAACCTTTTCAAGCTCAGGGAGACTTCCTCTTTTTCAGGGTTCCAGGCAATAACTTTGACTTCTACTTCATCGCCCTTCTGGAGCACATCTTCAACTTTGTTCACTCTCCCCCAGGAAAGTTCCGAAACGTGCAGCAAACCATCCAGACCTCCCAGGTCCACAAAAGCACCGAAACTGGTGATGTTCTTTACCACACCCTTACGCACTTGTCCAACTTCAAGGGAGTCTATAAGGGCCTGCTTTCTCCGTCGCTCCTCTTCTTCAAGGATTATGCGACGAGAAACCACTACATTCCTGGCTTTGCGATCCGCTTCAATTACCCTCACTTCCAGAGTTTTGCCTATCCACTCATCCAGATTTTTCTGCGGGACGACGTCAATGCAGGAGGCGGGAAGAAAAGCATTGATACCAATGTCAACAATGAGCCCTCCCTTGACTTTGCGCACCACTTTGGCCTGGAGGGGTTTTTGTTCACGCACACTTTCCTCTATATCAAACCAGGCACCCTGGTAGCGGGCACGTTCCCGGGAAAGCCAGACATAGCCCTGTTCATCAATGCGGTTTACCATAACCCATATTTCTTCTCCTTCTTGCAATTCGTGCTTGACTTCACCGCTTCTTCCCAGGGCTTTTTCAGAAAAAGGAAGAATCCCCTCAGCTTTGTAATTTATGTTAACGAAATAGCCTTCTTCTCCTTTTTTGATGACTTTGCCCTTGAGGATTTCACCTACTTTAATGGGGCGGACATTCTCGAGGTTCTCGTTAAAAAGGTCCATACTTTTTTCTTCACTCACACCACACACTCTCCTTCCTCCGATTTCCCTCTATCACAAATTATGGCCCCGCTTTTGCGGTGTGCCAACTGCTTTGATCCTCGCCCTCAAAAAAGTGGGTGCCCCTCGGGCAAACCACGGTTTACCCGAAGATAAGCTCCCAAGACAAGGATGTTGGGTCAAAGCCTCTTTTGGCATCACCTGCAAAGCAGGGCCAAATCCGTTTACTTCACACCTAAATAATAGCACAATACTAACCTCTTTTCAAATTGCAAGTATCCCGCAAAGTAATCCCCAGCACCTCCAGCTGTTCTTCAGAAACCGGTGCCGGAGAGTCGGTAAGCAGACACACTCCTTTCTGGGTTTTGGGAAAAGCAATAACCTCTCGGATGGATTTTTCTCCGCACAAAAGCATAACCAGTCGATCGAAACCCACGGCAATCCCCCCATGAGGAGGGCATCCATACTGAAAGGCTTCCAGCAAAAAGCCAAATTTTAGTTTAGCTTCCTCTTCCCCAATGTTGAGCAACCTGAAAATTTTTTCCTGAAGATCCCGCCGGTGAATCCGGATGCTTCCTGAAGCAATCTCGTAGCCGTTGAGGACCAGGTCGTAGGACTTGGCACGAACCCGGGCAGGATCAACGTCAAGGAGTGGTATATCCTCATCGAAAGGAGAAGTAAAGGGGTGGTGACTGGAGTCCCAGCGCTTCTCCTCTTCGTTCCAGAAAAAGAGCGGAAAATCCACCACCCAGAGGAAAGAAAATTCCTTCTCCGACACCGGGAACAGTTGGCGTCCCACTTCTACCCTGATTTCTCCCAAAAATTCCAGGACCCTTTCCCTGTTGCCCCAGGCAAGAAGCAAAACCGAATTTTCTCCAAAGCAGAAACGCTGCTCTATCTTTTCAGAACAGAAAGGAGAAAGTTTCTTTTTAAGTGGTGAGCTGACTCCTTCAGGGGTTTTTCGGAAAAAGCTGAAGTGGATTTTTCTCTCCCGGGCTCTCTCTGAAAAATCATCAGCTAACCTGCGCGAAAACTGCTGCCAGGATTCGAAAAATATCCCTGCCACTAAGAAGTTATCTGCATTATCCTCTTTTTGACCGGGAAGTTCTTCTTCCTGAAAGAGATCATTCAGGTTGTCAATACACAATGGAATGCGCAAATCTGGTTTATCAGAGCCATATTTTGCCATGGCTTCTTCCCAGCTCAGTCGGGGAAAAGGAATGGAAAGCGATACACCAAGCGTTTGGGAGAAAAGCTCTACCATCAATCGTTCTACCACCGAGAGTACATCTTCTCGATCTACGAAAGACATTTCAAGATCTATCTGGGTGAACTCGGGCTGGCGATCGGCCCTCAGGTCTTCGTCCCTGAAGCAGCGCACAATTTGAAAGTAGCGGTCCATGCCGGCAACCATCAGGAGCTGTTTAAAGAGCTGCGGAGATTGAGGAAGAGCGTAGAAATTACCGGGGTTCAAGCGGCTGGGCACCAGAAAGTCGCGGGCTCCTTCCGGAGTGCTCCGGGTGAGGAAGGGAGTTTCCACCTCTACAAAACCTTCGGAGCTCAAAAAATTACGGGTTGCCCAGGCAGCACGATGTCGGAGCAAAAGATTCCGTTGCATTTTAGTTTTGCGCAGGTCAAGATATCGATAGCGCAGGCGCAAAGCTTCGTCAACTTCCTTGCGGCTTTCTATTTCAAAAGGGGGAAGCTGAGATTGAGAAAGGATTTCCAGCCGATTAACTGCTACCTCTATCTCGCCGGTAGGAAGGTTGGGATTAACCATTCCTTCAGGTCTTGCTCTGACTACTCCAAAAGCTCGAACAACGTACTCAATCCGGAGCTCTTCGGCCTGTTCATAAGCAGGGTCTTGGGAGTTCACCACCAGTTGAGTCAGCCCATAGCGATCTCTCAAGTCAATAAAGACAATTCCACCGTGATGGCGTAATCTACTAACCCAGCCACAGAGAACAACTTCTTTTCCAATATCTTCTTTTCTCAGCTCTCCACAGGTGTGTGTACGCAACATTTTCTTCTCTCCCTCTCCAGAAAGCTTAAAAGCTCTTCTTCAGAATATCCCTCTTGGATTCCCCGGTCCAGGTCTTTCAGGGAAAAGATTCCACGTTGTTCCTCATCTTCGCCCAAAAGAACCACAAAACGGATTCCCGCATTCTGGGCCTCCTTGAGCTGAGCCCTGAGACTGCGCTCTGCTTCACCAAGGTAAAAGGGAACGTGCAAGTCGGCAAGCTTCAGGGCAAGCCGTAAGCATTGGGACTCTGCTGAAGGAGAAAGCGGAGCCAGATAAACCAGGGGACCTTTTTCCTCAAACACGCTTTTTTTATCCGATAACAAAAGAACTAACCGCTCCATACCTGCTGCAAAGCCCACACCAGCTACACCCTTTACTCCCAGGAAATCAGCAAGGCCGTCATAGCGACCACCACCCATCACTGCGTTCTGAGCACCCAATTCACCACTTTTCACTTCAAAGGCAGTGCGTGTGTAGTAGTCAAGACCCCTCACCAATCGGGGGTTCACCTGAAAGGGCACTTGGAGCTTTCTCAACCCTTCCTCAACTCTTCGTTGGTGTTCCGCACATTTCTCGCAGAGAAAATTCTGGATAACTGGAAAATCAGGATTGGAAAAAACCCTCTGGCAACCTTCGTTTTTACAGTCGAGCACTCTCAAAGGGTTGCGTTGTGCGCGCTCCCTGCAGGTAACGCAGAGCTCCTGACTATGCTCTTGCAAAAACTTTATCAGTTCGTCAAGGTATTTTCCTTTACATTCAGGGCATCCCAGGCTGTTTATTTCCAAAGAAAGCTGGGGTAAACCTAAACGCTGACAAATGAACCAGGCAATCAGTATAATTTCTAAGTCCGCACCGGGGCCGGCAAAACCAATGGCTTCGAAACCAAACTGATGGAACTGCCGCATTCTTCCCGCCTGAGGCCGTTCATAACGGAACATGGGCCCCAGGTAGTACCACTTGACCCGGGGTTTTTTCACGTGAAAACCGTGTTCAACATAGGCCCGCACTACTGCTGCAGTACCCTCGGGTCTCAGGGTGAGACTTCGGCCAGACTTATCGAGAAAGGTATACATCTCCTTCTGCACTATGTCGGTTGCTTCGCCAACGCTTCTCTGGAAAAGCTCGGTATGTTCGAACACTGGAGTCCGAATCTCCTGATAGCTGAAACAACGGGCAGTTTCACGAACCGTTTCTTCCAGAAAATGCCAGATACGGATTTCTTCACCCAGAATGTCTTTGGTTCCTTTAGGCGCACGTACTTTTTGCATCTTCTCTCACTCGCCAGAATGGGATTTATATATTGTATTGCACACTTTCCCCTTTTTCAATCAACGCACCTCAATCCTTCTCACCACTTCGAGCTCCTGCAATGACTCCACCATTTGTTCAACCGCGAAGTGGGGTGGGATATGCACTCCCATAATACAGGTCACCAAATCTTTTTCTTCTCCCTTTTTGAGTTCCACGTTTTTGATGTCCACCCCGAGTTTGCCAAGTAGTGAGGCTACCGCCCCCAGGGAACCTGGACGGTCTAAAAGACGCATGGAAAGGTAGGTTATCCCTTTTCGGAAGCTTTCCAGATAACGGAGGGCAGCCAGGGTAAAGATCACAAACCCAGTACCTGTAAAGCCCAGAAAGTACAGTCCAGAGCCAAAAGCAATGCCTATGCCACAGGTTGCCCAAAGGCTGGCAGCGGTGGTCAGGCCAGTTACCCCCCAGCCATAGCGAAAAATCGTTCCTGCTCCCAGAAAGCCCACTCCACTTACAATCTGGGCAGTTATGCGAGCAGGATCAGAGCCAAAGCGCGTAAAACCCAGAAGCGAAACCAGGGTCATCACGCAGGATCCTACCGAAACCAGGATGTGGGTCCTCAGGCCTGCTGGCTTTTCCGCTCGTTCCCTCTGGAAGCCAATTAGGCTTCCAGCTAAGAAGGCTGCAAAAAGCCGTAAGACAATGTCTCCCTGCTCCCCCCAGGACATATCAAAGGTTAACAATTTCAAACTCACCTCTTCCGTTCTTGCTCACGAAACGCTCAATGTCTCGTAAATAAGGTAGTGCACTCTGGGCTCCTATCTTGGTACAGGCAATGGCACCAGCATTGTTAGCAAGTAGCAATGCTTCAATCCATTCTTTGCCCTGGGCAATTCCCACCACCAGCCCTGCATTGAAGGCATCGCCAGCGGCAGTGGTATCCTTGACCTCTACCTTTCTGGGATGTAGATAGATGAAGCTGTCTTTCTGGTAACTGGCAACGGCTCCCATTTCCCCCAGGGTGATCACCTTCCAGGAGGGACATCGTTCGTCAAGGAGTTTAATAGCTCGTATAGCGTCTTGAATTACTTCAATTTTTACTCCACTCAGCACTTCGGCTTCGTATTTATTGGGAGTGATGATATCCCGAGGTCCCAGTATCTCAAGTGGGAAAGGCCGGGCAGGGGCAGGGTTAAGGATTATTCGCAAGCCAATTTCATGGGCTATCTCGATAGCCCTTTTCACCACCTCAAGGGGAACTTCAAGCTGCAGGAGTAAGAAATCAGAACTCTTAAAAAGGTGGGTTGTACGTTCCAGGTCCTCGCAACTCAGTGCCATATTGGCTCCAGGAGCAACCAGTATGCGATTTTCCCCATTTTCCTCCACAAAAATGAAAGCCAAACCGGTATGCACCAACTCTTCTCTGAAAACAAAGCAGTAATCCACATTTTCCTGTTCCAGGTTAAGCAATAACCGCTCCCCAAAGTCATCGTTGCCTACCTTCCCCACCATGCGCACTATGCCACCCAATCTCGAACAAGCAATGGCCTGGTTATTGCCCTTTCCCCCTGGATGCATGGAAAACTTTCTTACGAAAAGATTTTCTCCAGCAGCAGGCATCCTCTCAATTTCAAGGACCATATCCATGTTCATACTGCCTACCACCAGGATTCTCGGTTTTACCATTTTGGTTTATCTCCTTTCCTGCCCTGTTTCACTCCACTAACCTTTTCAAGAAAGCTTCTTTATTTTACAATTTCAATGTTGCAAAAACCATCCCTCAAAGGAGGTAAAACGGTGATCCGCATAAAAACAGCCCTGTTGAGCGTCTCTGACAAGAGTGGTCTTCAAGAATTGGTTGCCTTTTTGTACAACCAGGGGGTAACGCTTATAGCTACTGGTGGTACGGCAAGGTTTATCAGTGAGATGGGAATTCCAGTAAAAGAGGTTTCCGAAATAACTGGCTTTCCGGAAATCCTGGGAGGAAGGGTAAAAACGCTGCATCCAGCGGTTGAAGGCGGTATTCTGGCTCGGAGAGAGCTTCCTCAGGATGTAGAAGACCTTCAAAAGCATAACATTCAGCCCATAGATCTGGTGGTTTGTAATCTGTATCCTTTCGAAAAAATGATTGCCTCTCAGGAAAAAGATCTGGAAAAGGTGGTTGAAGAAATCGATATTGGGGGAGTTACCCTACTGCGGGCAGCAGCCAAAAATCATCGCTATGTGGTCACTGTTTCTTCACCAAACCAGTATCCGGAACTGATAGAGGAAATGAAGAAAAACGGCGGGGCGGTCAGTGAAGATAAGGCCCTCGAGTGGGCTATAAAAGCCTTTTCCAGAACTGCTCTTTACGACAGCCAGATTGCAAATTACCTCAGCAAATTATCCCAGAAAGAAGAGGCCGAATTTCCCGAGTATGTGAATATCTTTTTGACCAAGAAAGCAGACCTTCGGTACGGTGAAAATCCCCACCAGAAGGCAGCTTTTTATCAGGATCTCTCTTTTGACACTTCTGGTTTTATGAACCATTTGGAACAACTGGGCGGGAAAGAACTTTCCTTTAACAACCTCTACGATACTCAGGCTGCCTTCGCTCTGGTGCGGGAGTTTCAGGACCCTGCGGTAGTGATTGTGAAGCACAACAATCCCTGCGGGGTGGCTTCCGACCCAGACCTTGCTGCGGCAGCCAGAAAGGCCCTGGCAGGAGACCCAGTTTCGGCTTTCGGTGGTATAGTGGCCTTCAACAGAAAGGTAACTCCAGAAAGCGTCCAGGTTTTTGAAAAACTGTTCCTGGAAGTGGTTATTGCACCGGATTTCGAACCAGAAGCGCTCGAGATTTTGACCAGCAGGAAAAACCTCCGTATCCTTAGAGCACCTCTGGCCGAGAGCGCCTCTTTTGACATAAAGAAGGTCGATGGTGGATTGCTGATTCAGGACGTTGATGCTATAGATCTTGAAAAAGAAAAAATTCAGATAGTCACTCAGAAACAGCCCACCGAAAAGGAGTGGGAAGACCTCTATTTTGCCTGGAAAGTGGCCAAGTTTGTGAAGTCCAACGCTATCGTCCTGGCTAAAAACAAGCAGACGGTAGGCATCGGAGCAGGACAAATGAGCCGTATTGATGCTTTAAAAATAGCCGTGATTAAAGCCCAGAATCAGACTCAAGGTTCGGTTCTTGCTTCCGACGCTTTCTTTCCTTTCAAAGACGTGGTGGAGGAAGCAGCAAAATACGGTGTAACGGCTATCATTCAGCCCGGCGGTTCTATACGAGATCAGGAGTCAATCGAGGCTTGCAATCGGCTGGGAATATCCATGGTGTTTACTGGGATACGGCACTTTAAGCACTGAACCAGGAGGGGGGTATCCCCCGGATACCCCCCTCAGGTAGAAAACCGTTTCCCTCCTTCTTTGCTTGAAACCTCGTGCATCAAATCCCGCAAAGCAAAATAGCTACGGACATATTTATCATAGTAAAAACGGTAAATCTCATGGTGATTCTGGTTGGGATAAATCTGCCCAGAGACTTTGACCATCCTTAAGGTGGCATCGGCAATGCTTTCAAAAAAGCCACTCCCATAAGCGGCAAAAATCGCGGTGCCCAGAACGCTGGTTTCCTCAACAGTGGTCAGATAAATGGGTATGTTGGTTACGTCAGCGTGAATTTGGAGCCAGAGCTTGCTTTTTGCTCCGCTTCCACTGGCATAGACCTCTTGAACTTCAAAGCCGTCTCTGGCCAGAGTTTCCAGGATGTGATAGGTACCAAAAGCCGTACCTTCGTAAACCGCCCTCAGGATGTGGGCTTTAGTGTGGCTCAAAGACAACCCCCATATGGCTCCCCTGGCCAGCGGGTCCTGGTAGGGGCTTCGGTTGCCCTGAAAGTAATCAATCACGATTAAACCATCAGCGCCGGGGTTTACTTGGGCGGCAATTCTGTCCAGTGCTACAAAGAGGTCTTCTCCAACTTCACAGGCTTCACGGCACTCTTCAGGCGCAAAGTTTTCTCCAAACCATTTGATGATCGAACCGGTGGAGCTTTGACCACCTTCAAGAATCCACAGACCGGGGACTACTGCTTCGTAATACGGTCCCCAGATACCAGAGCTGAAAATCGGGTGTTCGGAAACAGCCATGTGGCAGGTAGAAGGCCCGATAACCAGAGCCAGCCGCTGGGGATGCACTACGTCAAGGCCTACCATTGCGGCGTAAGCATCGATACCGCCTTGGATAACTGGAATGCCGGGTGTAAGACCCAGTTCGTACGCGGCGTGCTTAGTAAGCTCTCCGACTGGCTGCCCAACTGCAAGGAGTTCGCGGGGCCACTTATCCAGAATTTCTTCAAATCGTAGTTCTCTTAAAAGGGAAACTGGCCAACCACCCTCAGTAGGGCAGTAGTTCCACTTGCAAATTGCGTTGTTGAGTGAAGTAACCCAGCGATTGGTTAATTTGAAAACCATCCAGTTCTGGCACTCTACAATCAGGTCTGCGTTGGCGAAAACTTCAGGCAGGTTCTCCTTAATCCACAGTGCTTTGGGAATCATCCATTCTGGGGATTCATGACCCCCAGCATAACGTAAGATGGGGTTTTGGGTAGCGTTAATCCTTTCTGCCTGCTCAAAAGCTCTGACATCCATCCACATGATAGCCCGATACTTGGGGTTACCGAAGCGGTCCACTGGCAGGACGGTGCAGGAAACGGCACTAACCGAGATGGCTGCAATATCCTCAGGGCGCACTTCCCCCTCAAAAATGCAACGCCTTACTGTGTCTTGAGCTGCCTTCCACCAGTCGAGAGGGTCCTGTTCAGCCCAGCCAGGTCGAGGGTGATACTCTGGATAGGAATAAAAGGACATAGCCACCACGTTGCCACGCAGGTCAAAAATTCCACTCTGTAGCCCCTGGGTACCAACCACAATTCCCAAAAAGTACGGAGGCCCAACTTCCGGCATTCTAAAACCTCCCATCCCTCCAAAAGGGGTATAATAATTCTGCCATGGTTAAATTTATCGTTGACTGCATGCTGGGTAAGCTGGCGCGATGGCTAAGGATTAGCGGTTACGATACTCTTTATGTACGCTATCTTTCTGATCAGAAAATAATAGCTCTTGCCCGCTTTGAGAAAAGATTCATTCTTACTCGGGACCGCGAGATGCAGCGTCTGGAACCAAACCTGGTGTGTCTTATTGAATCTCTTTCTCTTCAGGAACAACTTCAAGAGGTTTTTGAACGTTTTAGATTGTCTCCCAGGCTCGACGAATCACGCTGTCCCCACTGCAACGAAGTGCTGGTGCCAATCAGCCGTGACCAGGCTAAAAAGCACATTCCTCTTTTTGTATATCAAAGTTTCGATAAGTTTACCCAATGCCCTTCCTGTCAGAGGGTATACTGGCCAGGAACGCACTGGCAGAAGATTACCCATCTCTGCCAGTGCGTAGCCAACAAATCAGAATAACTACTTATCAAGAAGCGCCTCCACTCCGGGGAGCTTTTTGCCCTCAACAAACTCCAGTGATGCCCCTCCTCCAGTTGAAATATGGGTGATTTTATCCTCAACCCCTGCTTTCTTAATTGCTGCGATGGTGTCTCCACCACCAACAATGGTAACTGCACCGCTTGCAGCTACCTTTTTGGCAATTTCGATGGTTCCTTTAGCAAATGCATCCACTTCAAAGAGCCCCAGCGGTCCATTCCAGAAAATGGTTTTTGCTCCTGCTATGAAGCGTCCGAACTTTTCTACGGTTTCAGGACCAATATCAAAGCCACCCATGTCAGGGGGAATTTGATTCCATTTTACCACTTGAGTAGGCACCCCTTCTTTGCCTTCCGGGGCAACCACAAAATCCTCAGGAAGTTCAAAGGTTACCTTCAGCTCTTTTGCCTTATCCATGATTTTCCTGGCTTCTTCAATCATGGACTCTTCAAGGAGAGAGGTACCCACTTCATAACCCATGGCTTTGATGAAAGTATAGGACATGCCTCCGCCTATAAGCAGGATGTCGACTTTCTCAAGTAGTTTCCGGATAACACCAATTTTGCTTGAGACTTTTGCTCCACCCAGGATGGCCAAGAATGGCCGGTCAGGATTATTGAGCTTCTCACCCAGCACCTGAAGCTCTTTTTCCATAAGAAATCCTGCATAAGCAGGGAGAAACTTAGCGACCACAGCGGTTGAAGCATGAGCACGGTGGGCAGTGCCAAAGGCGTCGTTGACATAGATGTCAGCCAGTTTGGCAAGCTGGCGGGCGAACTCCTCATCGCCAGCCTCCTCTTCAGGGTAAAAGCGAACGTTTTCAAGGAGCAATACTTCTCCCTCTTTCAGCTCAGTTACTGCTTTTTCCACTTCTTCCCCAATGCACTGGTTTACTTTGTGCACCTTCTTCCCCAGGAGCTTCTCCAGTTCCCGGGCTACAGGGTCCATGCGTAGCTCTTCCTTAACTTTACCCTTGGGTCTTCCCAGATGGGAAACCAGTATAACCTTAGCACCATTTTCAAGCAAGTATTTAATGGTGGGCAGACTGCTCACAATACGTGTATTATCGGTAACTTCTCCTTTTTCGTTGAGTGGCACGTTGAAGTCTACCCGTACCAGCACTCTCTTACCCTGAAGCTCCTCTTTGCTAAGGTCCTTTATGGTTTTTTTGTTCATGCCTCCTACCTCCTTTTATCTTTCAGTATAAATCACTTACCCTTGTTTTTGAGCAAAGCGTTTAAAAAACGAGCTCGGTAAATGACACCAGCTACTTTTCCTTCTTTTATAACCGGAACAACTTCCATGTCGGTGTTCATGAGAAAGTCAAGTACATCATCGATTTCTTCATCGGCTTCCAAGTAATCGGGATTTTCCATCATATACTCTGAAATTTCACTGGAAGCATACTCCTTCAACACTTCTTCAAAAGACCTGGAAAACGGTTTACCCAAAGCTACTTCTTTCTGGGCTTCTTCTGATACTAACTGCATGAATTTTTTGGCTGAAAAATATCCAACCAGGCGCTGCTCCAGGTCAACAACCGGCACTCCATCGATTTTTCTGCGATCCAGAAAATGGAGCACTTCGGAAAGCGGGTCGAAATCGTTTACTGTAAAAACTTCTGAAGACATAATTTCTTCAGCTAACACCGTTTTTGCCCCCTTTTAATTTTATCATTCCAGATTACCAGAAAAACTTTTTATAGTAATAACTGCTCGCTATCATCTTACACCAGAGAGCTCCCACCAGAAAACCGCCTATATGGGCAAACCAGGCGACACCCCCTGCATTGGGCAGAGCAAAGGAAAAAACCCCATACATTATCTGCAGAAAAATCCACAAAAGCAAGAGTGTTGCAGCAGGAACACGTATGAAAGTGACGAAAAAACCAAGAAAAACCAGGACAATAACCCGAGCGTAAGGGAAAAGCACCAGATATCCTCCCATAACTCCAGCTATGGCCCCACTCGCTCCTATTACGGGAACAGTTGAGGTGGGAAAGAGTATAGCGTGCACCAGTGCAGCAGAAAGACCACAACTCAGGTAAAAGAGGAGAAAATGAAAATGCCCCAGGAAATCCTCGACGTTGTTACCAAAAATCCACAAATAGAGCATGTTAAAAAAAAGGTGCGCAAATCCTCCATGCAAGAACATGGAGGAAAAAATCCGGAGGTAGGAGGGTAAACCTGTCCAGAAATGGACCTTGCCCCACAGTACTGCTGGAATCAGCCCTGCCTGGTAAACAAAAGCTTCGAGGCGGGAGCCCAGACTTAGCTCGTACAGGAAGAACAATACATTCAAAATGATGAGTGCAACCGTAACGTAAGGAAATCTACGAGTTGGTAACTCATCTCTAATCGGAATCATGCACTAAAAATAGCAAAAAAAGTGGCTTCAATCAATAATTTCGGAAAAAACTTGGTTGGCAACCAGCATTCCCTTTGCAGAAAGAAAGTAACGAGAACCTTCTTTCTGCAGAAAGCCTTCTTGCAGGAGGAATTCCATACGTTCGATTTTCTCTTTAACCAGTGCAACGGGATACCTCTGGCTAAGTATTTCAGTATCCAATCCCTCGCTGGTTCTCAAACGTAAAAATATTTCTTCATCCAGTCTTTGGGGAAGTGAAAGGGCTTCCCGATATTCGATTGGCAAAGAGCCGTTTTCAAGATGAAAGCGGTAGTTTCTCAAATGCCTGGAATTTCGGTGGCGTTCACCTCTCAAGTAGGACCAAGCGGCTACTCCTAAACCGAGGTATTCTTCGTTACGCCAATAGCGGAGGTTATGTTGGCACTCAAAGCCGGGTTTGGCAAAGTTGGAAATCTCATAGTGGAGGTAACCCCTTTGGATAAGCCATTCTCTGGTCCAGGAAAACCAGTTGGCCTTCTCATCATCGGAGGGGAAGCTGCGGGGATGTCTTTTTGCAAACCAAGCCATGGGGGAAGGAAAATGCAGCGAAAGCTCATAAATGGAAACATGGCAAGGCTCAAATTTGAGGAGTTCTTTCACCTCTTTTTGCCACTCAGCAAAACCCTGAAAAGGCCAGCCGTAAATGAGGTCTGCCCCCCAATTCTGAAAGCCCTGGGTGCTGAGTAACTCCAAAATAGCGTAAATGTCCTCTACTTTGCAAGCTCTCTTTGCAAAGAGCAAAAAGCGCTGATCAAAACTCTGCACACCTACTTGGATGCGGTTCACTCCTCCACGAGCAACCTCACGGATCCAGTTCTGGTCAACGGTTCCCGGATTTACCTCGACAGTAATCTCCACTTTTCCTGAATATCTGAAGAAACGTTGAAGATAAAGCAAGAAGCTACTTATTGAGGGGGCATCGAGCAAGGAAGGAGTGCCCCCACCAAAGTAAACACTCTCTAAGACACTCCCTTCCAGTTCAAAAAATTTGACCTTGAGCGAAAGCTCTGTGCAAACCAAGGCGAGATAGCTATTTCTGTCGTGATGCGAGCTCCAGGGATAAGAGGCGAAATCGCAATAGGTGCATTTCCCAAGGCAAAACGGGAAGTGCAGGTAAAGTGAGAGCGTTCTCATTGTCCACTTTTTAAGACCGCCAGGAAAGCTTCTTGGGGTATGCGCACTTTACCGATTGCCTTCATCCTCTTTTTGCCTTCTTTTTGCTTTTCAAGCAATTTCCTTTTGCGGGTCACGTCTCCACCGTAGCACTTTTGCAGGACGTCCTTACGCAGGGCAGGAATGTCCTCCCGGGCAATAACTTTACCTCCAATACTGGCTTGGATAGCCACTGCGAAAAGCTGTCGGGGAATGATTTCTTTGAGCTGGGAAACCACCTGTCGGGCACGATGATAGGCCTGTTCCTTGCAACATATAAAAGACAGTCCATCCACCCGGTCCCGGTTGACCAGAATATCCACCCGGACCAGATTGGCGGGACGATAGCCAGCAAACTCATAATCCATGCTTGCAAAGCCACGACTCAAAGCCTTAAGCCGACTGTAAAAATCAAGCAGTATTTCAGCCAGGGGCATTTCGTATTTAATGAGCACTCTCTCGGCATCTAAGTAAACCATGTCTTTAAATATTCCTCTGCGTGCCTGGCAGAGCTCCATTATTCCCCCAATGTACTCTGGAGGAGTGATAATTTGAATCAACACATAGGGTTCTTCAGTTTCTTCTATCTCGGTAGGCGAAGGAAAATCCTTAGGCGACTTTACTTCGACCACATCACCCCGAGTGGTAAGTACGTGATACACGACATGGGGAGCCGTGGCCACAACTTCCACCCCAAATTCTCTTTCGATACGTTCCTGAGTGATTTCCATGTGCAAAAGCCCCAAAAAACCGCAGCTAAAACCAAAGCCCAGAGCTTCTGAAAAATCGGGTTCAAAGCTGAGTGCTGCATCGTTAAGCTGGAGTTTTTCCAGTGCATCTTTTAGTCTTTGATAATCTTCTGATTGTACCGGATAGAAATTGCAAAAAACCATAGGTTTTACTTTCTTATAACCGGGTATAGGCTGAGGTTGGGGGTCGGAAGCAGAAACCAGGGTGTCACCAACTCGGGCATCCCGGATATTCTTCATATTGCAGGCCAAATACCCTACGCTACCGGCCTCGAGGAGCTCCGTTGGTTGCATTTTGGGGTTAAAAATTCCCACTTCGGTAACTTCAAACTCCGCACCTGTAGAGAACACACGAATTCTGTCTCCACGTTTTACTGAACCATCGAATATTCTTACAAAGAGCAATACTCCTCGATAGGAGTCATAGCTGGAGTCAAAAATCAGAGCTCGGAGATGGGCATCACTTTTGGCCTGGGGAGGTGGAATGTACTGCACAATTGCATCCAGAAGCTCCTCTACTCCAGCTCCTGTTTTGGCACTGACTAAAAAGAAAGGCGGATGTTCTTTGCCGAGGATGTGTTCTATTTCTTCCTTGGCACGTTCTGGAGCGGAAGCAGGGAGGTCGATTTTATTGATAACCGGAATAATGGTGAGCTTCTGAGCAATGGCCAGGCTGGCATGGGCATATGTTTGTGCCTCCACACCTTGAGTAGCGTCCACAACCAGCAGAGCACCCTCACAAGCGGCCAGGCTACGGGAGACTTCGTAACTGAAGTCAACGTGCCCGGGAGTATCGATGAGATTAAAAATGAACTCTTTTTGAAATCTTTTGGAAAAATACCTCAAGCGTATGGCCTTAGCTTTTATAGTGATACCTTTTTCTCTCTCCAGGTCCATCTGGTCCATAAATTGTTCCCGCATCTTTTGTTTGGGCACTGCCTCACATATTTCTAATATCCGGTCGGCCAGAGTGGATTTACCGTGGTCTATATGAGCTATAATGCAGAAATTGCGAATGACCTCCAGCTTACTCATCGCGCTTTATTCCTTTCGCAAATTTGTTGTAAAACTTCTCAAAAATTGCAATAATTGTTTTTTTCTCCTCCATTTTTAAACCGATAGTGAGAAAAACATAGAATAGAGCAAGCATAAATATTATAACCACAAGCACAATAATTCTCGATGAATCAAAAGTCTGTCCCAGGGTTTTCCACAGAAAATAGGCGAAAAACACGAAAGCTGCAACTTGCAATGCCAGTTTCCACCACCATTTGCCGGCACCCGACATATTTAACGTCTGGCATCTCTTTAAAAAAGTTTCCAGCAAAAGAAAATTCAAAAGAGCACAGAGAGAAGTGGCCAGGGCTAAACCAGCAAAGCCCATGAATCTCACTAATAAAAAGTCCAGAGCTATGTTACAGCCTACAACCAATACCCCAATTTTAACCGGAGTATAGGTATCCTGCAAAGAGTAAAAGGCGCGAGTGAAAAGGTGAACCAGTGAAAAAGCGGGAAGTCCCAGGGCATAAAAAAGCAGCGCTTCAGAAGTCATGGAAGTTGCTCTAAGGTCGAAAAAACCTCGTTGATAAACGATTTTTACCAGATCTTCCCGAAAAACCATTAAAAAAACGGTTATTGGCAACATTATAAAAATGACTAACCTGAAACCCTCAAACAGGGTGTCCTGCCATCTTTCCAGCTTTTCTTCCTGAATGCTTTGGGAAAGAGAAGGCAGAATGACTGTAGAAATGGCAATACCAAAAACTCCCAGAGGGAGTTCCATCAATCTGTCTGCAAAGTACAGTGCCGAAACCGCTCCTTCTCTGCAAGTTGAGGCTATTAATCTGTCTACCAGAGTATTGAGCTGACTTACAGCCAGCGCAAAGGTCACCGGCAACATGAGTTGTACCACTTTTCTGAAACCTGGTTCTTTCCAGAAACGCAAATGCAACCTGAATCGCAGCCCCAAGCGGTAGAAGGGAAAAAGCTGGAAAAGAAACTGTCCTATTCCTCCAATTAAAACTCCAAGAGCCAGACAGTAAACATCCACCCACTTCCTGAGAAAGAGCAAGGACCCAACCATCCCCAGATTGAAAAAGACCGGAGCCAGCGCTGACCAGCTAAAAACATACAGGGTATTTAAAGAACCCATTAAAAGAGCTGACCAGGAAATGAGCAACAGAAAAGGGAACATCAAGCGAGTAAAGTCAACAGTAAGCGATAACTTTTCAAGGTTTCCCCGAAATCCCCAGGCTATGAAACGCACAATTTGTGGAGCAAAAATGATGCCCAGCGCACATAAGGCAGCAACGATTATGGTAAGGCCGGTGAAAACCGCAGAAAGAAAGGCAACAACCTCTTCTTTGTCCCTTCCCTGATATTCCGAAAAGACAGGAACCACTGAAGTGCCCAAAGCTCCTTCAGCGAAGAGACGTCGCAAAAGGTTGGGAATGGTGTACGCCAGGAGAAAAGCATCTGTAACCCAGGAAGCTCCAAAGGCAGCCGAGAGCAAGACTTCTCGCCACAAGCCGGTAAACCTGGACAAAAGGGTGCCCGAAGCCACTATCAAAGTGTTTGCAATTAGTGATCTTTTTCTACCCATCTCCACTTCTACTCAAGATACAAAAAAAGACCTGAGATTTCCTCTCAGGTCTTTCCTGGCCTTTTTAATCCCGGCAGCGTCCTACTTTCCCACCCCGTTGCCAGGGCAGTATCATCGGCGCTGGAGGGCTTAGCTTCCGGGTTCGGAATGGGACCGGGCGTTTCCCCTCCGCCATGGCCACCGGGAAATCTGTTGTTTTTTGCATCTATCAATAAGGCTCTGTAATACTTCCGATTTCTCAATGAAGCCTTTGCGGTCAAGCCCTCGACCGATTAGTACCCCTCGGCTCAAGGTGTTACCACCCTTACACCTGGGGCCTATCAACCGGGTCATCTTCCCGGGGTCTTACCTGGTTAACCCAGTGGGATACCTTATCTTGGGGTGGGCTTCGCGCTTAGATGCTTTCAGCGCTTATCCCATCCGGACACGGCTACCCAGCACTGCCCCTGGCAGGACAACTGGAACACCGGAGGTCCGTCCATCCCGGTCCTCTCGTACTAGGGACAGCTCCCCTCAAGTATCCTGCGCCCGCGACAGATAGGGACCGAACTGTCTCACGACGTTCTAAACCCAGCTCGCGTACCGCTTTAATGGGCGAACAGCCCAACCCTTGGGACCTGCTCCAGCCCCAGGATGCGACGAGCCGACATCGAGGTGCCGATCCTCCCCGTCGATATGGACTCTTGGGGGAGACCAGCCTGTTATCCCCGGAGTACCTTTTATCCGATGAGCGATGGCCCTTCCACACGGAACCACCGGATCACTAGGCCCGACTTTCGTCTCTGCTCGAGGTGTCCCTCTCGCAGTCAGGCTCCCTTATGCCCTTACACTCATAGCACGATTTCCAAACGTGCCGAGGGAACCTTAGGGCGCCTCCGTTACCTTTTAGGAGGCGACCGCCCCAGTCAAACTGCCCGCCTGACACTGTCCCTCGCAAGGATGCACTTGCGCAGGTTAGAATCTGGATATATCAAGGGTGGTATCTCAAGGGCGGCTCCATGAGGGCTGGCGCCCCCACTTCTCAGCCTCCCACCTATCCTGCACAGGACATACCCGGATTCAATGTCAGGTTGCAGTAAAGGTTCACGGGGTCTTTCCGTCTTGTCGCGGGTAGCAAGCATCTGCACTTGCATTGAAACTTCGCCGAGCCCCCCGTTGAGACAGCGCTCCAGTCGTTACGCCATTCATGCGGGTCGGAACTTACCCGACAAGGAATTTCGCTACCTTAGGACCGTTATAGTTACGGCCGCCGTTTGCTGGGGCTTCAGTTTGGAGCTTCGCCTGGAAGAAATTCCAGGCTAACCCCTCCCCTTAACCTTCCAGCACTGGGCAGGCGTCAGACCCTATACATCGCCTTACGGCTTAGCAGAGTCCTGTGTTTTTAGTAAACAGTCGCCAGAGCCACTTTCCTGCGACCCTCTCGAGCTCGGAGAGCAAGTCTCCTCACTCTAACAGGGCACCCCTTCTCCCGAAGTTACGGGGCTAAATTGCCGAGTTCCTTAACGGGGGATCACTCGCGCGCCTTAGAATACTCATCCTGCCTACCTGTGTCGGTTTGCGGTACGGATACCTCTTTCCTGGCTAGGGGCTTTTCTTGGCAGCATGGGATCAGCCAGTTCGCTCCCGTAGGAGCTCCCCATCACCTCTCGGCGTTTACGAGGGCAGGGATTTGCCTCCGCCCTCCGCCTACCGGCTTGGACAGCCTATTCCTCCAGGCTGATGGCCTACCCTTCTGCGTCCCCCCATCGCTCATAGCGGAAAGAGGTAGCGCCGGAATATCAACCGGCTGCCCATCACCTACGCCTTTCGGCCTCGGCTTAGGATCCGGCTAACCCTGAGAGGACGAACCTTGCTCAGGAAACCTTAGGCTTACGGCGAGAGGGATTCTCACCCTCTTTATCGCTACTCATGCCGGCATTCTCACTTGGGGTACCTCCACGAGTCCTCACGGTCTCGCTTCAACGGCCTACCCAACGCTCCCCTACCAACCAGAGAAGCCATAGCTCCTCTGATTCCGCAGCTTCGGCAGCAGGCTTGAGCCCCGAGAATTTTTCGGCGCAGCGCCGCTAGACCAGTAAGCTGTTACGCACTTTTTAAAGGATGGCTGCTTCTAAGCCAACCTCCTGGCTGTCTCAGCAGCACCACTTCCTTTACCACTTAGCCTGCATTTAGGGGCCTTAGCTGGCGGTCTGGGCTGTTCCCCTCTCGACCACGAAGCTTATCCCCCGCGGTCTGACTCCCCGGCTTTGAGGAGAGGTATTCGGAGTTTGGTTGGGTTTGGTAGGCGGGTAAGCCCCCTAGCCCATCCAGTGCTCTACCCCCTCTCCTGACCACCGGAGGCTAGCCCTAAAGCTATTTCGGGGAGAACCAGCTATCTCCAGGTTTGATTGGCCTTTCACCCCTACCCACAGCTCATCCGAGCAGTTTTCAACCTACACCGGTTCGGGCCTCCACGAGGTTTTATCCTCGCTTCACCCTGGCCATGGGTAGATCACCTGGCTTCGGGTCTACGGCAACTGACTCAGCGCCCTGTTCGGACTCGGTTTCCCTGCGGCTCCGCACCAGAGGTGCTTAACCTATGCCAGTTACCGTAACTCGCCGGCTCATTCTCCAAAAGGCACGCAGTCAGGCTGGAAGAAACTAAGTTTCTCCCATAGCCCTTCCACGTATTGTAGGCACATGGTTTCAGGTTCTATTTCACTCCCCTCCCGGGGTTCTTTTCACCTTTCCCTCACGGTACTGGTTCACTATCGGTCGCCAGGGAGTATTTAGCCTTAGGAGGTGGTCCTCCCAGATTCCCACGGAATTCCTCGTGGACCGTGGTACTTGGGAACATAAGGCAGAGAGAAAGGTCTCTTTTCGCCTACGGGGCTATCACCCTCTATGGCGAGGCATTCCAGTCCTCTTCGGCTAAGAGCCTTTTTGGTAACTCTCCGGCCTTGCCCTGGCTTGGCCCCCTTATGTCCCGCTACCCTCAGAGGGCAACGCCCAGGGGCTTTGACACCCTCTGAGTTTGGGCTGTTCCCCGTTCGCTCGCCGCTACTTGGGGAATCGCATTTTGCTTTCTTTTCCTCGGGGTACTGAGATGTTTCAGTTCCCCCGGTTCGCCTCCTCTCCTTGAAGAGAGGATACTGGAGGTTTGCTCCAGTGGGTTGCCCCATTCGGGAATCCCCGGATCAACGCTTGCTTACAGCTACCCGGGGCTTATCGCAGTTAGCCACGCCCTTCATCGCCTCCTGGCGCCAAGGCATCCACCACGTGCCCTTTCTTAACTTGACCGCAAACCTTTGCGCTTCTACGCAAGAAGAAGTATTACAGAGCCTTATTTACTTTTCAAGGTGCGAATGGCAATAGGTATTGTAATGAGTTATCGACTTTTTTGCAAGGGGTTGAACGAGAAACTTTTTAAATATTTCAACCTTTTCAGGAGAGAATTCTAATCAGCTCTTTAGCCACCTCTTCTGGTCCTTTTCTTTCCCAACCAGGTATCCCCAGGCGGGTCCGCATCTGGCCCACAAAGACGCCCCTTTTGAAGAAGGCTTCAAAATATTTTTGTGCCAGTTCATCATGAAGTTCCCTGTACTGGGGTGGACCGAAGATGTTGGCAAAGTAAGAGTGAACAATTCCCGTAGAAGTAGTAGTCCCCTTACTCATTACTGCTCCTTCTGCAAAGACCCTCAACGCTTCCTGGGCGCTGCTGAAGCGTTCAATAATAGGGTGTTCTTCATCAACCTCTTCATAGTTGTTGGCATAGAGCACAAAATCTACTTCCCAACCCTTGATAACATTGGAAAAGGTAGTTACCGGAATTACCACTCGCGCGTTAACTCGGGAGGGGCTCATAATGATTGCCCGGTCTATCTGCCCGAATGCATACCCCGGCTGGAGGTCATCAAGACGCAAAAAAGCTCCGATTTCCGTTCCATAACCCCGGATTTTGCCTTCTGCATCTATCTCTAAGGAGCCCATGTCGTCAGCGATAATGGTCATGTCACTGAGGTTATCCTGAGCCAAAATACGGAATGCTTCCAGAGTTTCAGATTTTCCAGCAGCAGTATCTCCAATCATTAAAATTGTAGCCTTTTTACCGTTTTTAAGGAGAATTCTCACCATTGCACCATGGAAAGGAAGCCTGCCCATTTTCATAACTTTTACATTGTGAAGCGTGAGCACCATCTTTTTAAGATAACCAAAGTATCCAAACATATCCCGGTTGGGGCAGGCGGCAATTAGCAGGTTGTTTTCCTGGTCGTCATAAAACACAGTTGGAAAATCTGCAAGCTGGTCCAGAACATCTCCAGGAACACCAAACAGATACACAGCGTCTGGTTTGCGCTTCAGGTCCTCATCGGTGGCGATTTCGAAAAGGTTGCACAGAGAGAAGCCCAATTCATAAAACTTCTCATGGAAATAAATCAAAACCAGAAGCGGCCCCACTTTAGCAGGGTAACAAAGCCATTCTTCAGGTTTTACATCAACCACTTCCAGGGGGTTGCTGGCAATCTTTCGAAACTGACCGGTGCGTTTATTCATTGGCGGATCCAGAATTAAAGGTGGATAAAGAAGGATTTGTCTTATGATTGGTATGGAGGAAAGTCGCTCCCGATACACGCCTTCCGGTAAAAGGATATCTTTGGGCACTGCTATAGCGGCAACGTTGGTTCCTGCACGAACCTGGCGATATATCCATGGATGCTCTCCGGTAATGTTTTCCTGAAGGTCCCGATATACACTCCGTACCAGGTGGGCCAAGGTTTCTACCGTATTGTTAAAGGTACGATAGGGCCTGCGGTCGAGTGCCGGGGTACCTTCTGGAGAGGTGCAAATCAGGTAACGCTCAAAATCCCGCCAGAAGTTGTAAAGGTATTCAATGAAATCGTTAAAAAGCTGACGGTGCTTTAAAAAAGATTCGCTACCTTCTACCAGGTTAGGCACAAGGTCCAGTGGCATTTTCACCAAAAAGTGGAGAACCTGCAACAAGCGGTCCAGGTCTGCTTCTCCTGGTTCTTCTTTACCAAAAATCTTCAAAAGGAGCGACTTTTGTTCTACCAAGCGCTCCACGCCTTTTTTCAGAATAACCCTGAAAAGTCTACTGGAAAGTAACTCCTCTGGTGTGTCGCATATTCTGTCCTGAACTTTTAAAATGACTTTTCTTCCCACCAGCTTAAACTGTTCATGATTCTTCGTCATGCTTAAATTCCTCTCCCACACTTTCAGTTTCTGCTATTATACAGTAACCCGCAACCACCCCCCATCAACGTAGTAGTTCGAACCTACGCAATAACTTGCTTTTGGCGAACACAAAAACACCATAAAATGAGCCAGTTCTTCAGGCGTTGCAAATCTCCCAATGGGAGCATTTTCCTTAGCAATATTTTCTAAGTATTCTTCGGGTGTCATACCTTTTTCCTTACCCACGATGTTTGCTGTTTTGTACCAGTCAGGAGTAAGAATCAGACCAGGACTCACACAGTTAACCCTTATGTTGTAAGTGATGAATTCATTAGCAAGGCATTTGGAAAACATCACCAGAGCTGCCTTAGTTACATTGTAAATCGGTTCGTAATCAAGGGGTTGTCTGGCGCATATGGACGCATTGTTAATGATTACTCCACCGCCTCGCTTTTGCATGAGAGGTGCTAGCAGGCGGGAAAGACGAACTGCGGCCATGACGTGTAGGTCCCAGTAATACTGCCACCTCGAATCAGGAGCATCGATTATTTTCTCAGCACTACCGGTTCCGGCATTGTTGATCAGGATGTCCACGCCTTCAGGATAAGTACTTTTCACTGCTTCCACAAATTTCTCAATGTCTTCGAGCCTACTAACATCACAGGCAAAGCCCAGTGCTTGTACTCCAAACTCTTCAGAAATTTTTCGGGCAGTATTTTCGACCTCCTCTTTGTGTCGAGCACACAGGGCGAGGTGAACACCCTCCCTTGCCAGTTCCCTGGCAACTGCTTCCCCAATTCCCTTGCTTCCCCCAGTGATTACAGCGATTTTATCTTTCAATTCAAGGTCCAAGGTTCACACCTCCTCCTTAACACAAAAGAAGGCCCTATTCTGGGCCTTCTTTTGTTATTCGAAATCCTTCCCTCAAATCAATTACTTGAGGACACAGATTGCCTCAGGAATTTCCACAAGCGGCAAAAGGGCCTCGGATACATAGAATTCGAGTGAATCTTCAGTGGGACCAATGAATCCTATCTGCATATCCTGAGCCAGGATGATCCGGCCCACCTTGCCGCCCCGACCCAGAAGTATTCCCCCTTCTTCGATAACTGGCGATTTCAAAACACCAGCTTCACAGAGCAGGCGCATATGTTCAATTTCTAGCTGATTACCGCTTGGATATCTACGGAAAAGAAGGTTAAAACGCTCCGGAGCAAGAACCAAAAGGTAAGGGCCAGGTATTCCTTGCTTTTCAAGCGCATTTATGGCTTTGATAACGTCCTCGACCGCCTCCCCGGTTTCGTTCCAAGCAGAAAGAGGACTCTTCTTTGAACCTTCAGCCCTGAGAAGCCCTGGAATTCCAGAAATACCCTGAAAGATCAGCGAATCTTCTTTTCGTGCACAGACTGAAACGGCATCTTGTAGGGGACGAAGATTAAGGTAAACTCCGTTTTCTTCAAAGGCTGCCAACATGCGTTTGGAGAGTGAAAAAACCTCACTGAAAGAGGGAATGCCAACCGTCTTTACAAGGCGAACTCCTTCCTGCAGGTTTTCTTCGAGCGGTACTGCCGAAAGACCCAAACCATAGGGTCCCTCAACGGGCAGTATTCTTCTTCCCACCAGTAAACTGCGTGCAGTCTGGATCATGACCTCTTCAAGCTTTTGCCAGGTAGCTTCCTGAAGGGGCACATCCTTTTGAAAAAGATAATCTCCCATCGCTAAACCTCCTCACTCCAGAGAACCAATGGTTGGCCTTTTATCAGTATTAACATGTTCCTGCTTGTTCTCGGTCGCCGTTTCTTCCATCATCTCTTCCACCTCTTTTCTGCCCTTCTCCAAGTACTGTACTTCATCAGCTGCCAATATCTCGAGCAAGCGGCTGAACTCACCGATATGGACTCTCTCCTCATTGGCAATGTCTTCAAGCACTTTTTTGGCCAGCGGATGGTCACAGGCAGCAGCATGTGCAAGGTAAAGATGGACTGCTTCGTGCTCAGCAGCAATGTTGAGACGAATTGCCCGAATTAGCTCTTCTCTGCTCATTTTCCTTCCCGGAACCATTCCCGAAAAGGGGTTCACAAATTCTGGCATTCTGCTTGCCTCCTTTTAAAGATACTGTCAAAATTATACCAGAGTTATGCAGTGCTTCCAGAGAAGCTATTTTCCTTTACGCCAGAAGCGCAAGCTCGAAAAAACGCTTAAGCCACTTTGTAGTGGTGGGAACACACCTTTTGAGGCCATTCTTACATCCTCTACAGCGTAAAAGGCAGAAGGTGTACAGTTTTGAATTATTGCCATTGCCCTCCCCAGGTTTTTACGATTGATAATTGTATAAATGATTTTGACCGGTCCCCGGGAGCCATGGCCATCCAGGATGGTGATCCCAAATCCCGACTGTTTCAAACTTTCAATGAGGTTATTCGCATTGCCTGAGACTATGACCCGCAACATGCAGAATCCAACTGCTAATTTTTCCTCAAAGCACATACCCAGGTAGGTGCCGGTTGCAAATCCGGCAGCGTAGGCGAAGTAAGCCAGCACATTGTCCAGGTTGCGCATAATCTGGGTTATAGCAGCAACCCAGATGAGCACCTCAAAAAAGCCCAGAACGGGAGCTAAACGGCGCATTCCTCTGGCTACCAGAATCACCCTCAAAGTCCCGATACTCACATCGGTTATTCTGGCTCCAAAAATCAGAAGTGAGGTCAGAACCATTCCTGTCAAATTACCAGTCAGAATAGAAACCCCCTTAAAGGACTAAAAACCAGTACTATCTTACTACAACAACATATATCGAACACCATACAGCAGGATTCAATGGGGAAAAGATTTGCATAGGTGAGCGTGCCCGCGCAATGCTAAGCCGACAGGTTCTCGAGGTAGAACTTCCTCTGCTTTAGGTCCGGAGAGTCATTTTCGTTTTCCATAGAAATTTTTAAATTACTATATTTTCATATTATTATGTTTTCATTACCTATAGAAATGATGTATTATTATTGGCGTTGGTGTATTATTGTTATTAAAAATTTATTGGGAAAATGCCTATTTAAGAGAAGGGAGGGCAGATAGTGAAAAAGCTTTTCGGGTTTACCATCATCCTTGTTCTGCTGGTTTTCATCGTTGCATCGTTTGCCGCTGCTTATCAAATCACCATTCTGGGCAATCTTGATAAACCACCCGAAGAATTGCCCCGGGATAGCGCGTTTCTCATAGACACAGGCAATCATGCTATGAGCGAAAAAGCCTGGTTGCAGATGCTTTCTGAACAAAAAATAGAATCAGTCGTGCTTCCCTCTCAAAAAGATTGGGAAAAGAGGAGTCAGACTTTAGAAAAGCTTGCCCAGGACCTGAAGATTGTAGTCACCAATCCTCCAGAAAACATAAAACAGGATTTCTTTTTACCCTGGTACGTGGTCACTCACAACTATCACAAAACAGTCTTGCTTAACTTTTGGGAAAATGGCTCTCTGCCTGATTCGGAAGCGCTCAATGCCTTTCTCAAAAAAGAGAACCCAGACCGGGTTGTGGTCGTAAGTGATAAAGCACTTGTCGAAAAGCTACTGGAGGAGCTCTCTGAATGGAGAGACCGGACCTCTGTGATTGTCAGAGAGGAAAGCCCTCAACCCCTGATTGACACTCTGGAAGTGAAAGAAAAGCCGGTGTTTCTCTTTTTCTATTCTTCGCGCTGTCCAGTGTGTCGCAAGATTAAAAACGAAATAACGCCTCCGGTTTTCGCCAAATATCAGGACCAGATTAAAGTAGTGTATTTTGATTACGTCATAGAAAGCAACTATCGCAAGTTGGTCGAACTCGAGGAATACTGGCGGGTAGAGGACAAAACTTCGGTGGAAATATTCTCGGAAATTGGTTACCTGGCTTCTGAAGACCTGGATAGCTATCCACAAAAGCTGGAAGAGTTTATCAAAAAAACCCTGGAGGGCCACTTCCCTCCAGGGCAAGAAAAACCTATACAGCAAGTCACCCGGACCAGCAAACTGGAAGAATATCTTTTTTCTCGTCTTAAGGGAGCTACGTTCTGGGTCATTGCAGGAGCTGGCCTTCTTGATGGTTTAAATCCCTGTGCCTTTGCCACCATAGTTTTCATGGTTAATCTCCTTTTTTTGCTGGGTCACGAACGGCGCAGAATTTTTGAAGTCGGCATCACCTACAGCATATCTGTTTATGTGACTTACTTCTTGCTCGGACTCTTTTTCTTCGAAATCTGGCAGCACCTTGGAAAGTACCATATTATCTCTCAGGTGGCTTATGGTGTCATGGCTGCCCTGCTTTTCCTTTTTGCATCCTTAAGCATCAAGGATGCAATCCAGTACAAGAAAGAGCGAAGAGAAACTGGTTTTACCCTTGGCCTTCCCAAGAGCTGGCGCTTGAAGATTAACCAGTACTTAAAACAGAGTTTTGCCGAGCGACGCTTGATTATAGCGGCTCTTTTAAGTGGTGTGGTGGTTTCCTTCCTGGAAGCAGGTTGCACCGGGCAAATTTACTTCCCCATTATCATGCTTATCCATTCTGAAACCGCCTATCGAATCCGGGCCATCTTTTATCTTTTGCTTTATAACGCCTTTTTCATTATTCCCCTTTTTGCTGTTTTTCTGAGTGTGTATTTTGGCAGTCGCTCTAAAAAAATAGTTGAGTTTGGAAGAAGAAATATTCTCTTTTCAAAAATCGCTCTTGCGGCTTTATTCATAGTTCTTGGTATCCTGCTTCTTGAGGGAGCTATATACTGACAGGGAGGGATGCAAGGTGAAGACTGTTTTTCTATTATTAGCAGTTTTTTGGACTGCTTTATTTTTGACAATAACAGTCAGTGCCCAGGAAGAACTCATGCCAGTTACTGTTCTCAAAGTTCCCCGTCCCCACATAGTGCTTGCAGAGGTTTGCTGTAACGGTAAGATGCAAAAAGTAAGAATTAAACTGGCGGGAGTGAAGCCTCCACTTGGGAACTTCACTATATTTGAGCAGGGCAAGGCTTTCCTACGAGAACTGGTGCGGAACCAAGAAATCTATTTTGACTTTGCGACTGGGCACACACCGGAAGAAGAAATCTGGGTAGGCTTTCTATACCTCAGGTGTCGTTGCGAAGAAGGAGAAGAATGGATTCTGATAAACGGAGAACTTATTAAAGAGGGTCTTGCTGAGGTGGACGTGGAAACAGCCGGAGAAAACCAGTTGCCGTATTTGCTATCCCTTGAAGAAGAAGCCAGAAACAGTCAAAAAGGCCTCTGGAAAACACGCAAACCTGAATCCCGCAAAAATAAAACCGAAGAATGTCCCAGCTGTGTCCGTTAAGGAAGCTGAACATACCCGAAATTCTGTGATATTTGCGCTCCAAAAGCAACTGTGACAGTTATTTATCAACCGTATCTCTTGATTTCTCGTTTTCTTACTTTCGTGCTAAAATGGAATTAGCAAAAATGAATCTGGTGTCCAGAGATAATGATGAATGAAAATCAAAGGGACATCTGGATATTCGTGCACACTCGCGAAGAAACCTTTGCAAAGCTGGCTGAGTCCACCAGGGCTGACGGAAGCTTTTTAAGGGACCCCTTAACACATCTTTTTTCGCGCTTATACTTTGAAGTTGAGCTGGAAAGGCTGGACACAGAAAGGCAGTTGCCCCTCTCGATTGTAATGGCCGACCTGAATTACCTGAAATTGATAAATGATGCTTTCGGACACCGGGAAGGGGACCTTTTCCTCATTCAGGTAGCAGAAGGGCTGCGAAAAATATGTCGTAAGGAGGATATTGTTGCCAGAATAGGTGGGGATGAATTTGCCATCTTGCTCCCCAGAACCAACCGGGAGCAAGCAGAGACGCTTATGAAGAGGTTTTCTGTGCATCGTCCTCCTGCCAGCTCAAAATGCCCTATTCCCATATCCTTGGCCTGGGGTATAGCTACCAAAAGTCATCCCCAGGAAAGCGTTGAAGAGATTCTGAACCGAGCTGAGCAAGAGATGTATCACCAGAAAACCCTTACCAAAAGAAAGCTTGAGAAAGAAATTTTGGAATTGATAAAGAAATGCCTGGAGGAAAAATTATACCCGGTTGAACCTCGTTTTCCGGTCTTTCGCAAAATAAGTCTGGGGTTAAGCCTGGCAACTGCAATGGGACTTTCTTCAGAAAGCAAGGAACTGTTCGTCAAGCTTTTGGTTTTCCACGACCTGGGAAAGCTGAGCATTTCCCCAGAAATCCTGAAAAAGCCTGCTTCTGAGCTCAATCCTGCTGAATGGCAAACCATTCGAGAACATCCAGAGAGAGGATACCGAATTGCTTCCCAGCTCCTGGAACTTGCGCCCATCGGCGAAGCTATCCTCTCCTTCAGAGAACGTTGGGATGGCAAAGGCTATCCCCAGGGCCTGAAAAGAGAAGAAATTCCACTGCTTTCCCGAATGGGTTCAGTAGTCAATGCATATGAGGCAATGGTAATGGGCAGGCCTTACCGACCTCCATTGATTTCTGAGCAAGCGCTGGAAGAAATCCAAAAACATGCAGGGACCGCTTTTGACCCCCAGGTCGTTTCAAAGTTTACCGAAACAATGCAACTCGAAGCTTCTGGTAACTGTTCCGTCCTGTAACGCACAATGAATAGCGCTGAGAAAATCTGGTTTGTCTAAAGCCTCAAAATAGAGTTATTGGTCAATACGATTTCTAACAAAGGAGGGCGATTCCGTGCGGGCTCCAAAAATGGTGTCATTCTTGATTCTAACTGTATGCCTCGGTGTTTTTTCTGTTTTCAATTCTGGCTGTCTTTTCACGGCTCTGGGCTCTCCGAACCCAGAAAGCACCTCTCAGGCCGATGCCCAGCAATCCTCCATAGATACCCTTTCTTGTCTTGAGGACTGTCTCAGCTTTTGTGCTCAGTGGTGTGAAGGTTGCACAGTGTGCAGTTGTGAGGAAGGAAGCGTCGTGCTGGATGGGACAACCTGCCTTAGCCAGTGTTCCGCTTTTTGTGAGGAATGGTACAGCGTTTGTCAGCAGTGTGAAGAAGAGCCCTGTCAAGCCTGTCAGGAGCCACCAGAAAATGAAGCAGGTTGTTCTACTGGGAACTGTCCTCTTTAAAAGAGCGGAACAAGGTAACGGCAGTTGTTTTGAAAATGAGCACCTGTGGAGTTATTCATTAATCAAGAAAGGGAAAGAGCGATGAAAAACAAGGTTTTGTGGTTTTCCTTCCTGGCGTTTATAGCCATAACGGCAGCTTCTTTTTATCTTCTTTATACCGCTTTACACCTTTTGCAAGAGATGCAGAAACAAGCCTTCTTTGGTGCGCCATGAGAAAACCGAATATATATAGCTCCTCCTTTTCTGGTAGGAAACTGTCGGCTTTTATTTACCAGGGTTAGTTTTAAAGGACACCCTGCTCCACATTTCCCTAAAAAAGAAAGGATAGCCTTCACAGCAACGATTTCTCGGAAAGATAAAAACTCAAATTTTTATTGATGTTTTGGTATCTGTTATTGTATACTCACTGCAAACAGAATATGGAAGAAATTTTCAAACCTTCGGGGCAGGGTGAGGAGGAAATCCTCCAATTCCCGACCGGTGGTGATGCCCCCTCGAGGGGACGAGCCCATCAGCCTCAGCGGTTGAACCGGTGAGAATCCGGTGCCGACGGTATAGTCCGAATGAGCGAAGGTTAATATTTGTTTTTAAGGCCCCAACGAAGGTTGGGGCCTTTTTTTATCAGAAAGGGAGGTCTTTGCAAAATGCAGAAAGGAAGCTGGATAGTCAAAAGGGGCTTTGCAGAAATGCTTAAAAACGGGGTTATCATGGATGTAACCACTCCTGAACAAGCTCGCATTGCAGAAGACGCAGGAGCAGTAGCTGTGATGGCTCTCGAGCGGGTGCCTGCGGATATCCGTCGGGAAGGCGGAGTAGCTCGTATGGCATCAATCGAAAAAATCGTTTCCATCATGGAGGCTGTGTCCATTCCGGTCATGGCAAAAGTGCGTATTGGACATATTGCAGAAGCACGGGTTCTCGAAGCGTTAGGAGTGGATTTTATTGATGAAAGCGAGGTGCTTACTCCCGCTGACGAAGAATGCCATATCGACAAAAATGTTTTCACCGTACCCTTTGTTTGTGGTGCTCGAGACCTGGGAGAAGCCCTAAGAAAAATCCAGGAAGGTGCAGCGATGATTCGAACAAAGGGGGAAGCTGGAACGGGAAATGTTGTTGAAGCCGTTCGTCACATGAGGAGAATGGTGCGAGAAATCAATTATGTGTGTACCTTACCATCTGAGGAACTTCCTCGAGTAGCTAAAGAAATGGGTGTGTCTGTTGCTCTTCTTGAAGAAGTCCGTAAGGAAAAACGCCTTCCTGTAGTGAATTTTGCCGCTGGTGGGATTGCAACACCCCAGGACGCTGCCCTCATGCGGATGCTTGGAGCTGATGGCATTTTTGTCGGTTCCGGCATCTTCAAATCTGAAAACCCAGCGGTTTTTGCTCAAAAGATTGTGCAGGCTTGCGCTTTCTTCGACGATCCCAAAGTACTTCTTGAAGCATGTAAAGGCATCGAAGGGGCTATGAAGGGTTGTAGTACAGAAGAGCTTCAACTCTCTTTACAAGAACGGGGGTGGTAAACAATGAAAATTGGTATTCTTGGTTTTCAGGGAGGAATTAAAGAACATGAAAGAATGCTAAAACAGCTTGGAGTGGAAACTCGTCGGATACGCTATATCCAGGACCTTGATAAAATAGATGCCATGATTCTTCCTGGTGGAGAAAGCACCACAATGGGCATTTTTCTACATAATTCTGGCCTTTTAAAACCCCTAAAAGAAGCAGTCGAAAAGGGTATGCCTGTATTGGCCACTTGCGCAGGCTTGATACTACTTGCTCAAGAAGTTGAAGGATTGAGCTTTGCTTCACTGAAGGTACTTCCAGTCAGGGTACGAAGAAATGCTTACGGGAGACAAAAAGAAAGTTTTACTACTCAAATCAACCTTTCTTTTGATAAGGCAAGACCCTTCCCAGGCGTTTTTATCCGAGCTCCCAAAATAGAAAAAACGCTTGAGGATAAAGTAGAGGTACTTTCCTTTCTTGAGGAACAGCCAGTAATGATTCGGTACGGCAAGATAATTGGTTGTACGTTTCATCCCGAACTTACATCTGATACCAGAGTGCACAAGTATTTTCTACAAGTAATCTCCGCAAAAAACTGATACGCTTAAATAATTGCTTTTAAAACTTGACAAAAAGGCTCACCTCCTGTGTTCTCGGGTGAGCCTTTCAAGCACTACGGACTCGTACTTTTTAAGGCAGAAAAACCGCCTTTTGCAAAAAGAGGGACTTTCCTTTCTCGCAGGCTTGTGAAGCGGGTTTCAGCACTTCTGGCGCGCCTGGAGGGACTCGAACCCCCAACCTACGGATTAGAAGTCCGTTGCTCTATCCTGTTGAGCTACAGGCGCACCAACAAATCTTTACCGTTTTTTACCTCTTTGAAATATATTACTATTTATTCGAAAAGTCAACAGGTGCCAGGTTCCTGAACAGTCCAAAAACAGGGAAAACCACATCTGGTTCTTTAAATAGAATACCCGGTTTCCTCAAGGACCGCTTTCAGCTTTTCTCGTAACTTCTCTACTTCGGAAAAAGAAAGAGTCCGCAGGGGAAAGCGCATAAAGCCACCACCGAAACCACGTATTGCCAGTGCAGCCTTTAAGGTCGCCAAACTGGCTCCCTCTCCCAGCGCTTTAGATATGGCAATCAGCTTGCGTTGCAAAATCTGGGCTTTTGCATACTCACGCTTTTGAAAAGCCTGCCAGACATCCAGGAAAGGCTCTGGAAAAACTCCTCCCGGGCCAGTTACCGAGCCATGGGCACCAAAAATCAACACCGAAAGAAAGAGCCGATCGCAACCCACTATTACTCTGAACCCAGCAGAAGAGGAAAGGATGTACTCAGATATGGTATTGAAGCTACCGCTTGAATCCTTAATGCCCACTATGTTGGGGAATTCCTGCCCCAAACGGGCAACCGTAGATGCCGAAAGGTTGTTGCCGGTAAGAGAAGGGATGTTATAAAGGTAAAGCGGAAAATCTTCAAACTTGCGGGCTAACGAAGCGTAATAATGGTACAGTTCCTCCTGAGTGTAGGAATAGTAAAAGGGAGTTACCACACCTGCTCCGTCAACACCCAGAGAACGAGCATGCTCAATCAACTCACAAGTATCTTCAAAGTTGACAGTGCCACAGTGAGCAACAATGGTCATTTTCCCTTCATTCGCAGAAACTATGGTCTCAAGAACCTTTTTCCGCTCTTCCAGAGATAAAATCTGTGCTTCCGCAGTAGTACCGCAGGCAAAAATTCCATGCACTCCCTTGGCAATCAAAAATTTCATATATTCCCTCAGAGCGCCATGGTCAACCCGACCCTGAGCATCAAATGGTGTCAGGTGGGCAACAACAACACCTTCCAGTAACCTCATGCCACTCTCTCCTTTCTTTTCCAACGCATGAAAACAGGACCTAAAAGCGCTATAACGGTTCCTATAATAAGGACCAAAGCTATGGGCCTATTCAGAAAAATGAAGGAACTACCGTGGGAAATAATAAGCGCAGTACGGAAATTTCGTTCCACCATGGGACCAAGAATTAAGGCCAGAATAATTGGACCCAGAGGAAAATCGTAACGGCGAAACAAAAAACCCAGAATACCCCCGCCAAGCGCCACCCATACGTCAAAAACCCGATTGTTCAGCGAGAACGAACCGACTATGGACAAAATAACTATGACCGACCACATAATGGGCTTGGGGAGCAAAATAAACCCTCCCACAAAACGAGAAAAGAAAAAGCCAATCACCAAGAATATAAGGTTAACAAGCACCATCAGACCAATTACCGTAAAGACGAAATCAGCCCTATCTCGGAACATTGCTGGTCCGGGTTGAACACCATACATGATGAAAGAACCAATCAGCACTGCAGTGACTGCATCACCAGGTATGCCGAGAGACATCATGGTGGTAAGAGCACCGCCCAGGCAAGCATTGTTTGCAGCACAGGTTGCTGCCAGACCTTCTATTGAACCCTTACCAAATTCCTCCTTACGACGGGACACCCTCCGCGAAAATTCCCAACCCAAAAGCGAAGCAATGTCAGCCCCCGAACCCGGGATAGCACCAATAATAACTCCTGTAATGCTTCCAATTAATGTTGCAGGAAGAGTCCGGATAAATTCACCTGCGGTAACCAGCATTCTTCCCAGCTTTTTACCAACCAGATGCCCTATCTGGGTTTCTGCTTTGCTGCCACTCTCAACACCAGTAAACATTTGATAAAACACTTCACCCAGACCGAAAATACCAATCATCAAGGGGATAAAGGATATACCACCCAAGAGTTCGGTTGAGCCAAAGCTAAAACGGGGAGTGGCCAGCATGGGGTCAAGCCCTACCATAGCCAAAGCAAGACCAATAAAACCGGCAATTAACCCCTTCACAATAGAAGTTCCAGAAACAGCAACCATCATGCTCAAACCGAAAAGACCGAGCGCAAAATATTCTGGAGGTCCAAAAGAAAGCGCAAAGCGGGCCAGGGGGAAAGCTGCCAGAATAAACACCAGAGAACCAAATAACCCTCCGATCGCTGAGTAGAGCACGTTAATTCCCAGCGCTAAGCCCGCTTTTCCCTGCTGCACCAGAGGATAGCCATCAAAAGTAGAAGCGATAGAAGCCGGGGTACCCGGTATGTTAATCAATATCGCTGATATACCACCTGAAAAAATGGCAGAATTCCACACTCCAACTAGTACCGCAAGACCGCTCTGATACGGTAACCAGAAAGTCAACGGAGTAAGAATAGCTACAGCCATAGTAGCTGTGAGACCTGGCAAGGTCCCAACAATCAGCCCAAGCAACACTCCCATCACAAGGTATAAAAACACATCAGGTTGTAATATTTGCACCAAAGCCATTAGCATGTCATTCATGGCTACTCTCCCACAATTATTGAGATGTCAGAAAAACCTAACCCGGAAAGCTTGAGTGAAGAGAAAGTAAACTCCAACCGAAATTAACCCTGAAGACAGCAATGAAAAAAGCGGCTTCAGCTTCATAACATATTGAATAAAGAAAAGATAGAGCAAAGTGTTCACCAAAAAGGAGCCTCGTCCCCACAAAAGCAGGTAAACCACAGTAGCTGCAATCAAAAGCAAGAGGCGAAACGCTGATGGTAAATTCACAGGAGATTTCTCTTCATGCTTTCTCTTTTTTAGACCCTGAAAAAACAGCAAACTACCCAGAATAACCAGACCAAAAGCCACAATACGAGGAAAAAGAGCCGGGTCCAGAGCATAACTCAAAACACCTCTGGGGAGCAAAGCGGCTCCCCAGAAGATGAAAATACCCAAAGCAACTGTAGCGAGACCAAAAATTAAATCAGCCACGTCAGTGTTTTAATCTCGGCTATTTTCCAGATTTACCCATTGCCCGGGGTATGAGCTCCATATACATCTCGTACTGCTGTTTGGCAAACTCTGCAAAAGAGGGACCGTCGAGATAGGCAAGCTGAATACCTCGCTCTTTCATAACCCTGGTGAAGGTCTCTGAGTTGAAAGCCTTGTAAAAAGCATCTGCGATTTTATCGTACACCTCTTTAGGAGTACCTTTTGGCAAAGCAAATCCACCCCAGGCCATTACGTTGATATCGTAACCCAGTTCTTTAGCCGTAGGCACATCGGGGAAAAGCTCGGTACGGGAGTCTCCCAGAACAGCGAGCATGCGCAAATCGCCTGATTGCACTCCCGAGAGCACTTCTGATGGACTGCAGGTTACCGCATGGATATGCCCTCCCAGAAGAGCAGCAACGCTGGGAGCCGCGCCATCAAAAGGAACAAAGGTGAATTTAACACCCAGCGCTTCCTCAAGAGCCAGACCAGCAATATGCCAGATAGAACCCGTGCCGGAAGTCCCAACCAGTATCTCGCCCGGATGTTCCTTGGCGTAGGCAACAAATTCCTCGAAAGTTTTATAAGGTGCGTCGGAACGGACCGTTAAAGCTGCAGGAACAATGTTAGTTCTCATTATAAGGTCAAAATCATCAGGCGAAATGTCAGCATAACCCAGAGCCTTTACCATGGAAAGCTCCACAGGCACATACCCAATTGTGTACCCGTCAGGCTTACTTTCTTTCAACTTTCCCATAGCAATGGCCCCCGAAGCACCGGTAATGTTAGTGGCAGTAATAGGCACGCCTAAAAACTCCTGAGCCGCAGCAGCCATAGCCCTTCCCACAGCATCGGAAACGCCTCCCGGTGCAGCCTGAATTATTAGGAGGATTTCTTTCTCCGGAAAGTCAGCACTGGCAACACCAGTCAGAAATACAAAAGAAAAAAGAGCTAAAACCAGTACCCCAACCACAAAAACCCTATTTTTTCTCATAGCTGGTTACCCCCCTCATAAAGGTTGAATAGCTTACTTTTCAATTGTAACAGAACAATTTTCACTAAACAACATGTACTATTAGTTTTCAGCTTTATCTACGCCTTTATAGAACCAAAATCACCTACCCGGCTCAATTTGACAAATCTCCAAACTTCCTTTACAATCATCTCGGTTTTTCTAAAAAACAAATAATAAAAAGCTTCTTCAGGGCAGGGTGAGGGCAGAAGTCCGATTCCCGACCGGCGGTGAGAGGTGGAAAGCCTCAAGCCCGCGAGCCCCAAAGGGGGGTTGATCCGGTGCAAATCCGGAGCCGACGGTAAAGTCCGGATGGGAGAAGAAGCGAAGCCCACAAGCCCTGAAAAAACTTTCAGGGCTTTTTTGCCTCCTGAAGAAGCAAAAAGGGAGGTAAAAACCTTGAAAAAGCTGGTCTACGGCGCTGCTTTAAGCGGACTCTCTCTGGTTATCAGTCTTTTAATTCACTTCCCCATTATCCCCCAGGCTCCCTTTTTGCTCTACGACCCTGGTGACGTCCCAGTGTTAATAGCCGGCTTTAAGTTTGGAGCACCACTGGGAATAATGGTTACTGCTATTGTTGCCGTGCTCTTTGGACTCATCACCGGCGAGGGCGGACCCTGGGGTATCCTGATGCACTTTCTGGCAACAGGAACCTATGTGCTGGTAGCAAGCCTCATCTATTCCAAAAACCGAACCAGACAGGGCGCCCTGCTCGGGCTGATTGTAGCCCCCCTTTTCATGACCGGGGTAATGGTACTTGCCAATTTGGTGGTAACTCCCATATATCTTGGTGTAGAAAGGAATGTTGTGGTTGGAATGCTTCTTCCTGCCATCATACCTTTCAACTTACTAAAAGGAACCATCAACGGCGCACTCACTTTCCTCTTATACAAGAAGGTGAGTCACATTTTGGAAGAGCCCGCAAAAGCTAAAAAAGTGGCTGTTAGCGCTCAGGAAAACGGTCGTTCTTACTAATTTCCAGAGAAAGCAGGAGGATTTTCCAGCGCAAACCGTAGCTGGAAAATCCTCCTAAACCTCTTTTGCCCACCACTCGATGGCAGGGCAGAAGAACAGGAAAAGGGTTTTTGCTCAGTGCTAAACCCACTGCCCTCTGTGCCTGGGGCTTACCAACTCTCTGAGCCAGCTCCTGGTAAGTAATGACTTCACCCCAGGCGATAGTTTTGAGTTCCCAAAGAACGCTCCTTGTAAAAGGAGTAAAGCGTTCAATATAAAAATTGAAAGCAGGCATAAAATCGGGCAGAGGATTCGCAAAATAGGCTTCTAAAAATTCCTCAACTTCTCCCCGACCAGTATTCAAAAAAAGTTTTTTGCCCTGACAAAAGGGGTCTTGCTTCAAAAAGGAAAGCAGATATTCTTCCTTCAACCAGGCAGGAAGAACCACGCGCAAAAGAGCATCACCATAGTACGCCGTAAGGCCTGTCCCCCAAGGCGTATCATAAAAACGATAATAAACACAATTCCGAGCTAACACCGCTCACAAAACTCCCTGAAGCGGAGAGCAGCAACCTTTACATCTTCTTTACCAGAAAAAATGCTGGAAGTACCGGCAACAAAAACGTTGGCACCTGCTCTTTTAAGCAGGGGAACCGTTTTTTCGCCAATACCTCCGTCCACTTCAATGTCCAGCTGCCTATTTTTTTCAACCAGCATTTTGCGGACTACTTCAACCTTGGTTACTGCTTCGGGAATAAACCGCTGACCCACAAAACCTGGATCCACAGTCATAACCAGCACTAAATCAAGATAGGGCAAAAAGTATTCCAGCACAGAAGGAGGCGTGGCAGGTGAAAGAGCCACTCCTACTTTTTTCTGGTGCTTTTTGATGAGGTCAATCAGGTGATAGACTCGGGTCGTGGTTTCCACGTGAAAAGTGATGATGTCAGCCCCCAACTCTGCAAAAAGAGGTATGAAACGCTCTGGATCCTGCACCATCAGGTGGACATCAAAAAGCAGGTGTGTTTGGGGACGGAGCTTGCGCATTAAATTAGTGCCAATAGCAAAATTGGGCACGAAATGCCCGTCCATAATATCTATGTGGAGCATGTCCACTCCACCTTCTTCCAGCTTCCTCACTTCAGAAAGCAAGTGCAGATAATCAGCGCAGTCCAACGAAGCAGAGATTTTAATCGACAACGGAAATTCCCCCTTCAGCCCAAGGAGCAATAATTACCTTGGAGTAAAAAACCTCTTTGCGAAGCATGGCTTCCAAAAAACCGGGAACCTCGTGAAGAGGTAAAAGATGCGAAATCACTCTTTTAAGAGTCCCTCTTTCCGCTTTCGCCAGCTGCAAAACCCGTTCCCAGTCAGAATCAAAAGCAGTAAAATGAGAGTTCCAGCTACCCAAAAGCGTTAATTCCTTGCGAAGAATGAGACTAAAATGTTTAGGGGTAATGGTAAATTCTTTTTCCTGGTTACCCAGCAAAACCAGAGTACCTCTTTTCTGCACCCGGAAAAAGGATTGTAAAAAGGCAGAAGAGTTCCCCGAAGCCTCAAAGACTTTCTCAAAGAGCAGGTCCTCTTCTTCATTGGGCGACATTATTACATCAAATGCAAAACGCTTTGCAAAATCCCGACGCCGGGGGTCAACCTCAAAGCCAGCCACCAAAGATGCACCGCTCAACCGAGCCCAATAGCCAGTTAAAAGGCCAATAGGACCCAGGCCAAACACAGCTACTCGGTCACCTGGGGATATCAAAGCACGGCGGACGGCGTGCAAGGTTACTGCAGCCGGCTCGGTAAGCGCACCTTCTTCAAAGGAAACTTCGTCCGGCAAAGCAACCAGATTGTGAACCGGGGCGACTACATACTCTGCAAAAGCCCCGTTCCTGCGAGAACCCAGGTAATCATAGGCATCACAGAGTTCGAAATACCCAGATTCACAAAACGCACACTTGCGACAGGGAATAAGCGGATAAACAGTAACCTTCTCCCCAACCCATTTTTCGCCAAGGTCGCATCCCGCTTTCACCACTTCTCCCGCAAACTCGTGTCCCGGGACAAGTGGGTAAAAATAGGCAAGGTCACCAAAAATCCTTGGTAAGTCTGAACCACAAATACCACAGGCCCATACCTTAACCAGCACTTCGCCCTTACCAGGCTGCGGTAAGGGTACTTCTTCCAGAACCAGCTGCCCTTTGCTTTTGAGAACCAGCGCTCTCATCGTATTCACGGATTAACCACAACCTTTAATCCCTGATGAGACTCTGCAACTTCAAAAGCTTTATGGATTTCAGAAAGCGGGAAGCGGTGAGTAATATATTGGGAAGCTTTCACCATTCCCTTTTCCATTACTTGAAGAGCCTTATGGTGATGCCTGGGCAAACTCCCATGGCTCCCCAGGAGCATACACTCTTTATAGTGAATGAGGTTACTGTCAATGCTAATCTTTCGAGACCCTTTAGGTAACCCACCAAAAAAGTTGACCCTTCCCCGATGGCGAACCAGTTCAAGCGCCAGCTCCTGGGCATCGGGCGAAGCGCAAGCCACCATTACCACATCAATTCCCTCTCCATGAGTTACCTCCATAACTTTATCTATCAAATGTTCATCGCCAGAAAGAAAATAGTGGTCAGCACCGAACTGCTTGGCGGTTTCCAATCGGCTTAAAGAACGTTGAATAACTATTATATTGGTAGCGCCCATATAGCGGCCCATTTCAATCATCATACAACCGATTGGCCCTGCGCCAATAATTCCCAGCGTATCTCCAACACCCAGAGAGCTCATTTCCAAGCCGTTTATAGCACAAGCCAGAGGTTCAGCAAGGGCTGCTTCGTCAAAGGAAAGAGAATCAGGTATATGATGCACCGCTCCCTGAATCACAGTAAGCTTATTCAAAAGAATGTACTCGGCAAAACCTCCCGGAAACTGATACCCTATGGCGTAGTTTATGGCACAGTTGGTGCCCATGCCATTCTGGCACCAGTAGCACTCTCCACAGGGAACATCTGCCCCTATAGCTACCCGGTCACCAGGTTTAAATTTCTTCACCCCTTCTCCAACTTCGACCACTTCACCAGCAATTTCATGACCAACTATTTGGGGAAAGTGAACTCGGGGATTACCGTAATGCATTATTCTGATATCGGAACCACATATCGCACAGGAACGAACCCGGACCAGAACTTCCCCCTCTGCAACTTGGTAATCGGGGACTTCTTCTACCACCAGTTGATCAATGCCTCTGAGAAGCGCTGCCCTCATCGTTTACCTCCCCCAATTAATATATGAACAAAGCATAGCCCTGCAAAGATTCGTTGCAGGGCTATGCTTTTTGTCAAACATGTACTCTGTAACCTTAAATCTCAAGCTTTAACAAACGTACCACTAACTTGGGTACCCTTGCCCAGGGTATCAGAAACCGGACACCTCTTCTCTGCTTCTTGCATCAGCACCTTGAGTTGTTCATCGCTGAGATTACCCTTGACCTTCACTGTGTAGCGCACAGCAAGAAATCCTGGACGGACCAGGTTATACTGGCCCATGAAGCCCCGGGGATCCAGGTCGCCCTCTGCCTCCACTTCTACGCCCTCAACGGGCAAGTTTTTCTCCTGAGCAACCACCCTGACAACGATGCCCAAGCACCCAATTAAAGAAGCAAGCAACCCTTCAACCGGGTTGGGGGCTGAGTCTTTGCCACCCAAATTCTCCGGTTCATCAAACGCCATTTGAAACTGACGTACCTGGACATCTACTCGCAAGCCTTCCTGAAGCTTGCCACTCGCCTTAAATGTTAACGCCATGTCGTAAACCTCCCTATTCAGTATTTTGGAAAACACAGCACTTCACAGATTTTGAGTTTGAAAAAGGAATTCTGGTGCGCTGCACGTAATACCAAAGCAGTATCAGCGCCCCTGCCGCTCCCGCCAATAGAAATGATTTCCCGATCAGTAGGTACACATCCTGCATCAGCAGCCATAATGGCTACCTCCACAGCTACTTTAAAGCCCTGAGAAATGCGACGATAGCTTTCAGCAATCACTTCAGGTATGCTCAGGCCACCAAATTTTTCCCGAAAAGAACGATTGATGCCACTCAGAGCGTGAGAAGCCATAACTATCGAAACGCCAGCTTCGGTAAGCTTTTCTCTGGTTTCAGAAGAGAGGGAAATGCTGTCTCCTCCATTAAAACCACAGTGATAGGTAACCGCAACCAGCTTGCCCAAAAAAGCACGCTGTTGAGCTTTCTCAAGAAGCCTGAGCGCAGTATCACCACTGCTTGTGGCCACCACAAGGTGCTCAATTTTATCCTGAAGGGCTCTTTCCAGAGCTAAATCCAGGGTAAGGTCAGTATTCCCTGCTCCGGGTTTATCAAAGTAAATGATTTCCTTTCTTTCCACAGCCTCCACCCCCTCACTGGTGCAACTCGATCATCTCACCGGTCTCCATATAGTATATCCGCTCGGTAACGTTGGTAATGTGGTCTCCAATGCGCTCCAGATAGCGGGCAATCATTAAAACCCAGATGCCTGGTCGGGCAAGTTGTGGATTGGCTTCAATACTGGTTACCACTCCTTCATGCACTGTGCGGTAAAGAGCATCGACCTGCTCATCTCGATCAATAATTCTCTGCACAATTCCCAGGTCCCTCCTAACAAAAGCAGTAGAAGTGTCCTCAAGCATTTCCACAACGATTTCTGCCATTTTAACCACGTCAGTAACCACCTTAAGAAGCGGGCTATCGGAGAGGCGAATGCTGAATTTAGCAATATCTATGGAGTAGTCGCCGATACGCTCCACATCGGTAATAATTTTGAGAATCGCCGCAATGGTTCTCAAATCCCTGGCAACCGGCTGCTCGAGAGCGATAAGCTGCAAACACTTTTCCTCAATCTTAAAATTATAATCGTCCACCACATCGTCAAGCGCAATAACTTCTTTGGCCTTTGCAACGTCTCTCTCTTTAAGAGATTCGATAGCCATGACCAGCATTTTTTCTGCTGCCTTGATCATGTTGACCAGGCTTTCCTGCAAGTTTTGAAGCTCTTGCCTGAAATGTTCTCGCGGTATAGTCAAACCCAAAAACCTCCCACACAAGCACTATTTGTAATATTAAATCAAATCTCGATTAATTTCGCTACCCCCTTCGATAAATCACAAATTGCCACCGTGGGCTTGCCACTCAAAAGACCACAAACCTCCCCAGGATTAACCAGCAACTTACCCCGATTTTCTTTGATAACTGCCTGATGCGTGTGGCCATATACCACCAGGTCAAAATGGGCACTCTCAAAAGCGGCTTCGGCAGGTTGCGGATAGTGACTAACCCAGATGCGGTATCCTTTTTCCTCTATCTTCAGGTGAGGATTGGAAATCTTTCCCGAAGAACGTTCAAAAATCCCCAGAACCTCACCGTCGTTGTTGCCCCTCACTCCGTACCAGGGCAGAGAAAGCTGGGCAAGCAAGGCCACACTGAAAGGAGCCACATAATCCCCAGCATGGATGATGAGCTCAGCACCTTCACTTTGGAGGACTTCCAGGGCCTTCTTCAGGTTCTGCAGGTGGTCGTGGCTATCAGACAGTACACCAACCAGCAATTGAACCACCTCCTAAAACTTTTCCCAGTGCAAAACGTCCTTCAGCGCTCGTTTGTAGATTTCCCCTCGCGGTCGCTCCGCAGGGTACCCAATAGGAATTAAGCTTATCAGCTTGTAACCGTTGGGAACACCAAGCTTTTCTCTCACCGCTTCAGCGTATGCTTTTTTGTCCCCTGCCACCCAACAAGCACCAAGGCCCAGGGCGCAAGCAGCGATTAAGATGTTTTCCGTAGCCGCACAACCATCCTCAAGGTAATACTTGGTCTCCTTGCAAAAAACAGCAACCAGAACCGGCGCGTCCTTGATAAACTTGCCGTAGTCAGTAAGTCGAGCAATCTCCTCTCTCTTTGCGCTTTCAGTAACCACCACAAACTCCCAGGGCTGGATATTGATTGCCGAAGGAGCCAGTCTTGCACAATCAATAATGGTCTCAATTTTTTCCTTCTCCACTGGTTGATTGGTAAACCTGCGAATAGAACGCCTTTCCCGCAAGGCTTCGATAGCATCCATGAACAACACCTCCTTTACCAGCCACTCAAAAGTTTTAACTGCTTATACATTTTATTTTTTTCCTGAGGGGTAGTCCGAACTCTGCGCAGCAGCTCTTCGAGAAAAGTAATACTTTCCTGATAGGTTTTGCGATCCACCGGGTAGGGAATTCCATCCTTTCCGCCATGAGCAAAGGAAAAACTCACCGGGTCTTTAAAGCTGGGAGGCGCACCCAGTACCACTTCTGAAGTGAGCGCCAGAGCCCGCAGGGTTTTAGGCCCTACCCCAGGTGTAGCTAAGAGACCTTCAAAATCAGCCGGCTTCTCCACACACAGATTATAAAGAGTTCTGGAAATACGGGAGAGGTCAAAGTCTCTCTCTTCAATGTGGTGCCGGGAAGGAAGTGCAAAATGCAATACTTTTTGCATTTCACCAATTAGCGCCTCCCCGTTTTGCTCGATAAGCTGCACCATACCCTTCCGGCAGTTTTCACTCTCTCGGGCTACCAGGTTAAGCACCCTGCTCTCCCTGCGCTGGGCACATATGCCACGGTGGGGCTCACAGACCAGGTCTTCGACCGTTTCGCTCAACCAGTGGTACCTCCTGGCCAGCCGTAGCGCTTCGTTCATTCCCTGCTGCACCACTGCCCAGTTACCGGAACTGGTAAAGAAAAACACGTGGTGATAAAGCTGGTACCCATCCTGCAAAGCGGCACTGTCAATCTTGGCCGTCATCTTGCTTAAATAAACAAGCTGGTCAGTAAATGAGAAAGAACAGCACTCTCCGTAAACCTGAATTTCCTGAGGTGTCTTGCGAGAGGTAGCCCCCTTGCCACCACAGATAAAAATCCCCAGCTCCTGCTCCCTGCCTCTAATTCCCTCTTTCAGTGCTCCGCAAAGGGTAGTGGTAACTCCGCTTGAGTGCCAGTCAAAACCCAGGAGACATCCCAGAGATTGAAAAAATAAGGGATCCGATATGCGACGCAAAAACTCCTCAGCACCAAAAAACTCCACTATAGCTTCAATAATCAAGCCTCCCAGGCGCTGCATCCTCTGAAAAAGCCAGCGGGGACACTTTCCCCCGTGAAGCGGAGAGTCCACAAAACCCCGACGTATTGCGCTCACAACTTATAGCCAAACCTCCTCAACAAAGCTTTGCGCTCTGCAATATCCTGCTCAGTTTCCACGCCCTTGGTTTTGAAACCATCAACAACTCCGAGAATAGCTCTCCCCTGGTCGGTTTCGGCAACAATCACCTGCACTGGATTAGCAGTAGCACAAAATATCCTGCAAACCTCAGGTACCATCTTCACTGCGTTCAGCACGTTGATGGGAAAACCCTCTTTAAGGAAGATCAAAAAAGCATGTCCGGCTGAAAGCAACATTGCATTTTCCTTGGCAAGTTCCGTCAGCTCCTCATCATTGCCACTGTAGCGTACCAGGCAAGGCCCAGAAGCCTCACAAAATGCAATGCCAAACTTGAGGTGAGGCGAAATTCCCACCAGGGCTTCGTGAAGGTCTTCAACGGTTTTAATAAAGTGTGAGTGACCCAAAATGAGGTTATACTGTTTCGGGTTTTTAAGCGCAACAATCTGGAGTTCCAAAGACAGTCCCCCCTTTCAAGTTTATTCCCTTTTTAACCAGGGTAAAACCTCCTCCAGCAGCCCTCCAACCTTTTGGCCCAAAGTCCTTCTCTCCAAAGCAGGTCGTTCTGGCTGCTCAATCCCTACAATCTCTTTCATAAAACCTTCCAGAGCCCTTTCAAAACCTATGTCATACCCCACCTTCTGGCTCTGAAACCACTTGTAATCCATTATATAAGCAAAGATGTCAGCCAGCCCTTTACCCGGAAAGGCTTCTTCAAGATTTTTCTCCACGATTTTCTGAACCACAGGGGTGTAGACACATAAAAACCAGTTTAACGCTGCCTCCTGAATGGGAACTTCTCTGCCTAAGGAAGCGCTCATCTGCCTGGCATGGTCCTGAATGTAGTTCAAAAAAGCATCATAGTGGCGCGGTTCAGTAGCATCAATGCCTTTCAAGCCAGTAATTCTTTCAAATTCGGCTCTTTTCTTGCGCAAAGCTTTGCTTTCGATTTTTGGAGAAGGGAAAAATTCAATCACTTCAGCATCGATGAATTCTCTTCCCAGCTCCTTGGCCACTGCCACTCGGTGATTTCCATCGAGTACGTAGTACTCATCTCCCACTTTGTAAACGATAATGGGGGGCAAGATTTCTCCTCTTTCCATCGCCCTCCTGATACGGTAATAGCGAGTGTCCGGGCGTTTAAGTCTAAAACCCGGCAAAAGGTCTGCTGCTCGCCCCACACTGCCCACTATTTTTTCAACCGGTATAGCATGAATTCCCCGATAGACCCGGTTGGAAAGTCCCAGCCGCCGCGAAACTTCACCAAAGGCCTTGATCCGTTCCCTGCTTCCTCTGACGGGCATTATTTCACCCCTATTCAATCAAAAGATATTCAGGGCTCACCAGGTTGCCGATGCCCAGCCAGTATACCAGAAAATCAAGGCGATTCAACAACATCAAAACGCCCAGAAACAAAAGCAAACCACCGCTCACTATTTCTACCAATCTCCCTCTTTTCTGAAATCTCTTCAAAACCTGCATCACCTTGCCCCAACCCACACCGAGAAGAATAAAGGGTAGAGCAAGTCCCAGGGAGTAAAAAGCGAGCATCAGGCCTCCTTCCCAAATCTGTGCCCTTGCCGAAACATAGAGTAAAATAGCACCCAAAATGGGTCCCACGCAAGGAGTCCATCCCAGACCAAAAGAAATGCCCAGCACGAAACTGCGCAGTTGAGCCCAATCTGTCTTAAACTGAGCTCTTTTTTCAGCGTATAGAAGACGTATTTTCAAAACACCCAGAACCTGAAGGGCAAAAATGATGATGACCACGCCAGCAATCCGGTTGAACCAATCTTTATAAAGCAGAAAAACTCCTCCCAGAGCTGAAGCACCAATACCCATCAAAAAGAAAATCCCTGAAAACCCACTTACAAAGAGCAAGGTATGCCATAAAACCCTTTTACGCTCTTTCTCTATGGACTCAACCCCGCTCAAATAGCCGATGTAGGCGGGAGCAATTGCCAGAACACACGGTGAAAGAAAAGAAAGAACTCCGGCCACAAAGCTGATTACAACACTGAGTTCAAAGTCCAAATAAAGCACCTCCCTCTATTGCCAGCACTCTGACTTAACCAATTATAAATAACTAATCTGATACGTTTAGTATATCACCACTTCAAAAACCTTTACTGCAAGCACCGCTTAAAAAGCAACAACCTCGTTGTCTCCAAACTAATATCCTTTTTAAGAATATTTGTTTCTCGCTTAAAAGTTGTGCTATAAAAATAGCATGAACTAAAAATTTCCACTGCACAAACCATCTCAAAGGGGGGCAGTAAATTTGTACTGGGAAAAAGAAATTGAGACCATGCCACGCGAAGAACTCATGAAACTTCAAGAACAGCGACTCCAGAAAACGCTGGAACAGGCACAGAAAACAGCTTTCTACAAAGAGCTATTTCGTAAGAACCATCTGGACCCTCAAAAAATCAAAACCCTTGAAGACCTGCGCAACGTTCCACCAACCACTAAAGAGGATTTGCGCAATCACTTCCCTTACGGGTTTCTGGCTGTACCCCTTGAAGAAGTAGTGAGACTCCATTCCTCTTCAGGGACCACTGGTACCCCCACAGTTATCTATCACACTGCAGAAGACCTTGAGAAATGGACCAATCAGGTTGCCCGCTGTCTCTACATGGTGGGGGTGCGACGAGGGGACGTATTCCAGAACATGATGAGCTATGGCCTTTTCACCGGAGGCTTGGGCATGCACTACGGTGCAGAAAGAATAGGTGCCCTTACCATTCCCATCGGCCCTGGAAACAGCAAGCGTCAAATCTGGTTTATGCGCAATTTTAAAACCACGGTCATCCACATCATACCGAGTTATGCCTTGCTTCTCGCTAGTATTATCAAAAGCGAAGGCCTGGACCCCAAAGAAGACCTTTATCTCCACACGCTTTTGATTGGTGCTGAGCCCCACAGCGAAGAAACTCGCCGCCGCATTGAGGAAAGTTTTGGCGCCAAAGCCTACAACTCTTACGGACTTTCTGAAATGAACGGCCCGGGGGTGGCTTTTGAATGCGTCTATCAGGAAGGGATGCACCTCTGGGAAGATTATTATTACCTGGAAGTCGTGAACCCTGAAACGCTTGAGCCCTGCTCACCCGGTGAAGTAGGTGAAATACTCCTCACCACTCTGAACCGCGACGCAACACCCATCATACGCTACCGTACCCGTGACCTTGCCTATTACTATGAAGAACCCTGTCCCTGTGGAAGAACTCACCGCAGAATCTCCCGCATCAGGGGAAGAAGCGACGACATGTTCATTTTCAGAGGCGTGAACATTTTCCCCATTCAGATAGAAAAAGTGCTTATGAACATACCCGAGGTGGCTTCCAACTACCGGATAATTCTGGATCGAGAAGATTTTAAAGATACCATGAAGGTGGAAGTAGAAATAAAACCAGAGTTTTTCTTTGGAGATTTGCTCAAACTGGAAAGGCTCCGGGAAAGGATTAAGGCAGAATTGCGATCCGAAATCCTGGTCACTCCTGAAGTGGTCCTGGTAGAACCCGGAAGTCTTCCTGTCAGTGAAGGCAAAGCAGTGCGAGTCATTGACCAGCGCAAAATGTGAGAAAGGAGTGCAAAATCATGGCACACCAGATTTCGGTCTTTGCCGAGAACAAACCGGGCAGAATTGAAAAAATAACTGGCCTTCTGGCCCAGGCCGGCATAAACATCAGAGCCATCACCATCTCAAGTGCCAACGGCTTTGGAGTCATCAAAGTGCTTACCGACCAGCCCCAAAAAGCCTATGCAGTGCTGCGCGAAAACAATCTGCCAGCCTACTTACAGGAAGTAATAGCTGTGGTTATGGAAGACCAGCCGGGAGGGCTGCACCGCATCGCCAAAGCACTCACAGAAAATCAGATTAACATAGAAGATGCGTACGGCTTTGTCATTGAAAGTGGCAAAAAAGCGGTACTGGTACTCCAGGTAGAAAGTCAACCCCGTGCTCAGAGCATTCTGGAACGGCAAGGGTTTACACTTCTGAGTGACGAAGAGCTTTACAGGTTATAAAACAGAAAAACTCGAAAGGAGGGGCTCAAATGGCGAAACTGGTCATTTTTTATTCTCGCTCGGGAAGAACTAAAGCCCTGGCCTCAGGCATTGCCCAGGAAATGGGAGCAAAGACGGAGGAAATCAGGGTTAAGAAAGTCAAAAATCGTTTGCCAGGTGCTATGGCAATGACTGGAGCTGCTAAAAAAGGGAAGTTGCCTCCGGTGTATCACGAAAGCATCGCCATCGAGCAGTTTTCTGAAATTTTCATAGGTGGCCCAGTGTGGGGCGGAAGCGCTGCGCCACCAGTTTTAAGCTTTATTCAAGATAAAGACTGGAAAGGGAAGAAAGTATATACTTTTGTTACCTGTGCCCTTTTCGGGGGTAAAAATGCTCTGCGGCAGATGAAGAAAGCCCTGGAAGAAAGAGGCGCCAGCGTTTTGGATGAAAAAGACTTTCGAAGCCTCTTTAAGAGCAAAGAACACCTGAAATCCGAAGGAATACAGTGGGCCAAGGAATTATCCCGAAAAGTCAACAATCATTAATTAGCCATTCATCGTATACTGCCTGCTCCAAGAAGAGAAAGCAGGCAGTATACGATGTTTTCAGCTACTCAAGGGAAAGCTTGTATTTTTGCATTACCGCTTCAAAACGGCCCTGCAGCTCTCGGGCTCGCTGGTCATAGAGTCCAGGGTCTTTCCAGGTTTTCCGGGGCACAAAAATTTCTGCGGGCAAATCTCCCACCTTTTTGGGTACCAGAAATTTGAACACCGGGTCCTGATAAAATTCCTCGTCTTCAATACTCCCATCAATTGCTGCCCTCACGATAGCTCTGGTATAATCGATGTCGATACGGTGCCCCACCCCATAAGGACCACCAGTCCACCCCGTGTTCACCAAATACACTCGGGTTTTATATTTTTCAATCTTCTCTCCAAGCATTTTCCCATACACAACCGGGCTTCGTGGCATAAAAGGTGCTCCAAAACAGGACGAAAAAGTAGCTTCCGGTTCCACAATACCCCTTTCTGTTCCAGCCAGTTTGCTGGTATAGCCCAGGATAAAGTGGTAAATTGCTTCTTCTTTACTGAGTTTGGCAACCGGCGGCATGACCCCGAAAGCATCGGCAGTAAGAAAAATAACCACTCTGGGATGTCCGGCTATCCCCGGTATCAAGGCATTAGGTATAAGCTCTATGGGATAGCTCACCCTGGTATTTTCGGTGTATCGGGAATCAGAAAAATCGGGCTGGCGAGTTTCCTCATCCAGAACCACGTTCTCCATGATGGCACCGTAGCGTATGGCCTGATAAATCTGAGGCTCTTTCTCCTTGGAAAGGTTGATACACTTTGCATAGCATCCGCCTTCAAAGTTAAAAACACCCTTGTCCGACCAGCCGTGTTCGTCGTCCCCAATCAGCTTTCTTTGGATATCAGCGGAAAGCGAAGTTTTGCCAGTACCAGAGAGACCGAAAAACACTGCTACATCATCCTCATCACCCACGTTAGCCGAACAATGCATGGGCAAAACTCCCTTTTCAGGAAGCAGGAAATTCATCACCGTGAAAATGGCTTTCTTGATTTCCCCACAGTAGGAAGTACCACCAATAATAACCATACCTTCAGTAAAGTTAATGATTACAAAGGCTTCAGAGCGGACACCGTCCAGATCAGGAACAGCATGGAAGTTGGGAGCACAGATTACTGTGAACTGAGGGACAAAGCAAGCCAATTCTTCCTGAGTTGCTTCAAGAAACATGTTCTGAACAAACACATTCTGATAGGCAAATTCATTGATGAAACGAACCGCCATTCGATAATCCGGGTCTGTGCCTACAAACCCGTCGTATACGTAAAGATCCCTTCCCTGCAAATAACTCAGCAATTTCTCCTTAAGTTTTTGATAGGTGTCTGGTTCAATGGGGACGTTAACTGAACCCCAGTCTATTTCTCTCTCCGTCCTCTGGTCACAAACGATGAAACGATCTTTGGGAGAACGACCAGTGTATTTGCCCGTCCAAACAGCAAAGGCTCCAGTCGAAGACAGCACTCCTTCCCTCCGAGAAAGGGCATGCTCAAAAAGTATAGGAATAGAAAGATTATAGTAAACATTGCGGGGATTCACTATGCCAGCTTTTTCCAGAGGATAGAATAACCCCATACCTTGACCTCCTTTAGGGGATTTTGGAAATTGTATCACAAAGCCTGCGCAAGTCAAGGCTTCGAGTTGAATCATCTAAAATCTTGATGAACTCCTATCGTTGCCTCAACTAAAAATCTTGATATAAACCATTCTACCTCCAGGTGATTTTTTTAAAACAGGAGGTAACGAAATGGAGCTCACCATGAATACCAGAAGGGAAATCATTAAGAAAATGGCACCCGAGTATCAAAAAGCCACTAAGAAAGAAAAAAGAAAGATCTTGGATGAACTCGTCCATCTCACTGGATACACCCGGACGTATGCCTCCTGGCTCCTTTCTCATCATGGACGGAAAGTCTATCTCACCGGACGAAATGGCAAAAAGTATCGAGTCATTGGATCCATCACCAAGGTAAAAAGGAACCGAAAAAAGATCTATGATGAGGAAGTCCTTTCTTCTTTAAAAAAGATCTGGCTCATCTTTGATTGCCCCTGTGGGAAAAGACTCGCTCCCTCACTTCCTTGGATGATCAAAAAACTGGAAAAGCATGAGGAACTGGTTCTTTCCCAAGAGGTCAAAGCCAAACTTCTTTCTGTTTCTCCAGCGACCGTCGATCGGCTTCTCCAAAAGGAAAAACGAAAGCTCACCTTCACCTTTCGGTCCTACACCAAGCCCGGAACGCTTCTCAAACACCAGATTCCAGTTCGAACTTTTGCTGATTGGGATGAGAAAAGACCGGGATTCTGTGAAATGGATCTGGTTGCCCACGATGGCGGAAACCCCAGTGGGGATTTCTGCCAAACTCTTGATGTGACCGATGTCTTGACCGGCTGGACCGAAACTCAAGCGGTCAAAAACAAAGCTCAGAAATGGGTCTTTGAAGCCTTAGAACAGATCCGAGCAAGGCTTCCCTTTCCTCTTTTAGGAATCGATTCCGACAATGGAGGAGAATTCATCAATAACCAACTCATTCGGTACTGTCAAAAAGAACAGATCACCTTCACCCGGTCTCGACCTTCCAAAAAGAATGATAACTGTTATGTCGAACAAAAGAACTGGACCATGGTGAGAAAAACGGTTGGCTATCTTCGCTATGAGACCAAAGACGAACTCCTCCTTCTCAACCAACTCTATTCCCTTCTTCGTCTCTATACTAACTTCTTCCAACCGGTTACCAAACTGGTTTTCAAAGAGCGAGTGAATAGTAAAGTCAAAAAACACTATGATGAAGCCAAAACCCCACTGATGCGAGTTCTTGACGCCTCATCGATTGATGACTCCATCAAGCAATCCTTAAAAGACCAATATGAAGAACTCAATCCAGCCGAACTCAAACGACAGATCGTCAAAATCCAGAACCAATGGATCGAGATGGTTACCTTGAAAAATGATTCCATTCCTCACCCTAAGGAGGTGAATTTGGTATAGAATTTTAAATGAGGCAACGAATCCATTTCATCAAGATTTTTAGGTGAGGCATCACTGGCTTGACCAACTACAGGGGTAGAAGATAAAACCGATAACCCTTGACAAATATTGCCTTTTGCATAAAATAAGGTATGGTCTGAAAATAATGAAAGCGACGCGGGGTGGAGCAGTCAGGAAGCTCGTCGGGCTCATAACCCGGAGGTCGTCGGTTCGAATCCGACCCCCGCTACCAGATTATTAAAAGGGTGTGTTCAGCACACCCTTTTTCTTTTGGCGAGGCTTATGCCCCCTTTTGTGCCCCCAAAGCCCCAGAAAAACCTGCTCAAGGAAAAAGCTCCACATTTTTGAAAATTGAGGAAAAAGTAAAGATGTGCTACCATGAGATAGCTCTTACTCAAGAGGGGCAGGCGTGAATCAGGATAACAACCAGAAATCCAAATATTTCAGCTTCGTCTTTTGGGGAACAACTTTTCCTGCTCTTTTTCTTCTGGCACGAAGGAATTATCTCTTCTTCCATACTATCATAGAATTCTTCGCTATTTTCACCGGCTTTTCAATTACACTTATTTCACTTGCCACCCGCAATTTCATCCAAAACAGGATATTTTTGAAATTCGGCATCCTCTACTTTTTTGTGACCATCATTGACTTCCTCCACACCCTCGCTTACAAAGGTATGGGGGTGTTTCCTGGCTGGACAGCCAACCATCCAACCCAGTTCTGGATTGCCGGAAGATTGCTGGAAACCACTGGATTTTTTCTCATCATTTTCTTCGCTCACCTGAAAGAAAAAACACTCTCTATACTGCTTGGATTACTATGCACCCTCTTCATTGCTTTTGTCTGGTTCGGCACGTTCCCAAATTGCTTCATCGAAGGGCACGGTCTTACCATTTTTAAAATAGCCATGGAGTACGCAATGGTGGCTATACTATTTATCGTTCTGCTTAAAATCCTGAAAGGGCGAGAGCAATCACTTTCAACCCTCAGGAACTCCTTGGTGCTGGCCGTCATTTTCACCATGCTTGGCGAGCTTTCCTTTACGTTGTACAGCGATGTATACGGCTTTTTCAATTTCCTTGGACACTTGTTTCGATTTTTATCCTACCTGGTTATCTTAAGAGGTGTTATTATCAACTCACTGAATAATCCTGTTCAAACGCTGATGATTGAACTTGACAGAGAAAGAGAAAAACTTAAACAGATAGCTCATTACGATAGCCTTACTGGTCTTTACAGCAGAAATTTCTTCAACGAGCTGATTCAAAAACAGGCCGCCATCGCTCTGCGGAAAAAGGTTCCTATTTCCTTCATCATGGTTGATGTAAACCGCTTCAAAAAAATAAACGATACCTGCGGACATCTGGTCGGGGACCAGGTACTCAAACTGGTCGGAAACTGCATTGCCCAATCAATCCGCGAGTCTGACATAGCTGCACGCTATGGGGGAGACGAGTTCATTGTGATACTCTACGGCACAGGCGAGGAGCAGGCAAAAGAAGTGGCCACAAGAATCAGGGAAAAAGTAAAAACTTCCGGTAAAACCGAACAAAAATGCGATGCGGATGTGGACATTAGCTTCGGCGTAGCTCAGCTTGAGCCGGGCGAAAGCTACCTCCAAGCCATTCATAGAGCAGACGAAAGGATGTACCTCATGAAAAACTCCAAGAAAAACACCAGCCCACCTTCAATCTTTCAGTAAATTTCTTAATCAGTACAACCGGTAGGCTCTCTTTACCAAAAAGCTCAACCCTGCCCCCAGAAGGGCCATCAAGCCGCTAAACACAAAGGCGGGGGTAAAGCTCCCGGTAAGGTCAAACATCCAGGAGCCAATACCAGAAACCAGAGCTGCCACACCAAAAGCTGTGAATACCAGCCCATAATTCGCTCCCAGATGCTTAATTCCAAAACAAAGAGCCACCAGAGCGGGAAAGAGAGCCAGGTTTACTGCGTATCCAAAGCCCACCATAGCTGAAGCTACATAAAGCCTGACCTGGCTCAACACCAGCTCTCCAAAAAGCACCAGAGTGAGACCCTGCAGCACATAGGCACCAATCATGGTGAAAAGAATGCCAAAGCGGTCTCCCAGATAACCCGCCAGTGGGCGACCCAACCCGTTAACTCCCGCAAATACTGAAATGGCCAGGGAAGCAAAAAGGGGATTGAGCCCCAGAACCTCCTGTCCATAAGAAGAAATCAAACTCAGCGACACAAAACCGCCAGTACTCACCAAAAAGAAAATGAACCACAATTCCCAGAAAAGCCTTTTCCCCACAACCTGGGAGGGAGCAAGTTCAGCACGAACTTCCACCGTCTTGCACTGCCCACTTTGCAAGCACTGCTCGTAAAAAGACCAGTTTTGAGGAGGATTTTTTAAAAGTCGGGAAGCCAGAAGAGAGATCCCAGAAGTCAATATTCCAATTATCAAAAAAGTGCTCTCTATTCCGTAAGCTGGGATCAAAAAGCGAGCCTTAAGCGGAGCAAAAAAGATAGCAGCCAGACCAAAACCCATCACCGCAAGGGACACCGCCAGGCCGGGCTTGTCTGGAAACCACTTCCTGGCAACCGGGGCTACGCAGCTATAGGTCAACGCACAGGCTAAACCTCCCAGGAAACCATAAGATAGAACCAGCCACCAGGGGTTGGGGAAACGGTCCACCAAACCCGATAAAATGTATGCAATCAAAAAAAGAATAGCACCCACCGGCGCGACTTTGCTGGGACCTTTCTTATCCTGCCAGTGACCCGCAGGAACCATAAAGAAAGCAAAAACCAGCATAAAAAACGTGAAAGGAAGGGTAGCGCCGTATCTTGACCAGCCAAAGCGTTCCATCATGGGAACCACAAATACTCCCCAGGCATAGGCCACGCCACCCATCAAAGAAAGAAGAAAACCACCCAAAAGGACCTTCCACCTTCCTCGCAAAGCACGGTCCTCACTACCCATGAATGCACTCCACCCCCACCAAAACTACTAAGATAACCACTTGACTAAGTAATAATTTTTCTTGCCTCTTCTAATCACCAGGTATTTCCCACCTAAACAGTCCTGGCGCCTAAAGGTCCTGTCAATTTCCTGCACTTTAACCCCGTTGACCTGAATAGCTCCATTTTTAAGATGCTCCCTGGCTTCCCTTTTAGAAGAAGCAGCACCACAAAAAACCAGTAAATCCACAATGTTAATTTCTTCCTGTCCTGCAATCTCATAGGAAGGAACGTCCCGAAATGCCTCCTCGAGTTCCAGAGGAGTCAGTTCTTGAAGCTGACCATAGAAAAGTGCCCGGGATATCTTTTCTGCTCGCTCCAGGGCGTCTTTTCCGTGCACCAGCGCAGTCATTTCTCCTGCAAGTACCCGTTGGGCTTCCCGGCGTTCAGGGTTTCTCTTCACTTCCTTCTCAAGCTCCAAAATCTCCTCTTGAGATAAGAAGGTGAAATACTTGAGATAGGTAACCACATCCCGGTCGTCAACGTTAAGCCAAAACTGATAAAATTGATAGGGTGTGGTACGTTCCGGATCCAGCCAGACTGCGCCCTGCTCGGTTTTGCCGAATTTCGTTCCATCAGAACGGGTTACCAGTGGAAAAGTTAAACCATAAACTTTTTTACCCAGTACTTTCTGAATCAGGTCCATGCCTGCTGTTATGTTACCCCACTGGTCACTACCACCAGCTTGAAGTTCACAGTTGTAACGCTTCGCAAGCTGCAAAAAATCATAGGCTTGAAGCAGCATATAACAGAATTCGGTAAAAGATATGCCCGATTCCAACCTGGATTTTACAGATTCCTTAGAAAGCATATAACCCAGCGAAAAGTGCTTACCTATGTCTCGCAAAAAGGGTATCATTTTCAGCTCTCCAAGCCACTCAAAATTATTGGCAATCCGAGCAGGATTAGAGGCGACTTCAAAGTCCAGAAACCGTTCCAGCTGGGAACGTATTCTCTGAGACCAGGCTTCAACCACCTCCTGAGGGTTTAGTGCTCGCTCTGTGGTTTTCCCGCTGGGGTCACCGATCAGACCGGTACCTCCACCTACCAGAGCTATGGGAATATGCCCTGCCAGCTGGAAACGACGCAATCCCAGAACAGGCAAAAGATGTCCCACGTGCAAGCTGTCGGCAGTGGGGTCAAAACCCACATACAGTACAATCCTGCCTCTGGACAGCCGTTCCCTCAAACCCTCAAGGTCGGTAACCTGATAGATGAGTCCTCTGAATTCAAGGTCTGCGATAAGATCCACTTTCCTTAAACCTCCTACAGGTCAAATCGTTACCGTTTTTTTATCAATCTCTCTATTTTCAAAGGGAAAAGTTGCTCTTTTCGACTCCTTGAGCATCGAATAGAGCAAAAAGGAAGAATACCTGGTATGCACCCGAACCAACCAGTTCAAGCATAAAAACTCAAAAATATCCTTGAGAAAAAGATTTTCAGCCCTGATGGCTAAAAGCGGAAAATGAAAGTTTCCTATCATTAGCCCTTCGTGATTCAATCTGAGCATTCCTCTTTTTAGGGATTTCAAGCGGCCGCTTAAGCGGTCTCTGATAGATACCAAAACCCCGGCAATTTCTAAGCCCCGTTCCTGAGCAAAGCAGGATAGCCACTTTTTCTGAGCTTCCATAAAATCGACCAGTGGAATCCCTTCCACCAAACCATACTGGTCCAGAATCCACTGTGCTCTACAGTGGCGGCATCCAAACGCATCTCCCAGAGCCTCTACAGAGCGGAATGTACCACACGCAGGACAGAACCATATTACCCTCTCAATTCCCTTGGACTTATGGTCGCCGCGATACTCGAACCCCTGCTTAAGTTGCCAGTCCCATTCAGAATGAAAAAGAGCTTGTTCACCGGGAAAATTTTTATAAACGTTAATCTCCACTTCCACTGGTCCTTTTCTGCGAGCCTCTGCCCACACCGGTTGGGCAAGCCACGCCCCCTTAATCTTTACCACCACCACTGGAATACCCAGCGTGTTAACCAGCTTTGAGGTACCAGGCATTACCCCCTCAAAGTTCCCTGACCAGGTTATTGAACCTTCGGGGAAAATACCCACTATCCCACCCTTTTCCACCACTTTAAAGATTTGTTTTACCGCACGGGGGTCTGGATAGTTTTTCTGCTTAGGTATAGCACCAACCATCCTTATTAACACACCCAGGGTGGGATGGTGAAAAATCAAGCGGTTGGCCACCCAGTGAATGGGGTAAGGAGAAAAAACACTGATTATAAAAGGATCCAGAGCGCTCAAGTGATTGGCAAGCAACACAAAGGGTGGCTTTGGGAAATCACCAAGCAAAGCGCACCTGGTATATCTTTGGGAGAGATAGGCCGCAAAAAGCGGTTTCCCCAGGCGCCAGAGCGGCGCAACATTTGAAACCGTACCAGTAGCAACCGAGTGATGTTCTTTTAACATGGAAAAATTTTAACATGAAGAATTAAAATCCCCAACACTTCGGAGAAAAACCAGCGTACCTTCTCCTAAAAAGAAAAGCCTCTCCCTTACGGGAGAGGCTTTTCTTAAAAAGCAACTACATTCAAAATCCAAAGTTATTTCTCAAGAGGTGAGCCTGTTTTTACCCAACCAGGGACGCCACCTTCAACTATCCAGGCCTCATAACCCAGCATCTGAAGAACAGAAACCGCAAATGCTGAATTGGTATCCAGCGAACATACCACCGCAACAGTCTTGTCCTTGGGGATTTGGTTTAGATTATCGATCAGGGTCGGAAGCGGCACATTCACTGAACCAGGAATATGGCCGTTTTTGTACATGAAATCAGGACGCACATCCAGGATGAACAGAGAATCTCCCTTTTCTTCAATTAGAGCTTTGAGCTCTGCTACAGAAATAAGCCAGAGCTTGTTCTGAGGCACCGATTTCAGAAAGGAATCTGCAGCCTGAGTTATCTCTTGCGCACCCTGAGCCAGACCCGAAAACACAAAAAGTAGCATCAAAGAAACTGCCAGCACTACACCCGAAAAATTTGTTTTGCGGAACATAATGTCCGCCTCCTTTTTCTTTGAAAAACTTTAAAACAAATGTTTTAAAGTTTTATTCCCGTCTCTTGATTATTGCTCAAACATGGGCCTATTCAAATCACCAGAGTTGCTGTAGCCTTTACTCTCCCAGTAACCTCGATAATTGGCATTATCCGAAAGCTCAATCCGTTCCAACCAGCGAATCCACTTGTAGCCCCATTTGCTCTCTGCCACCAGCTGGAAAGGAAAACCCTGAGCAGGAGGAAGGGTTATTCCGTTAATTTTATCAGCTATGATGATATCTCGCTCCAGAATGTAGTCGAGTGGAAGAGAGGTGGTATACCCATCCACAGCATAAAAAATAACCGTGTTCGCTTCCGGCAAAACCCCTACCTTCTCAAAAAGAGCGGAAAGAGGGATGCCTTCCCAAAGAGCCTTAACCTGCCACCCTTCAACACAGAACAGAGTCACCAGTTTCTTTTTTCGAGGAAAAGAGCGAAGCTCCTCGAGAGAAAAGCTCAACGGTTTTGCAACCAGGCCATCTACAACCAGGCGATAGGTTGCAGGGTCGACCTTCTGAACTCCTCGAATTGAGTTCTCACGAAAGTCGGAAACAGAACCCAGCTTTTCTCCCTGATACTCACGAATTTCCACCTCGTCAGTGGATAAGTTTTGTTCACCGAAACCAGCAACCACGAATACCAGCACAAAAAACAAAGATAGCGCCAAAACCGTGAATGCCCGGCTTAATTTCTGCATCAAAATCACTCCTTTCCAAAGAGGAACAGTAAAACAAGTGTTTTAATCTAAAACCCGGTGAGGGAACAGTTATTCCGCAAGTTGCAGGAAGCTGGGAAAAGCTTAAAGCATAACTTCTTCAAAAGCGACCTTCAGGCTTTCATCAATGTAGCGATAAAAATCGGGGATATCCTCTTGAGACAATCCATACCACCGAAAGTGAGTTCGCCAGGTGAGTTCAAAATATTTCTTCCCGCAATGGTGATGAAAAAGAGCAGGCTTAAATCGAGCTACCAAAGCTCGTTCACGGAAAGCCTTTCCTTCAATCGGCTTTCCACAAAAAGCACAGATTTTTTCCTCCATCTTTCAACCTCGCAAAAAATCACAGAGCAACCAGTTCTATTTTACCCCTTACCCCCATAATCTCTCCAAAGGCCACAAACACTCCCTGAACACCGTAAGCATTCTCGCTAATTCGCAAAACCTTCTCTACATCCTCTTTAGCTTTTACCAGATTGGCCAGGCTAGTTGCCCAGGCATCGGCAAGTGCCGCAGAGTCGCTGATTACCACCACAGCATCAGCCTTACCAAGGCTCAAGGAAGGACCCACTTTGCCTGAAGAGGTCGCCACTCCCCATCTGCCGGGTGGAAGCTTGATTCCCAGTTTAAAGCTGAAGGGTGAATCCTCTCCAGCATAGATTGCCACTACTCTCGAACAAGAAGAAACAATAAGCAAATCCCCACCATTTTCCACTATAAATTCCTTAACCTCTTCCTTAACGCCCTCGAAAACCCGCTCATTAATGGCTCCGGCCACTGCAGCCATGGGGCCTACCTGGGCTTTTTCGGAAGCCCAGGCCATGAGCCGGCAAATGGGAGGAGCAAATGCAGGCACCCGAAGCGGTTCCAGAGAATTCAGAAATTCAGGGTGGTAGCGCAAATAGGCTTTCAGGTTCCTGCGCTCCCGCTCCAGGAGCTCTCTAACCTTTTCCTGTACATCGACATTCGCCATGACAAAAAGATCGCTCTCTTCTATTTTCACCTCAAAAGAGACCAGTTCGGGTACCTGCATCAGTTGGCGATACCATCTTTTCACATACTCCACGTTCAGATCAAAGCCTCCATAGCAAAGGTAGGACAGGCCATAATGCACATTTCACAGGCAATGCATCTGGTACCGTCGAAACGCACCTCAAACGAGGGCTTCTCTATAAACAGTGCTGAAGTGGGGCAAACACCCACACAGGCTCCACAGTTGATACAGCGTTCATCGTTTTTGCGAATATCCTGGCTGAGTGATTCAATCAGTACTCCCTGCTCACGCAGGTACTGCAAGCCTTTTTCCTGATTTGCACCTTCACCAATGATTTCCATAACCATAATCCCTTCACGATGCGGTGAAATAGAAGCCCTGAGAATGTTGAAAGCCAGTCCAAAACGCAATGCCAAATCACAAACTATGGGTCTATCCGCAACCTGGGCCGGAAAATGCAGAACTATTTTTCGAGAAACGGTCATGGTGCTCACCCCTTAAGATTCCCCGCGTAATTTTCAACCGGACGTTCTTTAAGGTTTTTAAAGCGCACTCCAGATTCCACTCCGGGAAGATTGACTACCGGACGGGTCAATTCAAAGTTGCCTTCTTGAATCCAGCGCTTGAGAGTCTGGGCAATTTCCCTGGCTCGCTGATAACTGGAGAGCGGAAAAGTGGGAATTTCTTTACCCTTGATTACTATTTTACCACTGCGTAGCTGAGCATAGCTGACATACCCGAGAACCTCGCCTGTTCCTTCCGGGTACGCAGAGCTGTAGTCAACCACCGGAGCCAAGATTTCTTCGTCACTTACCGAGCAGTAATAAAGGGTTTCTTCATCAAGAATGGGAATGGGAACTCCAACTCCCACTGCAAGGGAACAGCCATAACCCCTGACGCTCACCCCCCAGAGCCACTGTGCACTCATCCCTTTCAGGTCGCCAATCAGGGCTAGTGTCCCAGCACCACCTTTAGGAACACCTCTTTCGTTGCGTTCCACCGAAGGGTTATGCTGAGTGCCCTGCCAGGCCACATAACCAACTCCTCCCCCCAAAAAGATCCTGGTTCCTACCCCAATGACCCGATAAAAGGGGTCATTCAAAAGAGGGCTTAACTGGCCTGCCGAAGAATAACCGGCATTCCCAAGACGAGGTAAAAGGATACCCATGTAGGTATAAATAGTCTTATCGGAGAGGTTCACTGCCACATTGTAATTCTGGTATGCATTGCGAGGGTTGAAAAGATAAGCTTCATTCAGGTCCTTAAGGTTAATCCAGGTAACCAGCTTTTTGCGTGGATAACAGTCCGTACCATAGGCATAGGCTTCAAGCAGAACGTCTTTTCCGGCAACCAGGTCCTGAATGACATGCCCCCCACCATAGCGAAACTCGCCAGGGTGTACTTTGTTAAGGGGGTCATCCTTGGCAGGCTGGGTCGCTCCAATGTACATATCGACAGCAGCCAGACCGCAGTAGGCCATTACTCCATTCAGATAAGCTTCAGAAATCTTCATCCGGGGTTTGGTATGGCCAATATTCAAAAAAGCGCCTGAAGAACACATGATGCCAAAAGTGCCCGTGGTTACCACGTCAACCTGACGGGCTACCTCTTTCAGGCCTTTCTCTTTCACCATCTCAATTACTTCTTCAGCAGTGACCACTACTGCTTTACCTTCGCGGATTTTCTGGTTGATTTCCTCATAACTCCGCAACACTTCTTTCACCATCCATCACCTCCATTATTCGCGTATTCTAAAACAAAAAACCCTCGCCCAAGGGGCGAGGGTTTCCCGCGGTACCACCCTTGTGACCAGCGAGTAAAAGCTCACCGGCCACTCTTCACCTTTAACGGAGCTCACCGTTTGTGGCTACTTACTTTCACCACAACCTCTCCAGGGCCATTTCGCCAGGCTTTGGAAACCGGGCTCCCACCTTACCCCGGCTCTCTCTGTTCCTCCCCCTGACTACTAATCCCTTTCTTCGATTTAGCCTTTTATTCACTTTGTGCTGAGAATTATAGTGAGCTAAGAGTGACTTGTCAATAGGTTTCTCTACTTTTTCTATAAAAAAACTAATATTTTTAAACCCGAACACTTTTAAGTACACTATCTGAGTAAAAAACATTCCAAAAAGAGGTGGTAAGGATGTACCGACTCTTGATACTCAAAATTGCGGCCCGCTCCCAGCAGGCTCCCCAGGTTCAGGAAATTCTCACCCAGTTCGGGTGCAACATAAAAACCCGTCTGGGGCTTCACGAAGCCTCTCCTGAATACTGTGCCGAAGACGGCCTGGTGATACTGGAGCTCACCGGAAAACAGGAAGAAATTGAGCAGCTTAAAGAGCGCTTACAAAAATTAGAAGGAGTTACTGCTCGCTACCTTGAAATATAAACCTGTATTTACCTTAAAATCTTCCAGGACAAACGACCCATTTCCTCACCCTGAGGGTTTACCTTCAGGTCACCGCAAACCACGAAGTGGGGCTCTGCCTGAGATAGGGTGGTGCCCCATATTTCCATTTTGCCTTTTGCAAAGTCGATTTTTCTGATGATACCCAGTCCTATCTCTCGAAGCTGCTTCGAATACAGGCAACAAAGGAGATTATTCATATCTTCAGGAAGAAGCCAGTAGCCACTCCGCTCTTCAAGGGGAAAATCTTGCTGTACTTTTTCTGAGCAAAGGAGATGATACCGCTTTCTTCCCACTTTGAAAACCATTCCCCACTCCGCTTGCAAAGCCTGCTGAAGATAGAAATAAGGGGAAAGGGGGGCAAAAAGACGCAACCTGGATAGCTCCAGGACAAGCTTTCTGCCTCGTGAAAAATACTCCGCAAAAAGCAGTTTCCGACGAGCTTTTCTTTCTTCAGCACCTTTATTTTTCACTCCTTCCGGAGTAGGCAAAATCAGAAAATCCCTACCCTTCAAAACCTTAAGTACCCGGAATTCCTCTTCATTGCCCAGGCCAATCACCAGCTGAGGCATCAAAAGCTTTATCTTAAGCATCTTGAGATACAACCCTTCCAGCCCCCGAAAAAGACCACAGGTGTCGACCACCACCACCTGGGAAAGTGCTCGAGCCATCTGCACCAGCTCAAAGACAGAGAGCGCAGTCAAAAGCAAATGCCTGGAAGGTGTGGTATCACCTACAAAACGGAAATAAGGAGTGAACAACGCTTCCTGACTCCCCAGCTGGCTCCCCGGCGGAAGCATTCCCACCGTAGTTGGCGGACCCACCACGGACTGTCCCAGGTCGCTATCCACCAGAGCACAGCTGCGACCACATTCCCTAAAGAAATCACAGATAAGCCTTACCAGAGTGGTTTTCCCCCGGTCCACCGGAGCAACCACCAGAATTGTCCCTTCAAAACTGGTAAGCTTTTCTCGAAGAATAACCCACTCCTCTGGCCAGGAAAGCTCAACGCCCATAAGCTCCACTCAAAAGACAGGACAAAGGCAATATCCGATATCCCTCTTCAGTAAGTGCAGCAATCATCTCATCCAATAAAGAAGCAGTCTGGGGAACCACATGGAGAAGAATAATATCACCCGGAGAAAGACCAGCAAGTAAATTCTCCATAATTTGCTCTTTGCAATCGCTTAGTGCCCAGTCCCTGGTATCCAGAGACCACATCAAAATACTGTAGCCAGTACGCCCACAGGCTTCCTTTACCCGATCGTTAAGAAATCCTCCAGGTGGTCTGAAATACAAGGGGATACGGCCTGTAAGGTCAAAAATCACTTGCTCACACTTTTTGATATCCTGAATCATTGCTTCCAGCTTTTGAGAATCATCAAAGTTATGTGAAAAAGAATGATTTCCCAACTCGTGACCCTGCAAAACTATTTCCTTGAGCAACTCCGGATATCTTTGAGCTTGCGCACCAATAATAAAAAAGGTGGCTTTAACCTCTCTTTTATTCAAAACCTCCAGAATCTCCGGAAGAGCCGGAGCTGGAGCATCATCAAAGGTCAAAGCCACCACTTTATCCTCTACCTGCGCCCGGGTGATCACCCTCACTTGGTTCAAGCCGTAAACTTCTGTTTTCCCGTCAAATTCAAAGGTAAAAGCTCTATTACTTCCAAAAACTATGATCCAGAGAGCAATCAACCCCAAAAACGCAAACTGAAGACGCATCAAACAACGGCTTTTAGCTTTTGCTCAATGCTTCTTTTGGGAAGGTATCCTACCAGTCGTTCCACTTCCTGACCGTTCTTAAAAATGATTAAGGTAGGAATGGCATGGATGCCATACTGCTGGGCCACAGAGGGAGACTGATCGGTGTTAAGCTTGGCTACCTTAACCTTACCAGCCCACTCCTCGGCGATTTCCTCCACAATAGGGGCTAACATACGGCAAGGCATGCACCAGGAAGCCCAAAAATCAACCAGCACGGGAAGCTCGGATTCGAGAACCTCCTGCTTAAAATTATCCTGATTAACTTCCACAACGTTTCCTGCCATTTCAATCACGCTCCTTTTTCTGGCCGATTTTTAGTTCTTGTCCAGAAATCAATCGGCGAATGTTTTCTCTGTGCCTTATAAACACGAGCACCGCAGCAAGTATTCCCCAGAACACAAAATGCCAGGGACGACCAAACAACACCAGAAAAACGGGCATCAGAGCCGCTCCAGTGAGGGAACCCAGCGAGGAATAGCGAGTCAGAGCCACCGCCACTACCCAGGCAAGGAAACACAGGGAAGCTGCAGGCCAGGAAAGATAAAAAAGCACTCCCAGAGTGGTCGCCACACCTTTGCCACCCCTGAAGCCCAGAAAAATCGACCAGTTATGACCGATTACAATCAGGAAGACCGCCACCAGCCACCAGCCAGGATGAGGGAGAAAAACACTGGCTAAATAGGCACCCACAAACCCCTTCAGGGCATCAAGAACTCCTGCCAGTAAAGCTCCTTTAAAACCCACCACCCGGGAAACGTTGGTAGCACCAATGTTGCCGCTTCCAAACTTTCTTATATCAACACCCCGCAACACCCAACCCACGATGAGACCGCAGGGCAAAGAGCCCAGGAGATAATTAATGATCAGGATAAGCCACCAGGGCATCAGCGTTCACCATACCTTCCAAAAACCAGCGTTCCGTTGTGCCCACCAAAACCAAAAGAATTAGAAAGGGCATGACGAATGGAGCAGGTCACACTCTTTTGGGGCGTGTAATCAAGGTCGCATTCTGGATCCGGATTTTCAAGGTTAATGGTAGGAGGAATCACTCCATGGTAGACCGACAAAACCGTAGCTGCAGCTTCGATAGCCCCAGCTGCTCCAAGGAGGTGGCCCACCATCGATTTAATGGAACTTATCTTGATGGAATACGCATGCTCCCCGAAAGCGCGCTTTATGGCCAGGGTTTCCATACGATCGTTAAGTGGTGTGGAAGTACCATGGGCATTTATATAATCAACATCCTGGGGTTCAATTCCTGCATCCTGCATGGCGTAAAGCATGGCACGGGCCGCTCCGCTGCCTTCCGGGTCCGGAGCAGTAATATGATAAGCATCGCAGGTGGATGCATATCCTTTCAGCTCAGCGTATATACGAGCACCTCTTTCCCTGGCCACTTCTTCTGCCTCAAGTAAAAGGGCGGCAGCACCTTCAGCCATCACAAAGCCGTCGCGGTCCCGGTCGAAAGGACGAGAAGCCCTTTCTGGCTCATGGTTGCGCATTGATAGTGCTTTCATAGCACAGAACCCTGCCAGAGAAATGGGTGTTATGGAAGCCTCAGCACCTACCGCAATCATCCAGTCAGCTTCTCCAAGTTGAATGATGCGCAGCGCCTCGCCCAGGGCATGGGTTGAAGCTTCACAGGCCGTGGAAACACAACTATTTGGCCCCTTGAGACCCAGTTGAATAGCTACATTGGCTGCTCCCATATTAACAATCATCATAGGAATAAAGAAAGGACTGACCTTGGATGGTCCCTTTTCCAATAAGGTCCTATGCTGCTCTTCAAAGGTTTTAATACCTCCGATGCCCGAACCTAAGATTACCCCGATGAGGTTACGGTCTATGCGCGTAATATCCAGGCCTGCATCTTCAATGGCCATCATTGAAGCACATACTGCAAACTGGGAGAAACGATCCATCCTACGAGCTTCTTTGCGAGAAAGGAATTTATCTGGGTCAAAATCCCGTACCTCGCCAGCGATTTGCGAGTCAAAGTCAGTGGGGTCAAAAGCTTCTATTCGCCTGATGCCTGAACGACCTTCAAGCAGTGCTTGCCAGAAATTATCTTTCCCGGTACCTACCGGACTGATTACTCCCAGTCCAGTAACAACTACTCTTCTTTTCAAGGACAAAACCTCCTTTTCACCACCGGATGACTGTAGAACCCCAGGTTAAACCTGCACCAAAACCAACCAGCAACAGTAAATCACCATCCTTAATTCTTCCTTCACGATAGGCTTCGTCAAGAGCAATGGGAATAGAGGCGGAGGAAGTGTTGCCGTATTTGTGCACGTTAACAAAAATTTTCTCCTGGGGAATCTTCAGCCTTCGAGCTGCAGAATCGATGATTCGTATATTGGCTTGATGAGGAATAAACAGAGCAACCTCTTCAAGCCCTATGCCAGCCCTTCTGGCCACCTCTTTCGAGGCTTCCTCCATTATTCTTACTGCAAACTTGAACACCTCATTACCATTCATCTTGATGTAATGCATTCGCCCTTCCACGCTTTCCTTTGAAGCCGGCATGCGGGAACCTCCCGCTGGAAGTTCCAAAAGATGTGCACCCCCACCGTCGCTACCCAGGTAAGAAGCCAGTAAACCTGGATGATCCGTTTTCTCAAGTATACAGGCTCCTGCCCCATCTCCAAACAGGACACAGGTAGCACGGTCTTCCCAATCTACAATTTTGGAAAGCGTTTCTGCGCCAACCACCAGAGCTTTGTTGCCTCCACCCCCAATCAGGTATTTTTCAGCTACAACCAGCGCGTAAACAAAACCAGTACATCCAGCTTCAAGATCAAAACAGGCTGCTCGAGGAGCACCCAGTTCACGCTGCAAAAGGCAGGCCGTAGCGGGGAAAGCCATATCCGGTGTAACCGTAGCCACCAGTATCAAATCCAGTTCTTGAGGGTCAACCTGGGCCATTTGCAAAGCTCGACGAGCGGCCTCAAGAGCCAGTGAGGAAGTTGTTTCTTGAGGCGAAGCTATTCTCCTCTCCTTAATCCCAGTGCGTGTGGTTATCCATTCATCGCTGGTATCCACCATCTTTTCAAGGTCCTGATTGGTTAAAACCTTGCTCGGGACATAAGAACCAACACCACTCACCTTTGCAAAAAATCTCTCCAACTCCTATTCCTCCTTAGCTTCCACCAGGGAAAAACCAATCTCTGCTTCGGCCACAACCTGGTCACCAACTCGAGCTACTCCACTAAGTTTCCCCATTCTCCGTTTAAGCTTCAAAAGGGTAAGCTCCATGACCAGCTGGTCACCGGGCACTACAGGCCTTCTGAAGCGAACATTTTCAAGAGTCGTAAAGTAAGGAATGCAGTTTCGAAATTCCTCCATGTTCATCATCATGGTTGCTCCGACCTGGGCCATGCTTTCCAGAATCAAAACTCCGGGCATAACCGGTCGTCCAGGAAAATGTCCTTGGAAAAACCACTCGTTGACGGTAACGTTTTTAATACCCACTACCCGGTTTTCTTCCAGCGCAACTATTCTATCAACCAGGAGGAACGGAAAGCGATGCGGTAGTATTTCCTGAATCTGTCTAACATCAAGTTCCATCCTCAAATACCTCCTTGGTGTTTTTAATAATGTATCCAAAGAGAAGCAAATTGACAAGCGAAAGCGTTTAAAGTAGTATTATTGGCAAAACGGAAGGCAATCAAGAGGTGGACGGGAAAATGATGAGAAGCTTGCGTAAAAACCTGGATGTAATACTGATTATAGTAGTAGTTGCTTTTGCAGTAACCATTTACTATGGTTATGGAGCATACAGGCGTTCGGGGAGAACCACTCAGGCAGCAGCTGCGACAGTCAATAATACGGTTATTACCTTTTCAGAGCTCGATGCAGCCTTTCGAAATCTTCTCTCTCGTTACGACAGCAAGACCTTGAACCAGATGGATGAAAAAGCTTTTGAGTTCTTGCGCATGATGACGCTTGAAAATCTCATCAACAATGAACTGCTTTACCAGGAGGCTCGTTCCAGAAAAATCAAGGTTTCTGCTCAGGAAATAGAGGAGCAACTCAACGCCATTAAGGCCAACTTCCCCTCTGAAAAGGAATTTAACGATTTTCTGAGTTACCAGCGCCTCAGCCTGCCCGTCCTCCGTGAATCCATAAAGCGAGAGCTTATGATTCAAAAACTCATCGATTCCCTTGCTCAAGACATCGAAATTCCAGAAGAAGAAATCCAAAAATATTACAATGAACATATCAGCCTGTTCACTACTCCTGCCCAGTATCACCTGCGCCAGATAACCGTCCCCTCACAGGAAGAAGCCGATAAAGCCCTCAAACGCATTTATCTGGGGGAAGACTTTTCTAAGGTGGCTCAGGAAATATCCCAAGACCAGTATGCCTCAAACGGTGGAGACCTGGGCTGGGTCAGCGAAGCCCTGATTCCGGAAGAGGCACGAGGTGCTATAAAAGAACTCGCTGACCGACCGAACGCAGTCACTGGAGTTATTAAAATAGGAGACCTTTACCGCATTTATCAGGTTCTTGAGTTCAAACCAGAACAGGTTACCCCATTTGAAGAAGCTAAAGAAGATATACGCAAAATACTGGAAAATGAGCAGAAAAACGTTCGCCTGGAGCACTTGATTTCTGAACTCCGCGAAAAGAGTACCATCACCATTTCAGAAGCTCTGAAATCTCAGGAAAGCCAGGAAGCAGAAAGCGAGAGCACCCCTCAAGGAGCATCTTCTGAAGACCAAACACCGGCTACTTCAGAAAACAATACCGAAGAAAGCACTCCTTGAAGGGTGAACACAGTGTATAGAAGTTTCTTAGTGATGGTAGCCGCAGCGCTGGCTGCGGCGCTTTTGCTTCTGTCGTTTGTCAGCAATCATTCCCCAAAAGAGGTCAGTATCCACCTCTGGGAATATGACCTTTCCAACCTGAAAAGGAGTGAGCTCCTCCCCTTCTTGGAACTGGTCAACAAGGACTGGTTGAGCCAACCCTTCCAGGTGAAGGTACAAAACAAGTCGTTTCTATTTCCCAAAAAAGAGCTGGGATGGAAGCTGAACCTCGTGGCAACCCGGAAAGCAATTCTTGAGGCCACAACGCCTCAAGTAACCCCGGTTTTTGACTACGACCCTGAAGCAACCCTGCAATGGCTCCAGGAACTCGCTCGGGAAACTATGCTCCCTCCAAAAGACGCTTCACGTTTGGGAAACAAAATCATAAGGGGCCAGACCGAAAAAAGCATTAATGCCGAAGTAGCTTTACAGAAAATAACTCAGGCTATCGAACAGGGCAAAAGCGAGGTAGAGCTCACTCTGGTAGAATCCAGACCTCCTCGGAAAAACACTGAGCAGGTGCTCGAAGAAATAGGGTGCCCATATCTTCTGGCTTCTTTCCAAACTTCCTGTCAGAACAAAGAAGAAGGTGCACTTTTTAACATTCAGAAAGCAGCACAGACTATTGATGGTTTAATCATCGAACGCGATAAGCTTTTCTCTTTTAATGAAGTGGTGGGAGAAGCCGGAAAAGAAGACGGTTATCGGGAAGCTCCCGTTTTCGTGAACGGAAACCTGAGCACTGGTTTCGGAGGAGGCATCTGTCAGGTGGTATCTACCCTTTATAACGCTCTTTTGCTTACCGAAGCCCAAATCATTGAACGCCATCCTCATTCTGGTTACTACCCGGAAACCGCTTATGTGCCACCTGGAAGAGACGCAGCGGTAAGTTACGGATATAAGGATTTTCGCTTCCGGTTCGCAAACCAGAAAGTGGTCATATTTGCTGAAGTGGACGAAAACCAGATGCTCACCGTATCCATATGGGGAGAAAAAGAAAACCACCTGCAGCGGTCCTTTAAAACCGAGGTTTTAGCCACTCAAAAGGCAGAGGAAGGGAAAGCCTTTTTAACTGTGCGTACTACTGTTTTTGAAAACGGAAACCCTCTTCTCAGCTACCAAGATACCTACTTAACCAGCGAAGAATTCGCAAAAGAACTCTCCGAGACCTACTGATTCCAGATGACCTCCATCATAGCCAGAATGTTCTCACAGGGAATGTCTTTGGGTAAAGCATGGGAAGGAGCGGCAATATAGCCCCCGCTTTTACCTATTTCCTCGATGATTCTTTTTACCTCCCTTCTCACTTCCTCTGGAGTACCAAAAGGCAAAAGACGCTGAATGCTTATGCCTCCCCAGAAAGCAAGCCTGCCCTGATATTGCCTTTTAATGGCAAAAATATCCATCACTTCAGGCTGAAAGGGGTTAAAAACGTCAAGCCCAATTTCCACCAGGTCAGGAAGAATTTCCTGAACTTTGCCACAGGAGTGAAGAGTTGCTTTTTTACCCTTTTTCTTAGCAAGAGCAATGAGTTCTGCAAGGCGGGGCTTTATGAACTTCCTCCACAGGTGAGGACCCATGATAAGGCCCTGCTGCCAGCCCCAGTCATCCCCAAAATGTACTCCGTCCAGCCCCATATCCAGAGCTTGGTCGATAACCCGCAGGTTGAAATAGTTGATGTGGTCGAGCAGGTCTTCCACAAAATCTGGGTTCATAACCATATCAGAAAGCAGGTTCTCCATCCCTCGCAGGCTCCAGGCTCGCTCAAACAGGGTGTAGGTCTGGCGCAAAAGCAGGAACTTATTGCGGTTTTTCTCTACAAAATCAGGTATTGCTTCAAAGCGGCGGGGGTCATCAGGATCAGGAAAACGGTATCCAGAAAGCGAGGGCTTCTCCAGAATCGGGGTGGGATTCCCTATATCCGGGTCAATGTGGCGGTCCCAAACCACTCCCCATTCATCCCGCACAAAACCAGGTTTGATTTCTGAAAAACCGTGAGGAGGAATTGCCTTTATAAAAGCTAAGTGATTTCCCCACTTATCAAGAAAGCCATTGTCCCCAAGAAAGCGGGCCATCTTCTCCCGAGCAGGGATGGTAAAATCAATGTGGTGAGGGACTTTATCGATGTCCCTGTATTCTATGGCCCTCAGTATCCGTTCTTTTTCAGTCACTAAGAACACCCCCCTATTTCTCCCGAGCAATGACCTCTATGTCCACAACCGGTTTATCCCGAAGCAACTGGCCCAGATTGAACGTTTGATACCAGGTTGTACCATCAACCTGGCCATCAACAAAGCTAAGAATCTCCCCCGGCATGTATGCCTTAACCAGAAGTTCCACTGAGCTCAGAAAGGGTTTTATACCCCAGGAAGCGGCACCCTGAAGTGAAGACTCAAGACTTTCGCCTTCCACTTTACCCTTCAAAATCACCAGGTCTCCATCCTTAACGAGTGTGAAATCTCTACCCAGAAACTGTTCGGTAAACTCCTTTACTCTTTCTGGGTGTTCACTGAAATCCCACACCCAGGCAACTGCATAAGGAGGAGCGTCTTTTTTCTCCTGAAGAGAAATGAATTCCCGATCCTCAGGAGAAAGCTTTTTGTATTCCTGCAGCGCAAACGCACGCGCTTTATCAAACACGGTATAGTCTTGAGTATAAATCACTACCCTGGCCCGGGGAATGGTGGCTTGAGAGTCAACTTTAACCGCTACTTCAACCTGAGCACAACCCGCAAGCAGAAGCAGTAACCCTAAAAGGAGAATCAATGCCAGCAATTTCTTTGCCATAGGAATACCTCCAGGGAATAAATGTTTTTAAAAATATTAACACAGTTCAAGCTGAGGAGGTAAAAAAACATGGCCTATGTAGAACTCACTGCCCAAAAAGGAAAGGTTGAAGCCCGGATTGGCGAAGCAACCATTCATTTCAAAAGCAGTGGTGCGGAAAGTGAAACCGGCCACTGGCCCACCGAATATATTCTGGCAGCGCTGGGGAGCTGTTTTGCAGGCACCGCCTTTGCTTATGCGAAAACCAAAAACTTCCCTCTTGAAAAGGTAACTGCTCGCATCAAAGGAGAGCTGGCTGATGCCCCTTCAAGAATTGCCAAAATCGAGATGGAAGTGGAAATGGAAGGTAATCTCACGCCTCAAGAGCGCGAAAGAATTCTCAAAGCTGCAGAAAGAGCCTGCACAGTCATGAACACTCTGCGCCAGGGCGTGGAACAAATAGAAGCCAGGCTGGCTTTTTAGTAGAAACTGCTGCCATCTGGCAGCAGTTTCTAAAAGATGCGGTTATAACCTGGAGGTCTCTGGTCAGTAAGCTTGGCATGAGCAATGTTGAGTTTCCTTACTACAGCAATACCATAGGGGCAACGCTTCTCACACTCTCCACACTGGTTGCAGGAAAGCACGTTTCTTGAAAGCTCCGAATATGCTTTCTGTGCATAATCCTGGTTGCCAAACCAGAAACGCAACCGATCCCGGAGAGCATATTCAGCAGGGTCACGCACTATTCCATCCTGCATCTGACGGTCGTATTGACCTTCGAGTAGGAAAATCCGAGGGATATCGATGCCCTGGGGACAGGGAAGACATTCCCCACACTGACGGCACACATAATTGCCAAGCTCCGGTGCACTACGGAACCATTCCTCTTCCTCTTTCTCTTTCTCTTTCTCGCTCATGGGAGTGAAATTCTCCACCACGGCAATGTCCTTTCTCAAATACTCCTCAGTATTAGCACCCAGGACCACACAGCTTACTGGAAGAGAAAGAGTGTAGCGCAAAGCCTGCTCAAAATTACGCCACAGAAAACCATCTGCAAAGGGCTTCATAGCCAGAATGCCCACTCCTTTGCTTTGGGCGAGGGGAATAACTTCCTCCTCCCAGCCTGGAAAATTGAAGCGGTCAAAGTAATTGAGGGGAATCATCAGCGCATCGAATGGATAACTCTCCAGTGCCTTCACGGCAACTTCTGGTGTCACATGGTTTGAAAAGGCGAGATAACGAATTTTTCCGTCCTTTCTGGCTTTCTCGAGCCCTTCCAGTGCACCACCAGGAGCAAGAATTTCTTCAAGCGTTTCAAAGCGGTTGAGTTCATGAATAAAGAAAAGGTCCAGGCAGTCAGTGTTTAACCTTTTCAAACTGCCTTCGATAGAAAGGAGTATCTCCTCCTTTTTTCTACTCCTTGACTTGGTGGCCACCACACACTCTTTTCTCCGGGTTTTCAAAACTTCACCAACTTTCTTTTCCGAATCCCCATGCCCATAAAGCTCGGCAGTCTCAAGGTAATTCCCTCCCAGGTCCAGATACAGGTTGATAAGACGCACTGCGTCCTCGAAAAGAAGTTCTACCAGGTGAAAACCACCCAGACCCAGAAGAGAAAGTTCAAGCTCGGTGCTGCCCAGTTTTCTTTTCTCCATACCCAATCCCCCTTTGGGGCATTATCTCTCAAAAAGAAAACACTGACAAGGGAATATTCAGAACCAGTAATCGGGAAGATATTCTTTCTCAGCTTCAAACATTTCATCAACCATGCTTTTGATTTCATCGAGTGAGAGCACCGCCGAAGTGAGGGGGTCATAGTACAGTGAATAATATATGTAGTCTCTTTTCTTTTCGAGAATGCCTTTTACAGCCATTTCCTGACTCTGAACCACCATTCGGTTCAAAGCAGCAAGCTGTAGGGGCAAATCACCCACAGAAGCAGGTCTGATACCCAGCCTTTCAACAAAGCAAGGTACCTCCACAATACATTCCCCAGGTAAATTAGTAATTAATCCTTTGTTGGGAAGATTAATGTTTGCCCGGAAAGTCTCTCCACTCTCCAGTGCATAGATTATCTTTATCCCGTACTCGTCACTTTCTGAAACATCAATCTCCTTCTCTCCACTGGCAATTGCTTCCAGTTCTTCTTCATACCTTTCCCTATCTGTGCCATAGAGTTTCAATATAAAGCCGGTTTCTCCATTCCATCCTCCACCCGGAGTAAATTTTTCCAAAAGATCTTTCCTCTTGCGAAACCAGGGATTATATTCTGAATTATGTCCGCTACTTTCGGTAACAAAATACCCAAGATGTTTAAACATCTCAAACCGGGTGGTATCCTGAACCCAGAGCTCCATTCTATCAGCAGCTTTCCTTAAGCGGGGATACAGGTCTTCTCCTTTATGGCGCAATTCTAAAAACCATGCCTGGTGGTTTATCCCGGCTACCCAGTATTCAATCTCTTCAAAGGGTACTCCGAGGTAAGAAGCAAGTTGTCTGGCAGTATGCTGGACACTATGGCACAGGCCGTAAAAAGCAAGCTCGGGGAATTTCTCCTTTACCACCCAGCATAAAATCGACATGGGATTAGTGTAGTTGAGAATCACTGCTTCAGAGCACAACTCTTCTATGTCCCGGCATATATCCAGAATCACTGGTGTGGTCCTTAAAGCTCTGAATACCCCACCCGGTCCTATGGTATCTCCAATACACTGGTCTACACCATATTTAAGCGGTATTTCGATATCTTTTTGAATAACCTCAATACCACCCACCAGAATAGAGATAAACACATAATCCGTACCCGGAAGTGCTTCTCTCCTCTCGGTGGTAGCAAAAATCTGATTCTCGCCAAGGCCGTTTTCTCTAAACAGGCGACGTGCAATTCTCTCAATATAGCTCAAGCGCTTAGTATCAATATCAACCAGCGCTACCTCAATTTCTTCTTTCGGAAAAGGGAAAGAAACAAGATCCATGAGCAATCTCTGAGTAAAGATCAAGCTTCCAGCGCCAATAAAAGTGATTTTCATAGGCTTATCTTCCAGGAGTTATCCTGAAGTGACGGAAATAGGATAACTACCATATCTTTTACATAATTCTCTCATAAAAACGATATTCTCGAAAGGCGTATCACGATGAACTTGATCTCCAGTGCCCAACACAAAACCTCCTCCACTAGCAGCCTTATAAATGCAATCTTTAACCTCTGCCTCAATCTCTCCCAGTGTACCTTCGCATAAAACTCGTGTGCGAACATTTCCTTTCAAAGCTAACCTATCTCCAAACCTTCTCTTCACCAATCCAAGATCCACATCTCCAAGAGGAGGACTCTCAAGTGGACAAAGCAAATCTACACCCGCTTCTGCAATATCTTCAATTATTCCCATCACACGACCATGCTGGTGGAGATGCAACGGTTTCCCAAACATATGAGCAAATTCAGTGATTTCTCTCAAAAAGGGAATTTCCCATTCCCGGTACAACTTTGGATTAATAATGGGTATCGCAGAATAAGAACAACCTACAAAGAACTCGTCGAATTTTTTAGTAACTTTACAAATAGCTTTCATCTTTTCTTTGGTATGATCTATAAACTCACGATGAAGTCTTTTAAAAAAAGAAGGATGCTCAAAGAGATCTTCAAAAACTTTTTCTAATCCTCCTTCACGAGATGAAATAAGAAGATCAAAAAAAAGACCGCTAATTGCCAATGACACAATTCCAGCATCTCCAGTTTCCTTATAAGCTTCTTCTATCTCTTCCGCAACTATTTCAAAAGAAGGAGGAAAAAGAAATTTTTTGTATTCTATCCAGTCTTCAAATGCCTTGACAGGGCGTTCTAACAACCAAGGAGCATCGTCCCGTGGAGCAACAAAAACCTCACGAAAAACCATTTTGTTAGTTGACTTAAAAAGGTGTATTTCGACAACCTCCTCATTCCGATAAATAACATTCGCTTCCTCTTCTAAATCATTACTAATCATCTTTGGGAAAACAGTTATCCACCCACACACATCAAAAAATTTTGCACACCCAAGCTGGGCTTTCCAAAGAGGTACTTTATGAAATTTTGGTAGAAAGAAACTCCCGGGGCTCACTTCGTAAAATTTTAATCCGGTAAGCCTTGCTGGCACAAGAAAAAAGAGTTCAGGGGCGCAAGGTACACAATCTATTTCTTTGCGAAACAAAGCCCCAAGATATCTTTCCTTATGACTTAGGCTTCGCATACACACCAAACCTTTCACAAACAAGATGAGCCGTTAAGGCGTTCTCTACAGGCACTGCTGAAGTTAACGAATTGCAACTCGAAAGAATATATCTCCCACCCTGACCTATTTTTTCTACTAATTCTTTAACTTTAATACTAATTTCATATGGTTTCCCAAAAGGCAAAAGTTGGTTCAAATCTAAGTTACCAATAAGAGTAATTTTTTTTGCCATACCTTTCCTTAATAAGGAAAATATCATTACCAGCAGCTGGTTGCAAACCGTGCAAAGAGTCAATGCCTAATTCTACTAAAATATCAATTACCGTACTTACCCGTCCACAAGCATGCAGGTTAACCAAAGACCCTTTCTTATGCACTTCATCCACAAGCGTCTTCATAAATCGAAAATCAATCTCGTATAAATCTTGAGGCGCTATAAATGTGCCATTATTATGAGCAAAATCATCGGCTAACCATATACACTCCGCACCTTTTTCGATGGCCTTTTGCGCCATTTCTTTGGCAAAATCGTAAAAACGGGTAGCAAAATTTACCACTTCTTTCTTATTATCCTTTATATAAAACATTAGACGTTCATATCCGATAAGTTCGGCAAACATTGAAAAACCTACATCAATCTGACACGCAACGAAAAAGGGAGAGTCATTCAACCAAAGTTCAATATTATCCCAAGAAAACTCTTCTGGCTTTGGAAATCGATATTTTCTCAGATCGTCTATATTTGTTAAAGGATGATAAATGGTCTCAAAGGTATAAGGCGAAAGAATAAGCACTCTGCCCCACAAATCCCTTACAACTGGATAGCCATCTCTTTTGCTAATTTCGTTCAACTTTTGAAGAGGAAACACAACCAAAAAGTCGCAACCAAGCAATTCTCGAGCTTTTAAGTGTGCTTGAAATTCTGTCTCGCTCAACCGGTCAAAAGCCCAGTGAATATTAGAGTTTTTACGAGCAAAAGGCATTTCAGTTCCTGTCAATCTCTCTACAAGAAAATCGTCGATCATGACTTCCCCATGAGGAATTTTATCTGGAATTTCCCCTTTTAATGTTTTCCTCATCCTTTCTCTCTGAGGTGTAAGCATCATGAACTTTTCCCTTCTTCCCTACACAACTCGACATTCAAAATTCCCTTTGGTTTGAACTCTAACAACAACACATTACCCTCCTCAACATCAACTGATGCAATCCTCTCCTCTAAAGCATTCACAATGAAAGCTTTATTTATCTTCAAAATTGGGGATAGATGAAGTTCAACTGAACGAACTACTTTATCAGGATTCCATAACCTAAGTATCCATCCGCTCCCATTTTCTTTTTTCTTGAAAGCTGACATCAAAATTTTCTCGTCGTTAAAAGCGATTAATCCCATTCCAGAATTTAGCTTTCCAACATGTCTTCCAGAAAACTCAAAGAAAAGAGGTTTCACAAAATGATCAACGAAACCGTAGGAGGAAAGCTTGCTCCAGTGTTCAATAAGGGGAAAAACTACAAATTCCGCTTCAAAGAAGTCTTCCAAATACTGCGCATTTGGTGTAGAAAGTTCTGGCGCAGTAAAAGCGTTACTCCTTTCAGGGACAGAATCCACACTCAAAAAACCAATACATCTAAGAAGCGTGAGATAAAAGAAGCCATCTTCAGAAATTTCGTATTCCTTAAGCCAACCTTGGTCAACAAAAAGCAGTCCTCCTTCTTGATCCCCCACAAACACAAAACGGTCTTTAGGCTTAGTCGAAGAAGATTTTTCAGGCCAAAATGCATCATCCATTTTTTCTAAAATTTTTCTATTAACAACATCAAAGAAAACCTCAGCTTCTGAAGAAACAATTTTTTCTCCCACTTCAAAACCTATTCTCAAACGATGATCAGCGGCTTCATTTTTAAAACACACCTTTATTTCTACAAATTCTGCACCAGCGCGCAATGTGTAAAAAACTTTTATCTTTTGCTCAACAGTTTCCGATGTTCGCCTTACTCGACTTGGATCAATGGCTTTGGGAATTTTCAATAAATGCTCAATTTTAAAAGTAGTTTTTAAGGGAGAACAAAATACCTTTTCAATCTGTCCAAAGTGCGAAGTAACAATAGCGTTGCCTTCAGGAGGCGAAAACATATAATGATCGCCTCTATCTCCTGAATCTTCTATAAAGCCAAATTTTGGATAAACCTTTCCACTTCTTTTGTCTTCCAAGAAAACCGAACCATTTTTGAAAAGAAGTCTTAAAGAGGAATTTTCCATGAAATCGATGCCACTCACGACTGGGTCTTCAACTTTTGTAGGCAAAGAAGGCAAAATATTTAGAAAGTTGCTCAATTCCTTTTTTCGCTCTTCCAGAGGCGTACCAATTTTAGAATTTTCTACTTTTTCCACACCAATAATCTTACACCCAAAGGGGGGGATATAATCTATATAAGCAGAAATACAAGCTTTTACAATCTCTTCACCTTTCCAACAGTAATCCATCAGTTTCCTTTTAGAAAGGTAGTTTTTAATTTTACTAATCTCTGCGATCGCGAAAGGAATTAAATTTCCAGATTCATCAACAAATACATAATCTCTTGCCGACTCGTCTATGCCAAAGTGCACACAAAAATCAAAAACACCTGAAAGAGCATAAGGAGTTGGGTTAACTATTGCTACATTATTTTCAAAATCTCGAGAATATAGGTTAGCCAAAGAATAACCAGCAGCATAAGCAACTCTTTTAGCAATCTGAAAAACTTGATGTGCTCTTACCAAAGCATCATCAGTAACTTCATCTACATGCGCACCGTATATAACATCGTGAAATTGGTTATTAAATTGAATCCTCCAAGCAAGATCCAAGAATTCTTTAGGGTAACAATCAATGCCCATCATGTCCACCAAAGAGCACAATGGTTCCGCAAGGCGCTCCAAATAGACTTCTGCAGCACGGATTTCTTTTTTAAGCGGAATCCTACTAGAAAGAACTCCAGGTAAAACAAAAGAAGTTTGAGTTGCCCTCAGCTCGCCTTCATATTCTTCAATATCGGTGGATAATTCTTCCCTAATTGAATCCGCGTATTTCACAAGGTTAGAATGAATGAAACGATAATCCGGAAGCCGTTTGTTTAAAAAGTCAATAATTTCTGGAATGTCTTCTCTTGGTTCTTGATGATCGTGGCCTTCCATAAACAGATAATTCGACGTGGAAGCAAACTTAGACAACATCACAATGTTGTCAGCAGCTATCTTTACAATGGCTTCCCAATCTTCAGGAAGCCTACCAAAATTTACATAAGCAAACGGCATGACCAAGAAAAGAACTTTGCTTTTTCCATCAGGACCCTTCCAAATAAACTCACTCTTCGTAATTCCTAGAGATCCCATTACACCACGCCAAGCAACCATAACATCTAACCCAAACAGATTCAGAACCTGAGGCATTTGGGAAGGGTGTCCGGCCATGTCACAAAGGTAAGCAATAGGCATAAATCCACCAAACTTCTTAGCTTCATTAACACCCCATAGGATGTTTCTAACAATCCCTTCAGGACTGACCATGTATTCATCAGGTAAAATATAAAAAGGGCCTACTAAAAGCTTGCCCTTTTTAATCAGGTTTTCTATGCGTGGACGATTTTCTGGTTTCAGCTCTAAATAATTAAGCAATGCACTCACTTGACCATCAAACATAAAATACAAATATCTATCATTCCCCTCCAAAATCTTCAAAAGCTTATCAACGAGAGGAACAAGACGCATCTGATATTCCCTAAAAGGGGAATACCACTCTGGATCCCAGTGAGTATGAGAAACAATATGAATCGTGGGCTTTCGCTTCATTGCCAAACCCCCCAAGGCTCTTTAGTATTTCAAGCCAGTAAAAGAAAGACCCCTTATAAAAGATTTGCTAAAGAACGCATAAACTACCAAGATGGGCAAAATGGATAGCGCTGTACCAGTAATAACTACGTCGTATCTTATCCCTGTTTCCCATTGAAGAGAAGCAAGAGCTAAAGTAACAACATACATCTCTTTCTTGCTAACAACAAGAAGAGGCCACAAGAGATTGTTCCAAGACCACATGAAGGTAAAAATACCAAGAGCCGAAATAGCAGGTAGAGAGAGGGGCCAAATGACCATAAAATATATCCACCACTCTGAAGCACCGTCAATACGTGCAGCCTCGATAAGATCCGTAGGAATATTTTCAATGAATTGCCTCATAAGAAAAATACCGAAAGCACTGAGGCACATTGGTATAATAAGACCCTTAAAACTGTTTACCCAGCCAAAATCACTAACCATTACATACAAAGGGAGCATTATCGTTACAAAAGGAATCATCATAGTGCTTATCAAAACAGTGAACAAAACCTCCTTAAACTTAAACTTAAATTTGGCAAAGACGTAACCAGCAAGCGAACTGGTAAAAACCACCAAACAAGTAATTCCTCCAGCAACAAATAACGAATTAATAAAATACCTTCCAAACCGCATATTCTTAAAAAGATACTTATACGTTCGCAATGTCGCTTTTTCTGGTAGAAAGGTCGAGGGTACTTTTACTATTTCCCTTGCCGGCTTGAAAGAGGAAGTAAAAAGCCATAGAACAGGTAAAAAAGAAATAATTGTTACCACAGCAACTAGAATATAACTGATCACCAATCCTAAACGCTTTTTATAAAAAAACCTCCTCTTCAATATTCCCATCTCCTTCTTAAGACTTTCAGCTGTATAAGCGTAAAAACAAAAATAACGGCAAACATGATTACCGCTGCAGCACACGCGTATCCCAGTCTCATATGGTGAATAGCATATCTATAAATAAAAAACGACATGACATAATTACTGGGCCTAACGTCATTCATACTAGGAGCTGCTAACATAGCAACTCTTTCAAATACTTGAAATGCACCAATTAAAGTAGTAACAAATACAAAGAGAGTTACATTCGCCAAAAGGGGCAACTTAATTCTAAAAAAAACCCGCCATTCGTTTGCCCCATCAATGCGCGCCGCTTCCTCAAAGTCTTTTGGTATTTCAAGCAAACCGGCAAGGAAAAGTACAGCGCTATAACCGAGGCTCTGCCAAATATCCACCAAAGAAGCTGCCACGATAGTCTGACCTGGGTGAGAGAGAAATCTCTGCGTAGGTAGACCTAGCAATTCTAAAACCTGATTTACCATTCCGAATTTCGGCTGTAAAAGCCAGCGAAACAAAATACTCATAGAAGTAATGCTTGCTACGTAAGGAGCAAATATCAAACCTAAAAAGAGGTTCCGAAGTTTATTTATTCTCTCAAGAAGCACCGCCACAAAAAGACCAATAGGGATACCCAGAAAAATTCTAATTGCAACAAAAATAAATGTATTCTTAATAGAAACAAGGAAAGTTTTATCCCTAAAAAGTTCTTTATAATTAGCTAGACAAACAAAAGGGCTACCGGCGGGATCAATAACATTCCACTCATACATACTAATTCTAAAAGAATTTATAGCTGGGTAAAAGAAAAAAACCATAAACCACGCTGTAACTGGTACAAGCACAACCAAAGGAAAATATTTTGTTTTCAAATGCACGCTCCCCCCTTCCAAGAAAAAAGTGGTAACGAGAAAAGTATATACTTTCCTCGTTACCACTATAAACCTCTTCTTACCACTCAATTTTTGCTTTTGGAGCTTCTGGGTACTTTTTTCTAAAATTGGTTATAGCTTCGTTACACTGCTTTGTCATTTCCTCTAATGCTTCCTCAACGGTCATCTCTTGGTAAATAACAGAACTCATGAGACGCTGCAAAGAATCTTTGATGATGCTGTCATTTCCAAAGGGCCCCCAAAACTTTGCTTTGGGTAAAAGATCTAACAGTGGAAGCAACCAAGAGCGAAGCTCATCTTGGAAATATTCAGGTTTTGCCAGCTCCTTTAACGGCGATATGCCTGGATTTTCTTCTAAAAAAGCAAGCTGCGCTTCAGGGGTCGTCATGTAAGCAACGAATTTAAAAGCGACATCTTTGTGCTTGGTCCCACTCCAAACAGCAACGTTCCAAGTATCTACATGAGTCACTATTGGCTCGGTGGCACCAAAGAACGGAGGCTTTATAGCAAAACCAAAGTTAAGTTCTGGATACGTCATTTTAGAAAAAGGTATATACTCTCCCCACATAAACGCCATAGCAGCCAACTCTTGAGCCAAGGCATCAAAACTAGCAGGTAAATCTACGCTGTCAAATCTGTAAGTGTAGTATATATCATAGAAAAATTGCAAAGCCTTTCTTGCTTCCTCGGTCTGATAGTTAAATAGACCCGTATCATTATCGTAAAACTTTCCCCCTTGTTCAGCTATAAAATCCCAGAAGTAAACTTGGTTATTATACTCACGTGCACTAAACCCTGCTATCTCAACATTGCCTCGAGAATCTCTTTTAGTGAGTTTCTCTGCGTATTCCAACATCTGTTCCATCGATGTAAATCTATCTACTTTTTCAAGACCCGCTTCTACAAGCATATCCAAATTTATCACTATTCCAGCGTCACCAAGTGGATCAGGAATTCCAAATGCATAAACTTTATCAAAAGGAGCCTGAAGATAATACTCTGGCCAACATTTTTCTTTTAATTCTTCCACTGTAAAGATATCTTCAGGGAACGGGAGAATCGATTTAGTATAGACCATCTCCATAATGTCTTCTCCACGAGGGGTAAATATATCGCTTGCTTCTCCAGCAGCAAGGGCTGATTTAATCTTAGTTGCAATATCAGCTTGAGGTTCTACCGTAACCTTTATATCAGGATTTTTTTCCATAAACATAGAAGCAACTCTCTCGAAGCCTCTGCGGTGTGGGTCAAAACCATGGCACCATATAGTTATTTCCGTCTGGGCACACGCAAACATGCCCCAGCTCACTAAAAGCATCACACTTATAACACCCAGCACTATCAATATTCTCCTCATCTTTCTAAACCTCCTTACAAAACGTTTTTTGGAGAAAACCCGAAAAATACTCACTCTTTCTCCTGCGACAACCCCACTTTTAATTAAGACACCTCCTTTCTAAGAAAAATCCTTTACCGCTCAGGTGCTTTTGTCGACTCTCTAACTATCAACTTCTCCTCAAGAACCACCTCCCTCGAATTTTCTTCAATCTGCTTCTCAATCCGCTCTAATAGCAGCGTAGCTGCTGCCTTCCCTGCTTCATAAGTGGGAATTTTCACACTGGTTAAGGGGGGTTCAAGTACTTCCCCAATAACATCATCTACCCCAATCAGCGAAAGCCTTTCTGGAATAGAAATGGAATTCTCCCGAGCTGCTTTCAAAACACCTATCGCCAGCTGCTCACTAAAGGCAAAAACTGCAGTAGGAAGTTCTTTTCTTGCAAAAAGCATTTTAGCGCCCAGATAGCCACTTGCCTGTGAGTAATCACTCACCTCCACAACCAACTCTGGAAATATCTCCACTCCAGCCTCTTCCAATGCCCTCTTGCAACCAGCAAAGCGCCGTTTGCTAATCCCGCTCCCCCTTACTTTCAGAAAGCCTATTTTGCGATGACCGAGCTCGAGCAGGTGTCTGACCGCTTTATAGCAGCCTCCCTCAGCGTCTCCAGTCACCGTATCCAGTGCAGCAACCCGGGTTGAACCATAGCAATTCACCACTGGAATACCATTAGCAATGGCAGTTTCAGCCATTTCCTTCAAAGCCTGGTTAAAGGGTGCTGAGTAAATGATTCCTTCTACCCGGTTGCGAATAAACATTTTCAAAAAACGCTCGGTCTTTGTGATATCGTTATCATTATTGCAGATGATTACACTGTAACCTTGCTCAAAAGCCACATCTTGAATCCCTCGCGCAATACCTGCATAAAAGGGATTGGCAATATCTGGCAAAAGATACCCTAAGGTATAAGTTTTTCGAGTACGCAAGCTTTTGGCAACCAGGTTATGGTTGTAACCAAGCTTTCTGGCCGCTTCCAGAACTCTGGACTTTGCTTCTTTACTCACATAACCATAACCACCAAGAGCTCTGCTCGCGGTTGCTACCGACACTCCAGCTTCCCTGGCCACGTCTTTTATGGTTACTATTTCTTTTTTTGCCATCCACTTCCTCCTTCCAGGATTATGGTAACGTTCTCACAAATATTTGTCAACCGGCAAACGCTAAAAATTTTTTCACTAATACCTGAAGCCAAAAAACGGTCAAATACAACCATCAAGACGTGATATAATATCCCCCGTGGAAAAAGCAAAAATCCTCGACGCGCTTAAAGAAGGAGCAATCCAAGAAGCAAATTTTGAGGATATAAAGTATTTCCCATTCCTCGAAGAATGGAAAGACATTCCTCGAGGCACAGTAGTAATCGAGGAGCGGGTTATTCCTTCTTATCCTCGTATAGCACGAATCATGCGAATAGCCAGTGGAGTGCCCCGCCACTTCAAGGGTCCCTTCCTCGTTGAAGAAAAAGTTGACGGCTACAATGCAAGAATCGCTAAAGTCTCTGGTAAAATGTTGGCTTTTACTCGCTCTGGGCTCATCTGTCCTTTTACAACCGACCGCATTCCTGACCTTCTTCCCACACAATTTTTCAACGACCATCCCCAGTGGGTTATCTGTGCTGAAATCGCTGGGCCGGAAAACCCCTACATAGAAGCGCATCCTCCTTACGTGAAAGAGGATGTGAGGGCTTTCGTGTTTGACATTATCGATGAAAAAGGTAATTTCTTACCACCCCTTGAGAAATGGGAAATCATCAAGGCCTACCAGCTCCCTGCGGTAGAGAATTATGGTGTATTTGAACCCCAGGAAATCAAAAGGCTCTATGAGCTTTTAAATCGGTTAAACGAGGAAAAAAGAGAGGGCATAGTTCTAAAATCACTTGATGGGGGAAAAAGGTTAAAGTTCGTCACTCCCTTTGCTAATCTCCACGACATTGAAGTTTCCTCAGAACTCCTTGAGGAGCTACCGCCCCATTTCTACATAAATCGTCTGAGCCGACTTATTATTTCACTCGACGAACTGGGAAAGAAGTGCGACGACCGTCTCTTTTATGAAGCGGGCAAAGCGTTGCTTGAGGGTTTTGAAGATGCTCTCAATAAGTTTAAAAGGCAAAGAAGGATATACCACACTTTTTCCTGCCGTTTCCACAATCCAGAACGAGCCGAAGCTTTACTTCAGCTTTTGAACCGCGCTTCATCGACCATAAGGGTCAAAAAACGCTCACTAATCAGGGAAAACGGCTTCTGGGTGCTCACTTTCGACAAGGTATTCCTGCGTTCCACTTCTTTGCTTGCCAACCTCTTAAGGGGTCAGGCGGTGTTCGATTGAGCTCTCCATCAAAGAGCGCAAGCTACCTGCTTCAAGCAGTTTTATGCCCAGCTTGTCAGCCCAGGTGCTGATGCCCTGGTCAGCACTCACCAGCACAGCGTCAAGCTCAAAAGCCAGCAGAATAACATCCATATCCTCCTTGCTATCTATGATTCCCTGACGCAGAGCTTCTCGGTAGCGGGCACGTAATCTTCTAATTAGTTCTTCTTCGGAAATATCCCGGGTGGTCAATGCCTGTTCTGCAATACGTAAACCCTTGTTGATGCGCTCTCGCAACTCCTCTATAAACTGGTAGAGAATTTCAGCAGGTATCATCAGCATGAAGCGGCGGGGAGAACGAATCTTAACCACCAGCTCCAGCTTGCCGGAAACCAGCTCAAAATCCACCACTTTTTGTAATTCCTGGTACACCGAAAGGGGCATGAAAAACTGAAGCGGCGAGCGGCTTGCCAGCTGAATAAAATTCTCTACAGCTTGCTCAGGGTTTTCGCCAAACTGGGGAAAAGTGTCTGGGTTGGTAAACACGCTGGTATCAAGCACAATTGCGTCCTGCAACTTACAAAACCTCCATAAAGGCTTATTCTTTACTATTTTACCTCACATCCAGCTTTCTATTCCTGAAAGATCTACTCCCCCTTCCCCAAAACCAGCTCCCTCAACCGCAAAGCGTTGGAAATGGCATATCCCTGGTAGTCGTTATCGAAATAACAATACACATCACGCTCTGTAAGCCAATTTTCTATCTTCTCGGCCCATACCTGCAACTCCTCTTCACTGTAACAATGAGTATAAAGGCTCTGGCTTCCGTGGAGCCGTAAATACACAAAAGAAGCCGTCAACACTTCCTGATAAGGGTAACGGGGAGTATCGGCAAAACAGAGACAGAAATTGTGTTTCTGCAACATTTCAAAAACTTCATCGCAGAAAAAAGAAGGATTGCGAAACTCAAAAGCATAGAGATGCTTCTCTTTTTCAAGAAGTTCCAGAAAAGCAGCGAAAACATCCCGCTGAAAGGTCATTCGGGGAGGAAACTGGAAAAGAATGGGACCAAGTTTCTCCCCAAAGAGAGAACATATTTCAAAAAAGCGATTTAGAGCTTCTTCTACTCCCTGCAATCTCTTAAGGTGAGTGATGTAACGACTACCCTTCACCGCAAAAAGAAAACCAGGTGGAGCTAACTGGTACCAGCGCTCTACCGTTGAGGGACGGGGAAGGTGGTAGAAGCTGGAATTGACTTCCACGGTGTCAAAAACGCCAGTATAATAAGCGAACCACTCTCGCTGAGGAAGCTCTGGAGGATAAAACAGACCTCTCCAGTGCTCATAGGTCCAACCCGAAGTACCAACCCTGAACACTCCACTCACCAGAGCTTTCCACCCTCCTGGGGATTTATTTCGGCTTTTATAAAAAGCGGAGCCAGGTGATTGGTAGGTCCAAAACCTCCTCCCAAAGGTAAAGAATGAGTAATCACCAGTTCCATGTACCTTCTGGCCTCCCCTACTGCCTCAGGCAAATTATAACCCAGGGCTAAAAGAGCGCAAATGGCTGCAGAATAAGTGCATCCTGTGCCATGAGTGTTTCTGGTGCTGATGCGTTTACCACGAAAAAGATGAAACTGCTCTCCATCGAAAAAGAGATCCAGGGTCTCTTCTCCGGGAAGATGTCCCCCCTTAATGAGCACCGCCCTGACCCCCTTTTCACGAATTCTTCGGGCTGCTTCCTGCATTTCCTCAAGACCTTCTATTTTTTCCATACCAGCCAGAATAAGTGCTTCGGGAAGGTTGGGAGTCACCAACAAAGCAAGGGGCAAAAGCCTTGTCATAAGACTCTGGATGGCATCTTCCCGCAGTAAGCGTGCCCCGCTTTTAGCCACCATTACCGGGTCCACGACCAAATTTTTGATTTGGAAGCGAGCAAGTTCCGCAGCTACCACTTCGATGATGTCGCTACTAAAGAGCATCCCCGTCTTAACTGCATCCACGCCAATGTCTTCAACAACACAGCGGATTTGAGCAGCCACCATCTGAGGCGAGAGTGCTTGTATTGCTTCCACCCGCTGCGTGTTTTGAGCGGTCACCGCGGTAATGGCCGTCATACCGTACACTCCAAAAGCGCAGAAGGTTTTCAGATCCGCTTGAATACCTGCTCCTCCACCTGAATCCGAACCAGCGATACTCAAAGCTCTTTTCACCGCTTCAGGCCCTCCCCCTTCCAAAGTGATTCCAGCCCCTGCGATCAATGGAGACCTCTTTCCCTTCCCGATACAGTCGCAAACCTCTCTCCTCAACCACTTCACCAATAACCCAGACCGGAGTACCAGTCCTGCGCTGAATTTCCCTTTGCAGTTCCTCGGCAAGCCAGGGAGGAGCGGTAAACAAAAGCTCAAAATCTTCTCCACCCGAAAGGATCGGCAGAAAAGGATCTATCCCCTTCTCACGCGCAAATTCCTGCACCTCGCCAGAAAGAGGCAAATCCTCAAGGTGAATCACTACTCCTACCTGGCTTGCATCAAGTAAGTGAGAAAGATCCTGCAAAAGACCATCGGAAACATCGATAAGCGCACAAGGGTAACCGCTTTCAGCAATAACTCTCCCTTCCTCAAGGCGGGGCGAAGGTGCAAAGCAACGCCTGCAAAGCCTTTCAAAGCGGACTATTTCTTCCTGACTCCCCTCAAGGATTATCTGGAGCCCACAGGCTGCCTCCCCCGGGTAACCCGTAATCAGGACACGGTCGCCAACCCGAGCGTTTTTGCGCAAAAGCAAGGGGTATTTACTCTCCACCTCTCCAATCAGGGTAACGTCAAAAACCAAAGAACTTGCAATGCTCGAGAGATTGCCACCAATAACTTCCACTCCAAAACGCTCCGCTTCTTCTTTGATACCCCGCAGTACTTCAGAAAGCCACTTCTCTTCAAGTTCCGGACGCAACGCAAAGGAAAGCAGAGCAAAGCGGGGCAGCCCACCCATGGCCGCGATATCACTCACATTAACTGCCAGAATGCGCCTGCCAAGCAAAAAGGGAGGGAAAAGACCCGTCTTGAAATGCACATCCTCAACCTGAGCATCACAAGTAACCAGGGTATGCCAACCCTCTCTTCCTTTAAAAACCGCACAGTCATCGCCAATACCCTGCAAGAGCAAAGGAGAAGAAGTCGAGAAGGTCGCTTTTATCCTCTCGATAAAACCGAATTCTCCAATTTCTCCCAGATAACTCATGGTTTTCTCCAGGCATCAATCTTTTTTCTGAAAAGAGAAGCTGCCTCAAACACCGACTCTGCTCCCACAATCGCCGAAACCACAGCTACTCCATCCACGCCAGTTTCCAAAACCGCATCCAGGTTGGAAAGGTTAATACCCCCAATGGCAATCACCGGGATACGCACTGCCTGCTTGATTTCCTTTAACCGGGAAAGGCCAATGGGCTCACCGGCGTCTTTTTTGGTCGCAGTGGGGAAAACCGTTCCCACACCCAGGTAATCAGCGCCCAGGCGCTCAAGTTCTCTGGCCCTTTCCACGGTATCGCAGGAGCAGCCAATGATGATATTCGAAGCCAACTTCCTGGCCACATCAACTGGAAGGTCCTCCTCACCAAGGTGCACCCCATCCGAAGAGACAGCCAGCGCTACATCCAGGCGGTCATTAACAATAAAAAGCGCGCCCAGCTCTCTGGTCAGCTGGCGCAGTTTGAGAGCTTCCTCAAAAATGGGGCGGGTAGGAAGATTTTTCTCTCGCAGTTGAATGACCGTTGCCCCACCACGGATTGCTTCCCGAGCAACTTCAAGGTGTGAACGACCTCGCTGCACGGCCTTATCCAGTATGACGTAAAGAGAAAAGTCTCTCATAAGCTTTCCACCTCGAAACGCGCCATACGGGCAAAAGTATCCCCATCCACTTTATACATCATATCAAAAAGATGGTTCCTAAAGCTTGCTGGACCCAGAGAAAAAGGTGCTGCCTTTTCCGCACACACTCCCAGAAAAGAGAGAGCAGCCGCAGTAGCCATTAAAAAGTCTTTTTCTACACCGCAAAAAGCGCCACAAAGCGAAGTTGCCATACATCCAGTCCCGGTAACTTTGGTAAGCAAAGGATGACCGTTGAAAACACGAATCACTCGCTTTCCATCGCTCACCCAGTCCACTTCACCGGTAATCGCTACCACAGTCCCAAAACGCAGGCTGGCCTTCTCAACAATGGCGCAAGGGCTTTCTTCCACTTCTCCTGACTCCACTCCCCTTACCAGAGCTCGCATTCCCAAAAGAGAGGCAATCTCTGCCCGATTCCCTCTCAAAACAGATACTTTTGCTGTTTCAAGCACTTGCAACGCGCTTTGGGTGCGAAAAGAAGTAGCTCCTGCACCTACTGGATCAAGAATGACTGGTATCCCAACTTCATTAGCCTTTCGGGCAGCAAGGATGGCGCTCTCCACAACTTCCCCGGTGAGTGTCCCCAAGTTGATGACCAGAGCTTGAGCCTGAGCCACCATTTCCTCAACCTCTTCCCGGGCATAAGCCATTACTGGAAGCGCCCCCACTGCCAGCATACAATTTGCATTGTCATTAGCCACCACAATGTTGGTTATGTGATGCACCAGGGGTCTTTTACTTCTCACTCTTTCCAGAATCTCTCCAAAAGTCTTCTCCATAGTTCATTTCCTCCGCAAAGCAAGATACAAACAGCCAGAAACCACAAAACTGGGAACCGAAGCACCCAGAGCTGGTAACTTATAAAGCAAAATTTCATACAGCAAAAGCCCCACCGCCCAGGAAACCACTCCCTGCCAGACCAGTAAAGGACACCGCTCATATAGTTCGGCAATGTCAACATTCCGTTTTCGGTAAAAGAAATAGTCGAATATAACCACCCCGAAAAGAGGCACAAAGACAGCACCAATTAAAAAAAGGAAACTTTCGTATCTATCCATGGGGAAAAAGAGCGCCAGCACAGTGCCTGCAACACCAAAAACCAGCGTAGCCAGACGCTCCTTCACCCGAGGCCGGATGTTTAAAAAAGAAACTGCAGCTGAGTAAATATCCAGAAAAGTGGTGGTAAAGGTAGAAAAAAGAACGATGTAAAATGCTATCAGGCCAAAACCCAAAGCTAGCATAGCGGGTATGGGGTCGCTTTTTCCAGTTACCAGCGCTGAGGAAAGACCCAGGAAATACATCCAGGAACTCACCATGAAATACCCCCACCAGGTACCCCAGAAAGAAGAACGGGTGTCCCTGGCAAAACGCGAATAATCAGCAACCAGGGGAAGCCAGGAAATGGGCATAGCAATGACTAAATCTAAACCTGCGCCAAAAGGAAGCCCACCACTTCCTCGTATCCTGAGGAGCTCTTCCCAGGAAATTTCCCGGAACACGCTGTAAGTCATAAAAAGACATAAAACACCCAGGGCTACCACCGCAATCCTCTGCATCCACTGCCAGAAGCGGCTACCCACCATTGCCCATAAAGTACTTCCCAAACCAGCTATAATCATCCACAATTTCAGGTTACTGTAGCCAAAAAGCGTGCTGGCTATGACTTCACATGACTGGGCACAGATGATGACCATCACTGCCGTCCAGCCCAGAAGCTGAATGATATTCAAAACCGAAGCCAAATATGAACCCCACCTTCCAAAAGCCAGACGCACTGAAACCATGGCTGGAATACCCAGGTCACTCCCCAGGACTCCTCCCAGAGCAAGCGGTGTGTTGCCAATTACATGGCCCAACAAAACCGCCCATAACCCGGCCCAAAAGCCAAGGGGGGCAAGCATGCCGCCTGCCCACACTTCAGAGATAGCAATCGCTGCCCCAGCCCAGAGCAAGAAGAAGTCGATACCCCGTAATTTACGACTTTCCTTAGGGATGGGTTGCACACCATTCAGCATTTTTTAACACTCCCTTCGTAGCATACATCAAGGTTTACAACTTTGCGCAAGGACTTAACGAGCACGAGGCCGATGATGCTTCCTGGAATGCTGCTGGCCAGAAAAGCGGACTGGAAAAACAGCCAGGTCCCAGTTTTGCCAATCAAAGGGGCAACAATCAACGCACTTAAAGTGGCCCCGATCGGCCCAGTACCAATGGGTTCAGTAAGGGCTACCCAATCACTTTTGAAAACTCGATACATAAGACCTACCACCAGTGCTCCTGGAATACCCCCCGGTATGGCGAAAATGGTGCCTGTGCCAATTGAGATGCGGATAATCCCAGCAAGAAAAGCCGCCAGCGCTCCATACCAGGGGCCAAGAACAATCCCTGCCAGAACGTTTACCGTGTGCTGAAAGGGAAAGACCTTGGTGGGACCAACTGGAAAGTGAATGCCAGAAACCAACACTGCACAACCTGCAAACAACGCAGTGTAAATTAGCGAACGAAGATGTATAGAACGCATTGTAACTTCCCTCCCCACAAATTTGGTTCCATAAAAAAAGCCACCTGCCAGGAAGACAGGTGGCTTTTTAGCTTGGTTTAGCCAACTCCCTCCGCTGGCATTAACCAGATCAGGTTCTAAGGGTCGAGAGCTTGCGCTCTCCTCTCAGCCCCGCATTATGGAGCTCCCCCGGCTTTAACCTCTATTCACTTTGCTTTATACATTATACACCACTTTTTAAATCCCGAACAGTACTTTAAGTTGCATCACCCAGTAAAAAGTAAAGCCAGCTCTACCCTTTAACCGCACCCGAGAGCAGTCCTCCAATGATATAGCGCTGAAACAGAAACGCAATCAAAATGGGAGGAAGGGCTGCCAGAATTCCCCCGGTAGACATCATCCCAAAATCAATGGAATGCCGTCCTGAAAACTCGGCGATAGCAACCGGCACGGTTTTGGCCTGAGGGGTGGAAGTTAAAATTAAAGCAATAAAAAACTCTTCCCAGGACATTAAAAACGCAAAGAGTAGTGTTGCCACAATTCCCGGTAAGGAAAGCGGGAAAATGACCCGGAAAAGGGTTCCCAGATGGGAGCACCCGTCTATTTTGGCAGCATCTTCAAGATCTCTGGGTATGGTATCAAAATAAGTGCGCATCAACCAGATAACAAAAGGAACCAGAATCGCTGAATAAACGAGAATCAATGCCTGACGGGTATCCAGCATCCGGTATCTACTGAAAATCTGATAGAGAGGAATAATCACCGCTATCGGGGGCAGCATATAGGAAAAAAGAAGCACAAAAAGAATTTTTTCTTTGCCTGGAAAGCGCAAACGTGAGAAAGCATAGGCAGCGAGAGAACCCAGAGCAACACAAATCATAGTTACAAAAAGAGCCACGAAGAAGCTGTTCCACATGATTCTGCGAAATTCGCTCTCTGGCCCCTGTGAAAAAAGTATTTTAACGTAGCGCTCTAGTGAAGGACGCTCAGGAATCCAGCGCAAAGGCACCCGCAAAAGTTCCTGCAAATCGGCAATGCTGGATATAAAGAGCCACAGAGGTGGTGCAATAAGCACCAGAGTCAGCAACACCGCAAATATGCCTATTATAAGAGAACGCACTTTCTTTTGTCTTTTAATCCCCATTTGGCCCACCTCAATACTCGATTTGCCTGCGCATAGTCCTTGTATACATAAGTGCTAAAAGCGCCACCACCAGGGTAATTATATAGGCCAGTGCGGCACCTCTTCCAAAGTGCAAGAATTTAAAAGCTTCCTGATAGGTGAGAAAAGAAATGACCTTGGTGGCATTGGCAGGTCCTCCCTGAGTCATGATGTAAATAATATCAAACACCCTAAAAGCGTCCAGAGTCCGTAAAACCAGAACCACCAGAAAAGTGGGAGTCAACAAAGGGATGAGTATGCGGAACAGGTAAGATCTCCAAGTAGCTCCATCAACCACTGCTGCTTCATACAACTCACGGGGTATGGTTTGAAGACCCGCAAGCAAAAGAAGCGCAACCAGTGGGGTTACTTTCCAAACATCAGCGATAATAACGCAGTGCATGGCACTCCAGGGGTTGGTCAACCAGGGTCGATAGGAATCCAGAATGCCTATCTGGGTGAGCAAGGCATTAAATGCACCGTAGTTCGCATTGAAAATCCACTTCCACATGATAGCATCCACAGTTATGGGCAAAGCCCAGGGCAAAAGCAGGAGACTTCTTAACATTCCTCTACCTCTGAATTTTTCGTTTAAAAGCAGAGCAATCAGAAAACCAGCCACCATTTCCAAGGCGATGGAAACCACTGTAAAATAGGCAGTTCTGCCCATGGACTCCCAGAAGTAAGAGCTCTTCAGGATCTCAAGGTAATTACGCAATCCCACAAAAGGAGTACCCATTGCCCGTCTGGTAAGATCTATCTGGAAAAGGCTCATGTAAAAAGAAAGTGCCATGGGATAGAAAATAATGATGCCTATGAAAACAAAAGCGGGAAGAATCAGCAACCAAGCAAAGTAAGCCTCTTTTCTTCTAAAGCTTCTTGAGCTCCTCATCCATCTCTTCCTCCATAAAAACATAGGGCGGGGTATCCCGCCCTATGTTTTAGTAGCGTTTCATAACTTCCTTAGCTCTGGACACCGCATCATCCATGGCCTGTTGCGGTGTCTTAGCACCAGTAAGCGCTGCCTGCAATTCTTCGCTCATAATCAGGGAAAATTGCGAGTACCAGGGAACTTGAGGACGGTCGAAAACATAGCGAATCTGTTCCTTGGCCACCTTGATGAGTTCAGGCTGCTGAGCAATTAGTTCCGGATCATCGTAAAGCGATTTCCAAATGGGAAGAGCATTCTGGCTATATTTTTTCTGCACTTCCCTGCTGGCAAGGTAGGTTACGTATTTCCAGGCTTCATCAGGGTATTTGCTGGTCTTCATGATGCTCAAACCCATTCCACCATTGCAGGTAGCACTCCTTCTTCCTTCAGGAAATCCTGGAATAAGCGTTAAAACAGCGTTACCCGCAATCTGTGATTCCTGGGGGTCGTTAGCCAGATTGTACATGTAAGTCCAGTTAAGTCCAAAAGCAGCCTGACCTGAAGAAAATACCCGGCGCACTTCTTCATAGAAAGATTCGACGCAAGCAGGATTAAAGTAACCAGCTTTCATATTGTCAACCATGAACTCCAGAGCTTTGAGTGGAGCTCCCTGGTTCATAATCGGGTTGCCATTTTCGTCAAAGAGCTTACCACCCATACCAACCGCGTACTGCAACCACTGAATAACCACTGCTTCACCCTGTCCCCAGGCATCGATGATGGGATAGGTAACAATTCCGGCTTCTTTTAGTTTTTTAGAAATATCTATCACTTCAGGCCAGTAGGTGGGAGGATTTGCTCCCACATCTTCGAGCATCTTTTTGTTGTAAAAGAAGTACTCCCAGTCGTTCAGCCAGGGCATACCGTATAGTCTCCCCTTGTAGGTAACTGAAGAAAGCACTTCCGGGAAGATATCAGCGCGGTCTTCCTCAGAGAGCCGATCGGTTACATCCAGAAGCCAACCCGCCTCCGCAAATTCGGCAGGCCAGATACAATCAAGAAGAATAACATCGTAGGTTCCCGCCCCGCTGGCTGCAGCCACCACAATTTTGTCGTGGAGCTCCTCATAAGCGACAAAAGAAAGATTCACTTCAATATCCGGGTTCTGTTTCAGAAACTCGTCAGTCATAGCACGAATATCACTTTCCTGGTAACCCGCCTGTTTCATGAAAAGACCGCTTATGGCAACCTTGCCCAAAGCTGGCACACTTAAAACAAACAACACACAAGCTACCACAACCAAACATACAGTTAGTTTTTTCATCTCTGTCCCTCCTAAGTTGTTAATGGTTTTTGCTTACACAAAACAGAAGCAGCAAAAATTTTCCAGGTTGTACCTCACCTCCTCAATGCCTGAACTGTTTTCTCAGGACATGTGTATCTCTACGTTATCAGCCACCCCACCAAGCATGGTGTAGGTTCCTGGCAGAGTCTGCAGGATAGAGGCAGGCACCAGGGTGTTCACCCTTCCGTGAGCAGCAAGACGGGCTATGAAGCGCTGCCAGCTCACTCCTCCACCGATATAGCCATCCAGCCAGAAGCTGCGGTCTTTAGCCTGCACAATCTGAGCAGGACCAATGGTGGCTGCTTTGGGTGGTACCCAGGACCAGTCTCCACTGAAAGAATGCAATGCATTCTGCATGATGGTCATAGGATGCAGCTCCACGATGCGGGGTCCAGCCTGCTTAAAAGCTTCCAGGTCATCGCCAAATTCAAAACCAAGATGTGCTTCCCAGAAGGCAATGTGACCACACCAGCCTACACCGCCATAGCAGCAGTCTGCACCACCCAGGTCAGCAATCATTTTGGCGTAGTCATTCAGAACTTCTTTGGTTGGGAAGTGAATGTTTCTTTCGGGAGGACGGAGTTTGGGGTCAATCTTTGAAAAGAAACCGTCCCACATGGCTTTCTGGAAAGAACCTGGCCAGGTGGGAGGAGCCGTGTTGCCTTCCTCGTCAGCGTACTCATCCATGTTGAAGGTGTACACGTGGTCCATGGGAATGCGCAACCTGTTAATCATCTCTGTAGCAATGGGGTACTGAGGCATGGGGCCAACTGGTAGAATGAGTACCAGCTTTTGATTTTTTTCACGAGCCTCCACAATGCGAGTGACGATGTCCAGAGCGAACTGGAAATAGAAATCTTCTTTGTTCTCGATGATGCGGATTTTGAAGTCAGGGTTGGGATGCTTGGTGATTTCTTCTTTGGTTATTTTTCTAACTCGCTCACATTCTTCCCGATCCTGAAAGGGGATAAACTTGGCTAAAGAGTAACGGAAAATGGTCAACCAAAAGCACCTCCTCAGCATACCAACATTGTGGACTAATATACAACATTATTGGATGACAAATGATGATTCTTCGAAAAACCAGGTCGGACCAAGTTCACAACAAACTTGTAGCGGTCAGCCCGATACAAAAATTCAACATACTCGATAGGAGAATCCGTTTCATCAAAGGTTATCCGTGTACAGAAAAGACCCGGGAACCCTTCAGGAACTTTCAAAAGTGCAGCTTCTTCCTTTTCGATTAGAACCGATTCTAATGTCTGTCTTGCCCAAACAACAGGTTTAGAAATGAAAGTATTCAATATATAACACAGGTCTTTTTCTTCAAGTTCTGCAACACTGGTCCCAAGAAAGTCTTTAAAAAGATTGAATGGCAGAAACACCTTTCTCAAACAAATGGGTTGATCATCAGCAAACAGTAATTGTTCTACAAATATTACACGACTATTTTCTTCAGTAAGTCTAAGATGCTTCGCTATTTGTGAGTTAGCTTCTACAAGAGAACGTCTTAGCAATTTACTCCCTGGCTTCAGCCCACGAGACAACATATCCTCGGTGAAAGTAACCAAATGGCCAAGTTTTTCAACAATCTTAGATTTCGAAACAAAAGTTCCCTTCCCCGGTACCTTCTGTAGATAACCCTCCCGCGCCAGGTCTTCAATCGCCCTCCTGACAGTAATCCGACTTATACCAAACTTTTCGCACAACTCAGATTCAGAGTAAATCCTATCACCCGGCTTAATATCCCCCCTCTCGATCATTTCCAAAATTAATCTCTTAAGTTGCACATGCAACGGTATAGGAGAGGACTTTCTTATATCAAGAGACATAAAAACACTCCTTATTCCAATCTAATATTCTAATAAACTCCCTACGATATACCTTACTTTATGTTTCTAATTAACTCTAAATAAGGCTTAAAGTCAAATTTAGGCCTGGCCTCGAAAGAAAGAAAAAGTTCAACAAAGAAGTTTTCCTCCACTTTCTTCTTTAATCTTTGGCTTACCAGGTCAGAAATAATTGCAGCCTGACTTCTGTATTCAGAAAGGGCCTCGACCACCTTGTCCTCCAGCTCTTTGGACACAACGATAGCTTTATTAGCACTGATAGCGGGGTCTTGCCCTGCACAAAGAGCGTGAAAAGGAGAAAATTTTCCCCATACTGAATACTCAAGATAGCTCTTAATGGGAAACTCGAGCTTTCCATAATCGGGCATAATAGGATCACCAGCCTGTGGACCATCCCAAGCTCCCATCAGGTAAGTAGCCTCATGGTCAGCATGTTCCCTATAGGGATTAGGCAACAATAGTCTAGTAGTTTTCAGCTCCCTAAGAATTCTAATGGTCTTTTCAAATGTCCCAAATCCACCCCAGGGCATCTTCCAACCGAGATTAGGCCTAAGGCTGAAATCAGGAAAATCTAATCTTATTATATGCTCCATACCAACACCAACCTTAGCGTAAGCCCTAATTGTTTCTTCCTTTCTAATTTCCACAATTCTCTCTTTTTCATCAAGAGTGGTATAACCTCCACAACCATTGCAAGCAATCACCACATACACTTGAGCACCAAATTCTCTAACTACCTGTAACAAGTATCCAGCTCCCAGTAAAGCATCATCATCATGTGGTGAAAATATAACAATAACCTCTCCATCAGACCAGGAAGGAAAGATTGTTTCAATGTTCTGTGACTTTTCTCTTTTCCAGAGATCGTAAAAGAAAACTCCTTTCATTTTTCTCCCTCCGATTTATTGTGATTTACTATAAAGTTGTTGACAACTATTATAACCTATTATATCCTATGCTTAAATATTAAAATATGAAAGGAGGAGTTTTATGTCTAATCAAAAATCATTCCTGGATATTTGTATTGATTTCCTGCAAAAAATCGAAAAAGAACAAGCAGAAAACTTTAAAAAAGCGGGTCAAGCCATAGGCGATGCAATCATGGCAGGGAAACTTGTTCATGTTGTCGGTACCGGAGGTCACACCTGTCTTCCAGCATACGACATGTTTTACCGTGCAGGTGGACTTGTACCAGTAAATCTTATAATACCAATTGGAGCACTTTACGGAGCAAGCGGTGCACTTCATGGTATGCGCATTGAAAGATGTCCCGGCTATATGAACAGAGTAATTGACTATTACAAGGTTGGCCCAGGAGATGTAGCAATCATTTTCAACAACATCGGAGTCAACGCTGCTACAATCGATGCCGCTTTAGAATGCAAAGCAAAAGGCGCCTACACTATAGGAGTGGGCGGTTCTCCCTGGCAAAAAGAAATCCCCCTCGACCACTATACTCGCCATCCAAGTAAGAAAAATCTGATGGACATTGTAGACCTGTTCATTGATGATTACAATCCTGTAGGAGACGCTGTTATTGAACTCGAAGGCTTTGATCGTCCCATAGCACCTATATCCCAGGTGACTGACTCATACATAGTACGAAGAATCGAAATAGAAGCTTGTAAGTACATGCTTAGTAAAGGTTTCAAGCCGCCCGTCTGGATGAGCGCCAACAGAGTCGGAGGAGACGAAGCAAACGCTCGTTACCAGGAAGAATATTATCATCGTATCAAAAACCTGTAAAAAGATTATAATCCGGCTAAATGCCGGACAAAAAGGAGGGTTAACACAATGAAAAAAAGTTTATTGGTTGTGCTATGCCTAATGGGATTACTTTTTGTAACCACCGCTTCTTCTGTCGCCCAGGAAAAAATTGAGATAACTTTTTGGCACCACGAAGCCCCGGCACACCGTGTAGCTGCCTTTCAAAAAGTGATAGACCTGTTTGTAAAAGAAAACCCTGATGTGGAGATCAACCAAGAAGTTGTCATGTGGGGTGATGCATGGGTTAAAACACTTTCTGCGATGGAAGCAGGAACACTTCCCGATTTCCAATTCTCAATACCTGATTTGTTGCTTACCATGTATAAAGCAGGAGCAGTAGCACCGGTAACAGACCTGGTAAATGAAATCGATGAAAAATACCAATTCTTCCCAAACCAGAGGAATATATACGCTCACGACGGAGAATACTGGGGTGTGCCCATATTTACTATGGTAATGCTTCTCACATATCGCCCCAGCTTCTTTGAAGAGTATCTGGGTACCAAGGAACCTCCAAAAACTTGGGACGAAGCTTTAGAATATGCCAAAAAAATCACCGAAGCTTCTGAGGAAGAAGTATACGGTATAGGAATAGGTGGAGCAAAAAATCTTATGACTGATGAGCAAGCTTACATTTTCCTTGCAAGTGCTGGAGCAAGGTTCTTTGATGAAAACGGCAGAGTTATTTTTAACAACCCAAAAACTATAGAAGCCCTAAAACTATACAAAGAATTTTTCCAATACGCTCCCCCTGGGGCAGAAGCTTGGTCCTGGGGAGAAATTGAACTTAATATAGCTGCAGGTACCATAGCCATGTCACCCTACTTCCCATCAGTACAGAAAAGATTCCATGAAGAATTCGATAGCAACGATTACGACGCAGCCCATATTCCTTACTTCAAAGATAGAAAAGAACGCGGCACCATAACGTATCCAAACGAAATTCATATTTACAAAGACACCCTTAAAAATGGTGAAAAACACATGAACGCAATCAAAAACTTCATAAAGTTCATGATGCGCCCCGAAATCAATGCTATCTTAACCGCGGAACAGGAGCCGGGTGGTTTCTTCCCAACCACAGTCGCTGCTTCCCAAGCCAAGGAATACTGGGAAAACCCCATAGTAAAGAGATTCGAAAATATCCACAAAGTAGCCTTCGAGGCACTGCAAGAATATGCAACCCTTTATGGCTTCGAATATGGTAAATGGGTCAATCTGGGCATAGGAGATATCACAGGTGCCGACGTACTAGCAGAAGTGGTAAATAAGGTAGTCAGCGGGCAAATGAGTGTTGAAGAAGCAGTAGCTTGGGGTCACCAGGAAATGGAAAAATATTCTGTGCCAGTATCTCAGTAATTAAAATTAATATTTGTGTAAATATTTACATGGCATCTGCCCCTGTCGGCACTTAGTGCCGACAGGGGCAGCAACGAGGGGGAAACAAATTGGGAAAAAAGTCCTCAAGAGGATTGCGGCAATATTTACCACTATTACCTCTTTTGGCTCTTTTGATTTTCGTTTTTGCCTACCCATGCATATCAGCCTTTCTTTTGGCTTTTCAAGATATTTCTTTTGGTGAAGCTTCGGGAAATTACGTCGGTTTAAAAAATTTCGCGGGACTATTAGAAAATCAAGTATTTATTAACTCGTTAACCAGAAGTTTTGTCTGGGCCATCGGCAACCTCGTAATTCAGCTATCAATCCCTATGGGAATCGCTTTGCTCTTAAATAGAAGGATGAAAGGAATAAATCTGGCCAGATCGCTAATTATGCTACCCTGGATAGTTCCCTCGGTAGCAATCGCAATTTGCATGCGCTGGATGCTACTTCCAAGAATTGGCATAATTAATGAGTTCCTCCTTTTTGCCAAAATCATCCAAAAACCCGTTCACTTTCTTGGTAACTCTTCTACAGCCATGCCCTTTTTAATACTTCTTAATTCATGGAAATTCATGCCCTTTGGAACCCTGTTAATCCTGGCAGCACTACAAAGCATCCCAGAAAGTGTTTTCGAAGCAGCAGCAGTAGATGGAGCAAGAAGCTTCCAGCAGTTTCGTTACATAACTTTCCCCTTACTGGGATCAATGATATGGTTCGTTGGTTTCCTGGCATTCGCTTGGAATTTCAATACCTTTGACCTAATCTGGTTAACGACTCAAGGAGGGCCAGGAAACGCTACACAGACTTTACCAGTCTTGATTTATAGAACAGCCTTTAAGGTATTCCGTCTTGGGGAAGCTTCTGCCATATCAGTTTTTATCGTGTTTCTACTTTTAATAATAGGGGTACTATACCTTAAGCTCCTTGCCCCAAAAGGCGACTAAAGAAAGGAGAAGGAATAGTGAAAAGCTGCGAAAGACTAAAGTCAGCCATCAGTAAAAAGCTCCCAGACAGAGTACCACTGGATTTGGGAAGCAGTATAACTGGTTTAACTCTGTTTGCTGCCAAAAAATTGTGCAACCTGCTCGGTATCAAAGAAGATCTGAAAATAATTGTAAAACCCTTGCAACTTATTGAGCCTCCGGAGGAAATACTCATTAGATTGCACATTGATACAAGATACGTAAGACCTACTTTACCTAATCAAGAGACTTTTGAAGAAGAATACATAGACGAATGGGGTATACGCTGGAGACTTGCCTCAAATGGATTTTATTATGACATAGTTGAACATCCTCTAAAAGAAGGTACGCTTGAGGAGATAGAAAAATTTGATTGGCCGGAGCCAAGGCAAAAAGAGCTTTTTTCTGGTTTAAGAGAAAGATGTGAATACCTACATCGCCATACAGATTATGCCATTATTGGCGATCCGTTAAGTCCAGCCTTATTTGAGCCAGCTTGGTACTTACGTGGCATGGAAAATTTCTTAGTAGACCTCATCCAAAACAGAAAATACGCGGAACGTCTACTAGACACTCTATTGGAGTTTAAAATTCAATTCTTTGACGAATTTCTCAAACAAGCAGGAGACTATATCCAGGTCATTATGCTTGGTGATGACCTGGGAACACAAAAAGCTCCGCTCCTCTCACCAAAGCTATACCAGGAAGTCGTAAAACCACGTCACAAAAATTTATTCTCCTTCATAAAGAGCCGTACCGAAGCAAAAATATTTCTACACTCCTGTGGAGCTATTGAACCCTTGATACCACAGCTGATCGATGCTGGAGTAGAAATACTGCATCCACTCCAACCTTTAGCCCATGGAATGAACCATCAAAAAATCAAGGAAAAATATGGAGATAAGCTTTGCTTTTGGGGAGGTATTGATATTCAATCTGCCCTTCCAGGCTCGAAAGAAGAAGTCAGACTCGAAGTAGAACGCAGAATCAAGTTACTTGGCAAAAATGGAGGATATGTTATGAGCCCAGCCCACAACATTCAACCAGACACACCACCAGAAAACATTTTAGAAATGTTTGACTATGCACTGGAAGTTGGCAAGTACCAGGAGGAAAGGGAATAAATGCACTTAAAAGGTTTAAACAAAATAATCGCTGGCATAGTAATAGCTATAATCATTCTGCTAATGATCTGGCCCTTCTTCTATATATTCTTATCTTCTTTTAAACCTTTAAAAGAAATAATGTCGAAAGCCACTCTGCTGCCTAAAAATCCCACCCTCAAAAACTACAAAACCCTTTTGTTTGCAAGAACACCAGTCCGTGATTTTCCAAGGTTTTTATACAACAGCTTAGTAATTTCTTCGCTAACTACAATATGTACAATAGCCATTGCCTCGATAAGTGCTTATGGTATCTCACGCAACAAAAGGCTAAAAAAGGGCATCATATCTCGTTTTTTGCTTCTTTTGTATGTTTTTCCAACAGTAATACTTCTGGTACCTCTTTATAAAATATTCGCCTTTCTAAATCTCTACGACAATTTTATTTCCCTAATAATAGTGTATTCTGCACTCGCTGCACCTTTTTGCACCTGGCTTCTAACCTCTTTTTTCGACAATATCCCTCGTGATATAGAAGAATCTGCAAGCATAGATGGAGCCAGTTCGACATCAACATTTATTCGCATAGTCTTGCCTCTCGCCGCTCCAGGTTTGGTTGCAGCAGGTGCATATTCTTTTATAACAGCCTGGGGTGAGTACATGTTTGCCCTGGTGTTAATAAGTAGCAACCTTAAGAAAACAGGACCATTGGGATTAGCCACCTTTGCAGCAGAGCAATATATAGAATGGGGTCCTCTCCTTGCGGGTTCGGTATTGATAATGCTTCCGGTGTTTCTCATATTTCTACCTATATCCGGATACTTTATAAAGGGCTTCACTGCTGGAGCAGTGAAAGAGTAGTCCTTAAAAACCAAAAGGAGGGAGAGTTTATGAAATTTTTTGCAAAACTAAGTATATTTTTAAGCATCTTTCTCTTATTAAGCGTAGTTGGTTTCTCTTCAGCCCTCACAAAGGTTTCTTTACAGATATTGAAAGACATTTACGTTCTACCAGTAGCCGAGCTTGCCACTACAAAAACCCATCCCGAAATTATAAAAATCGAAAATAACCTTATAGAAGTAACCATCATACCAAATCGAGGTAGAGTGATTGCATCTTACGCTCTAAAAAAGCAAGGAGAAAAAATACCCCTTCTCTACAATGAGTTAAACCCATCTCCCATGGTATTACCTGAAGGACTCCACACTGTAGAATTTGGAGGATATTATCTTTCTCTTCCCTGGAACGAGCGAGATCGTCAGCCTTTTGATCTCTCTTTTGAAATAAAACAAAATACGGAAAATTTGGCGGAAGTTTACCTTTCGGGAAAGGACATATTCAAAAAAACTCTCACCGAATGCTGGATAAGGGTCAGAAACGATTCCCCTTTAGCTGAAATAGCAACAAAAATAACCAATACCTCAAAACGAAAAGAAATAACTTTAGATTTTAAAGATTTCACTGTTGTAAACAGTATGGGCGAGTGTCGCTGGCTTCTGCCCATAGAAAAAGTAGAAGTTTTAGAAAGCGAAGACAATTGGCTTGGCGAACCAGGAACAGTTTTGGCCTCTTTAAGTGAAATCAACGAGTGGAACAAAGCAGAAAAATACTTTCGAGTTTTAACCAAAGATCGACTTTCTTTACCCTTAGCAGCCTTCCTGTACTCCAAAGAAAACGTCGCTTTTATAAAACTTTGGGGTCCGCAAGATTTCTTCACAAAAGCTGAAGTTTGGTCCTGGGGAAAATCTTATCCCGAGAAACCAGGAGCCAATGCATATGTAGTACTTTCCAATGTTAGTGAAGGGCTCACTTTAAAACCCCAGCAAGAGATATCTTTTAAAGTCTATTTAATAGCTTTAGACCACATCTTACAGGAAGAACTTGGAGTTTTATTTAAGAAGGCAAAATCATACTTAGCCAACTAAAGGTGTACTCTCTAAGACCCCAGGCTCAAAGCAAGGTCCAAACCCTGGGGTCTACTCTTTATCTTGGTTGTCAAAAAATTTTCTCTCCGGCTAAAAATACCCCCTGCACTCTAAAATTTTCATCAAAGACCACGATATCAGCAATTTTATTCTTTTCAAGGCTTCCCAACCTATCATCGATTTTTAAGAGTTTAGCTGGTAACAAGCTGGCCATTCGTGCTAATTCTGGCAGAGAAAGATCAAACAGCTGTTTCAGATTATATAATGCCTGATCTAAAGTAAGAGTACTTCCTGCTAAGCTCCCGGTTGAAACCATTCTGGCAATGCCGTCTTTCATCTCCATCATTTCTCCACCCATTTCATACATTCCATCCTGCAAACCAGTTGCTCTAATGGCGTCGCTAATCAAAATAAGTCGATTGCGCTTACACAAAAGAGCAATTTTCATTATTTCAGGTGATACATGTATCAGGTCAGCAATCATTTCCACGCATATCCCCTCAAAACCCAGAGCAAAAGCAAGAAGATTGGGAGAACGGTGATGGAGAGGATCCATACCGTTGAAAAGATGGGTTACCAGGCGAGCTCCTTTCAGGAAGGCCTGGAAGCTTATTCGGTAATCGGCCGTACTATGACCAAGGGAGACCAGGATGTCCTGAGAAGCCAGGTATTCAACTATATCAAGAGCATTATCAAGTTCTGGGGCGATGGTGACCCTCTTTATAAGGCCTTCGCCGAGTGCAATAAATTCCTTTATTTCATTCAAATCTGGTTTGCGCAAGAAGGAGGCATTCTGGGCACCCCTTCTTTCAGGGGATAGATAAGGGCCCTCAAGGTGGATGCCCAAAATAGAAGGGAAAAGTTTTTTGCAAGATACTATGGCTTCGATAGCCCTCTCAGTCCTCTCCTTGCTTTCTGTTAAAGTAGTTGCTAAAAAGCGAGTTACTCCATGCTGAAGGAGAAAGGTAGTTATCCTCTCAATTCCCTCGGGAGAACCATCCATAAAGTCTTCTCCCACTGCGCCATGAATATGAAGATCTATGAGCCCCGGGAAGAGATAAGCATCACCAAAGTCAAAAACACCTTCGCACTCCTTACTAAAAACGTCCCCAATATGGACATCCTCTATAATGTCCCCTTTAATTAACAAGGATCCCTTAAACACTCCATAAGGAGTAACCAATTGGCCTTTTGCTATAAAGCTTTCTTTTTTCACCTTTTAACCCTCAACATACAAAAAGCTCAAGCTCTGCTTGCAAATTCCGGATTAATCAAATTCACCGTAAATCTATAATTCTCACCCCTGAAAAGGGTTGTAGTGAATTCTATTGGATTATCCTCCAAATCATAGGTCAATCTCTCGCTAATCATTCCTACGCTTCCACTCGAAGCCTTTAAAAGCCTAACATGTTCTTCCTCTTTTATAAGTGTGGGCTCCATATCTTGTCTTGCCCAGACCGGAGGCCTGCCAAATTTCTTGAAAACAGCGTAAAGAGATTCTCTCTCCAAATCAAGTTTTTCTATGCCTGGGAAAAGCTTTAATGGGATATACGCAACCTGCAAAGCAACAGCTTCACCAGAAGCGTAACGTATTCTTTTTAAAAACAAAACTTTTTCTCCCTTTTTCAGCTGTAAAAGACTTCTTATCTTTTCAGGAGGAGAAATAACTTTTTTCTCTACAATACGGCTGGAAGGAACATAACCTTTTGACTCCATATCCTGAGTAAAACCCACAAGTTCAGTAAGCTTCTCAACTAATTTTCTCCTTCCCACAAAAGTCCCCTTACCAGGTATCCTTAAAATAAGACCCTCCCTGGAAAGCTCATCCATGGCCTTCCGAACGGTCATCCTGCTGACACCACATAGCGCAGCAAGTTCTCCTTCTGAGTAAAATTTATCCCCCGGCTTATAACGACCGCTTTCGATAAGCGTTTTGACCATATTCTTCAACTGTGTATGTAATGGAATAGGTGAGTTTTTGTCTATTGTCCAATTTCCCATTGTCATCAACTCAATACCGAAACCATTTTAGATTTGTAAAAAGAATACAACCTTAAATAGTACTCTGCGTATCTTTCTTCTGGAAGAAACTGACAACCCTCAAAGTCTTCAGCCTTAAATAAAGTTTCCCGGGAAAGACCCATCGCTTCCATACCCAACAAACAAGCCCCAACCGAAGCAGTATCCACGTAAGGGACTAAATATGTAGGCAGGTTGAAAACATTGCTGACTATCTTAGGCCAAATATTTAAACGAGCAAGACCTCCACTTAAAATCACCCTCTCAACTTTTCTGAAGGTCGTTAACGCTTCTTCCAGCGAATCTTTAAGCGCAAAAGCTATGCCTTCCAAAATCGCAAGCACAACGTCCTCCATTTTATGATTAACCTGCAAGCCCAAAAATGCTGCTTTGGCCTGGTAATTAAAATAAGGGGTTCCGGTACCCATCAAAAATGGATAGAACACTAGTCCTCTATCCGTATTGATTTTCTTAATCTCTCCAACTTTTTGCCAAAACAAATCCGGGTCACCACCCCAAAAGGAAGAAAGGAACCAGCCCAGGGCCGAGCCTCCTGTCGGAACTGTACCAAGATAAAAGTACTTATCTGGAATACAGTGCAAAAATACGTATAGCTTGCCTAACACCTCCTTACGTATTTTGTCCGAGCAAAAGAGCAACTGTCCAGCCGTACCAACACACAAAGAAACGTTTTCTTCTACCCCAGCTCCTGTCGACAGAGCGGTAGCCGCAAGATCACCGGCCCCTTTAATGACAGGTAACCCAGAAGGTAGATGAAACTCTCCGGCGGCCTCTCGAGAAACAGCACCCACTATGCAGCTACTATCGACTACATCTGGTAATATATCCAATCTAAACCCAAGTTCTTTCAGTAAATCTTTATCCCAGTTCTTCTTGTATATGTCATATAAGAGGGAGCCTGAGGCATCAGAATAATCCGTGGAAACATCTCCACAAAGTACATAAGCTAGGTAATCTTTTGGGAAAACCAATTTTATTGCTCTTTTAAACAAGAATGGTTCATGGTTCTTTAACCAGAGCATTTTCGGTAAAGTAAAAGCTTCCTGGGGCAAATTGCCCATTTTATTCAGGAAATAAGCTTCTCCAAATTTATCTTTAAGTACTTTAACTTCCTCTACAGCCCTTATATCGGACCATATCATGCAAGGATACAAAACCTGAAGACTGTCAACATTTATAAGCACTGGCCCATGCATTTGGCCCGTTAAAGCAACACAAGTAAGAGATTCCATCTCTTGGGGGTAAAGAGTAGATAATTTATCAGTGATTTTCTTCAAATTAAAAATCCACTGTTCTGGATTTTGTTCAGCAAAAAGGGGTTTAGGGTATTCGGTGACATTGGGAAGAGTTTCTTTAGCAATTTGCTTACCATTTTTGTCAAAGATAATGCATTTAAGATTGGTTGTTCCTACATCAACCGTCAAGACATATTCTTTCAAGAACTTTACCTCCCTACAACATCTTCACTAGCCTGCGATAATGTTCAATCAATTCTCGATTTTTCTCCTTCCCCCCAGGAAGATTACCACTTACGAAAACAGGAGGTACCACATTAGATTCTTTTAACAACTTTGCAATACTTTCGACAAGCAACAAGTTCAAAACAAAAGTACCGATAACTGTTGAAGTGGGAGCAATTTTTTGGGGTAACCCCGAGATTTCAATGCAAGCATCCCCTATTTCTCCCTTATTATCGATAAAGACGTCACAATACTCAGAGATGCTTTTACAGTTTCTTTTTTCAGCCAAATACTGCGAATAAGCCTTACTGCCAATACCTATCAACGGTATGCCCCTTTCCCTGGCTATGGAGGCCATTTGAAGTGGAACATAATTGACGCCAGAATTGGAAAAGATAATCATAGAGTCTGGGGGAGTTGGTTGAAAGTGTTCAAATATTACCTCAGCAATGCCAGGCTTGTTTTCCAGTAAAGAGGACTTTGCAGCACCAGCGTGAAGCATCAAACTTGGCTCAAGCATTGGATTAATACAGGCAAGCCCACCTGCTCTGAAAAAAGCCTCTTCAGCAAAAATATGAGAATGGCCTGTTCCAAATATATGAATCAACCCACCTTCCTGAATGGTTTTCGCAAGTATCGAAGCAGCTTGTTTTACATTAGTACTTTCTTCACTTAAAACTCTATCCATCATTTCTTTAACCCTTTCAAAATAGAGAATTGATTCTTTATTCACTGGAAACACTCCTCCTTAACCAAAACTTGGATCCATCGTAGAACTAATATTTGGTAGCGCCTGCTGTCAAACCCCTGACAAAACTCTTACCAAACAGGGCGAACAATATCACAGGTGGTATTGCCGTTAAAACAGCTCCAGCCATCAGAAGTCCCCAATCCACATTGTATTGAGTGATAAATCTTGCAATACCTACAGGTAAAGTTTTTTTGAATTCGTCCAGCATGAAGATATTCGCAAAGAGAAACTCCGTCCAAGAAGTAATAAAGCAAAAAATAGCTACCGCCCCTATACCTGGCGCTATTAATGGTAAAACCAATTGAAACATTATCCTCAGTCTCCCTGCTCCATCAACTAAAGCTGCTTCCTCAACCTCTCTTGGAATACTTGATAGAAAAGCTTTTAACAACCACACACCAAGAGGACTCACCAAAGTAACATTTATTAAAACTAAGCTCAACAAGTTGTTTATAAGTCCAAGCCCAGCAAATATGAGATATAGAGGTACCGTTAATAAAGTAGTAGGAACAGCATAACTAGCAATAACGAAACTCGAGATAATGTTTTTACCAGGATATTCACATCTATATATACTATATCCCCCTAAGAACACGAGAAAAGTTGATAACAAAGTGGTTAAAAGACCGACTACAATGCTATTGTAAAGGTAACTAGGGTACTCGGCAACTCTCAGCAGATTTTTGTAATGTTCAACAGTGAAAGTCTCTGGTATGAATGTGGGAATAGCTCTTATAAGCTCATCAGTCGGTTTGAAAGAGGAGACAAGTATCCAGTAAAAAGGGAACAACACAATTACAAAAAGAAAAACGAGAAGAATAACCTTAACCGCAAAGACTGCATAATCTGAACCCCTTAAATATCTCGCCATAGAAGAAATTCACCGCCCAGCGCCATAATAAGCCTATTCTCTCGCATACTCACTTACGCTCATCTTAGTTAAAAGCAAATAAACGACAACAAACATCGCAAGAAAGACAAAAGCTATAACCGAAATAGTAGCCGCTTCGCTCAATGCAAAAGCTTTAAATCCTCTTTCATATATTAAAACCGGCACAGTATAAGTGGCCCTTGAAGGCCCCCCTTGAGTAAGTAACCATACAACGTCAAAGACGTTAAAAGTTAACAGCGGACCCAATATACCCAATACAGTCATAACAGGCTTCAAATTAGGAAGCGTAACATAAAAAAAGGACTGAAGACTGTTAGCACCATCTACTGCCGCAGCCTCATATTCTTGCTGAGGAACTGACTGAAGTGCAGCTAGCAAAAGAACAGTAATAAACGGAAACCATCTCCATGAATTAATGAAGATCAAAGCTGGCATAGCCTCATTAATAGACCCCAGGTAATTAATGGGTTGAGAAATTACGCCAAGCTTCTCCAATAAATAGTTGATAACTCCAAATGTCCCGCTTAACATCCACCGCCACATTATAGCCAAAACAACCGTTGGGAGAATCCAGGGCAAGACAATCCACGTTCTCATAAAACTTACTGACCTAATTTTTAGGTTAAGAATCAAAGCCGCAAAAAAACCTAATATTGTTTGAAGAGCAACGTTTCCAATCACCCAAAATAAACTTTTGCGAAAAGCATGCCACAACGATGCATCAAGAACCACATTGATATAATTTTTAAGACCCACAAAAACACCTTTTTCACCTATAAATTCCACGTTCAAGAAGCTAAGTTTTACACACAAAAACAATGGATAACCAATTGTTACGAGCAACCAAACGAGAAGAGGAGCGATAAGTAAAAGCCCAAATATCGCGTTGCTACTTTTAGGGTTCCATTTTTTGAACACCGTTTCTCACCGCCTCAAACGAGTCTTAATTCGTCCCAGACGGATCACAACTTGTTAACAACGTAGCAATCCGTCTGGGACATAAACGAACAATCAAGCTATTTTCTGAGAGCTTTTAACATTTCTTCTTGACCCCATTCCACTGCTTTAGCTGGATCCACTCCTTCGAGACAAACTTTTTGTACAACTTGAGCCAGAATATTCTGTCCTGATATTCTTCCAATGTTAGGATTCACTCTGCCCTTTGTAAAGCCAAAAAGTTTACCATACTTGGACTGTTCGATCATTAACTCAACGTGAGAACGATACTGAGAAATCACGGGATGCGACCAAAAAGACTCGGATTGTAAGGTATTAGTTGTTACCGGTAAGAAAAGCCCTGGTTCCATCCCAGCAAGCCATTCCCCATTAACTTCTGGATTGAACAAATAATCCAAGAACTTTTTAATGGCTTCATGCTTTTTGTTATCGGAAGTCAAAACCATTATTCCATTTGAGTAATATATGGAACCCCTCTGTCCATCTTCAGGTATAGGCACTATTGCACAACCCAAATTTTCTCCAGATACTCCAGACTCTTTTTCAAACGGAAGTAAAAACTGACCCTTTTCTATAGCCACAGCCATTTTGCCTGTATTGAAAGCCAACTGGGGTTCTGCCCAAGTCCATGAAGAGGCATCTGGGGGTGAGAGTTCGTACAATTTTTTGTAAAAAGCATATGTTTCAACTGTGCGTGGGTTGTTAAAAATCAGATTCCCTTCTTCATCAAACAAATCTTCTGCCTTATTGGTAATCATAAAAGTATATATAGCTTGATCTGTATACATATGCTTACTAGCGGGAACTCCTATTCCATATATATTTTTGGCTTCAGCAATTTTTTTAGCATAATTTAACAAGTCTTCCCAACTTTTCGGAGGTGTTGCGGGATCAAGTCCTGTTTCTTTAAAAATATCTTTCCTGTACCACAACATATGAACCATACCGTACGCGGGAACGGCCCAAAGGTGACCATCATAGTTGTAAGGCTCAACTGCAGCATCTATAAAATCATACCTTTCTCCCAAATACGAAAAAATATCATCAACCGGCTGTACAGCTCCCGAGGACTTCACTGCAGTAGTAAAGTCTGGAATTGTAAACATCAGGTCTGGCTGCTGTCTTGCAGCAATAGCTGCCATTACCTTGGTATAAGCTTCCATCCAATCTAAAACTACCTGACGTACACTGATATCAGGATTGGCCTTATTAAAAGCGTCGATCGTTCTTTGAAATTGTTCTACACGATGAGGAGGTTGCTCCATATGCCATAAAACTACCTCGGTCTTAGCTAAAGCAAAAGCAGCAAAAACCAACATCAAAACCATAGAGAGAACTATCACGTAAAACCCTTTTCTCATTGTAAAATTAACCTCCTTAAAGGAAGTTTCGTTATTTAAAATAAACTTCCAAAAAATCCTTTGCTTCCTGCGCAACCCTGTCAAAGTCAGCAAGCCCACCCTGATTAAGATCGCCAACACCCTCAATTCCACCCTTAAACCATCCTTCCCATTCTACGCTTATAAAACCACTATATCCCACCTCCTTCAACGCTTCAGCACATTCCTTAAAATTAACTATGCCACCTCCGAACCAACACATATTCCACCTACCTATAGTGCCTGCTATATCTTTCGCATGGACGTGATTAATAAGTTTCCCAAAAGCAGCAATTGCTTCTTTAACAGGCATGTGAGGCTTAATGCCTAGATATAAACCCCCAAAATCTATAGTTACCTTGACGTTATCCAATCCTATCGCTTCAATCAACTCCAAAGTAATATCCGGGAGATTTATCAAGGTTTCTTGGTGTGGCTCAACACTAAAATCCAAACCTCTTTCCCCTGCGTACTCAGCACATTCTTTAACCATATCCACAAAAATTTGCTTAGCCTCTTTCCTTGAAATCATGATATACGTCGGAGGATTGTAATACCCGTCAATATAACTCACCACAGTAGGAGCGCCTATACGAGCGGCGATGTCTATTGCTTTCTTGACATTGGCTATTTGTCCTTTTATCAAATACTTCCAGGGAGTGATTGCAAGATGATGGGACCCAACTGAAGCAACTTTAATACCCTTAGAATCAACCACCCTTAACACCTTTTCAATTGTCTCCCCCAACTCTTTATCTGAAAGATCTATGAAACTTCTGTCTATAAAGTCGACGCCTTCGTAACCATAAGAAGCCACCCTTTCAACACACCAATCAAGAGGCTTGTCTCCCCACGAATTAGTAACAACCCCAACTATACCCATCTGGTAAGGATAGTTGGGCCATATTTCGAAAGACAGTTTCATCTTTTCATCCCCCTTAATACATTACAAGTATATACATCTTTATACCATTAAAAACACATTAAGTCAACAGATCGAGTTGAATCATCTAAAATCTTGATGAACTCCTATCGTTATCTCAACTAAAAATCCTGATATAAACCATTCTACCTCCGGGTGATTTTTTTAAAACAGGAGGTAACGAAATGGAGCTCACCATGAATACCAGAAGGGAAATCATTAAGAAAATGGCACCCGAGTATCAAAAAGCCACTAAGAAAGAAAAAAGAAAGATCTTGGATGAACTCGTCCATCTCACTGGATACACCCGGACGTATGCCTCCTGGCTCCTTTCTCATCATGGACGGAAAGTCTATCTCACCGGACGAAACGGCAAAAAGTATCGAGTCATTGGATCCATCACCAAGGTAAAAAGGAACCGAAAAAAGATCTATGATGAGGAAGTCCTTTCTTCTTTAAAAAAGATCTGGCTCATCTTTGATTGCCCCTGCGGGAAAAGACTCGTTCCCTCACTTCCTTGGATGATCAAAAAACTGGAAAAGCATGAGGAACTGGTTCTTTCCCAAGAGGTCAAAGCCAAACTTCTTTCTATTTCTCCAGCGACCGTCGATCGGCTTCTCCAAAAGGAAAAACGAAAGCTCACCTTCACCTTTCGGTCCTACACCAAGCCCGGAACGCTTCTCAAACACCAGATTCCAGTTCGAACTTTTGCTGATTGGGATGAGAAAAGACCAGGATTCTGTGAAATGGATCTGGTTGCCCACGATGGCGGAAACCCCAGTGGGGATTTCTGCCAAACTCTTGATGTGACCGATGTCTTAACCGGCTGGAACGAAACTCAAGCGGTCAAAAACAAAGCTCAGAAATGGGTCTTTGAAGCCTTAGAACAGATCCGAGCAAGGCTTCCCTTTCCTCTTTTAGGAATCGATTCCGACGATGGAGGAGAATTCATCAATAACCAACTCATTCGGTACTGTCAAAAAGAACAGATCACCTTCACCCGGTCTCGACCTTCCAAAAAGAATGATAACTGTTATGTCGAACAAAAGAACTGGACCATGGTGAGAAAAACGGTTGGCTATCTTCGCTATGAGACCGAAGACGAACTCCTCCTTCTCAACCAACTCTATTCCCTTCTTCGTCTCTATACTAACTTCTTCCAACCGGTTACCAAACTGGTTTTCAAAGAGCGAGTGAATAGTAAAGTCAAAAAACACTATGATGAAGCCAAAACCCCACTGATGCGAGTTCTTGACGCCTCATCGATTGATGACTCCATCAAGCAATCCTTAAAAGACCAATATGAAGAACTCAATCCAGCCGAACTCAAACGACAGATCGTCAAAATCCAGAACCAATGGATCGAGATGGTTACCTTGAAAAATGATTCCATTCCTCACCCTGAGGAGGTGAATTTGGTATAGAATTTTAAATGAGGCAACGAATCCATTTCATCAAGATTTTTAGGTGAGGCATCACTGGAGTCAACCATAAAAGGATAGCGTCAACTTATTGTAGGTACATTTTCTGAAATCTTCTTCTTTTCCGATTGTACTTGGAACATGGTTTTCTTCTTTCCTCTTAAACCTCGCATCCATCCAGAAGGTATGGCGTTGATATGACTATCTCCTTTCCTCTATATCACAGAAACCCAGGAGATCTCTTGAGACAAAGCCTTAAGGGTTAAACGTAGAGAACTCACTGCTTTTCTCATAACCGGTATATTCCCGTAGACTTCGTGCAACACCTCCTTTCCTCTTTCCTTTTCTCTCTGGATGGTTTTCGGAAGATACAGTGAAAGCAGGGAGTTTTTGTTTATGGGTTCTCAGGTAGAAACTCCTCACTGATTGCTGGTTGAACTTCATAGCCCGGAGATAGCTCATAGGATCTGCTCCTTTCTTATTCTCATTGCATAGGACGCTGGGAGAGACGAGCAGAGAGTACGTGACTCACATGACCTCGAGCACTAATTCTGAGCTTTAGCTTTTGATAGTGTTTGAAAGCAAGGATACCCTGAAAGCTTTGCTGGAGATAATGGAGAAGTTCTTTGATCTCCCTTTGCTTTTTGGGGTCAGTAGTTTCTGAGTACCCATTAAGCAGGACATCGGCAACTTCATCCCAGGAACCTTCTTGTATGGCTTTCCAGAGTTTCTTCTCTAGCTGAGGGTTATGGTGCAGGGTTCCTTTTATGCGCTTTGCAAGGTGGAAGCGGTCTAAGACAAACACTGCTTTGGGAAGGATGTTCAGTCCCTGCTTTATCCAGGAAGCTCTCCAGAATCTGCTCCAAGCGGAAAAATTACCTCTCAAATAGTAAAAGCTGAATTCGTCATGGAGCTTTCTCATTATAAGCTCCTCAAGGAGAGAAATCCAATCCAGAATGGAAACACTACAGAAAATTGAGAACCCCTGTGTAAGCTGAATGCAAGCCTCAAAACCAGAAGCAATGAATTATGGCTAATCCGTTCTGAGTGCAGAAGACAGATATCCTTCCAGAATACACCCTTTCTCTCTTTGAGAAACCAGCCATTCCAGCAAAAAAGCAATCAAGAAAACGCCCAGAAAGGACATAGCATAACGAGAAAGGGCAAAGCGATAACCCAGGCTCTGGGCCTCAAAGAGAAACATGGGTATTTTCATGGTTGACCAGGCACCCAAGAATATCCACACGTTGCGCAAGCTGGTCCCTTTACGCAGTAATACTTCGGCAACTGGAAAAGCAGCGTATAGAGGGCCAGCCGCAAAAATCCCCAGGGCAAGACATAAAAACATGCCCAGAAAACCAGAGTGCTCTCCCAATCTTTTCACGACTTTCTCCTTGGGAACCCAGACATCAAAAAGTCCCACCATGAGGAAAATGGGCGGAACCACGCCCAACATAAAAAGGGTATTTTTAAAGGTCAGTCGGAAAACCTCTTTCCCACTTGCCGGCTGCACAAGGAGAATCACCAACGATACACCCAGCATCACCAAAGCGCTCCTGTATTCTCTAAATTGACTCTTCATTGCTTTTCACCATCCCTTCACCGCTATCCAGACCACGTACCCAACCAGGAAAGAATAAAAGTATGCCAGAAGGTTGCGCCATAACGTTGCTCGAAGCCGGAAATAGCGCGCTTCAAGAGGTGCAGTGACCACCCCCACCATCATGAGCGTGGAAATAAAGACTGCCATCTGCGCTATTCCTGCTCCTTGGTCAAGAAGCATCTTAGCCATGGGGAAAGCCACAAATCCTGGAATAAGCGTTATGGCACCAACCAGAGAAGCTATTAGATAACCAGGAAAACCACTTTGCTCTCCCAGAAAAGCGGCTATGCTCCGCTCAGGCAGAAAAACGATCACCAAAGAAATGAGGAAAATCACAGTTAAAAATGGAGGTAAAATGCCAGCAAAGCTCTTCCAGGCCTTTTTCAGGGCAAGGATGGTCCTGGCCTTGTCTTTTTGAAAAGAAATCAGCAACCAACTCAAAGCTACACCGTAAAGAACTAAAGTTGAAACATCCACCTTCATTTTGTTGACTCCTTTTCAAGTCCCCGGTAGTGAGCGAGAAAACTTTGAAGTCGTGGAATTTGAGTTTCTATGTATTTCGCCCAGGAGTGGAGGGCAATTTTGCCATCCTCGGTTAAAATATACACTCTCTTGGCCGGACCAGGTCCTTCAGTTACCCACTCTGATTGAACGAAACCATCTTCTTCTAAACGGCGCAGGGTCCTATAAACCAATCCGGGGTCCAGGTTCTCCCCCTCGAACCACAGCTTTTGTAATTCTTCAATCAGCTCATAGCCGTGGGCTCTGCGACGAGCCAGCAAAAGCAGAAGACAGGGCTGCAAAAACCTGCCCATCCTAAAACCTGGGCACTCACAGTGTTCGTGATGGTGGCTTCTGCACATCACAAAACCTCCTTATATGACTTATTCATATAGATGAGTAAATTATAATACGCCATTTCTTTCCTCTCAAGATGTACCCAAAATTTTTTTAAACCAAACCTTAGAATCACATCCCTGGCTATTCCAATTAAAGTATTTTGGTATTATAATACCTAAATGAGGTGAGTGCCGTGAAAAGAAAAGTCATCCAGATAGACCAGGAAAAATGCAATGGTTGCGGAAAGTGTGTCACCGCATGTGTAGAGGGAGTCATTCAGCTGGTGAATGGCAAAGCCCAGCTGGTCAACGAAAATCACTGTGACGGACTAGGTGCTTGCATTGGAGAATGCCCTCAGGGAGCAATACGTCTGATTGAAAAGGAAGTTGCTCCTCCCAAAGAAAAAGAGGATAATCTCTCCTGTCCTGCTTTTGCTTTTTCACAAAAGAAACCCGACTGGCCCTTGCAGCTTGCTTTGGTTGCACCATTTGTCTCCTTTCCCCAAAAAACGAAACTGCGCATAGCCGCCGACTGCTGCGCCTTCGAAAATCCGATGCTTTTTGTACAAAACGAACCAACAACGAGAACCGTAATTGCCTGTCCTAAGCTTGACCAGCGCGGGGAAGAATACCTGGAAAAACTAAAACACATCCTGCACAACAATCCCCAGATCGAAGAAGTGGAAGTGGTCTACATGGAAGTTCCCTGTTGCCGAGGACTTCTCTACCTCGTTCAGGAAGCTCTGAATGCAAGTGGTCGAGAAATACGGCTTACCACGAAAATGGTGAGAATTGGAGAAAATAACTAAAAGGGGCCGGCCGCGTTGCCGGCCCTCTCAAGCTTGCGTTAACTGCGTTCCATAAAACTCATCGCATCCTCAAAAAACGGCGCTCCTTCCATGGGCCCTTTGCGAGTTACCGCCAGAGCACCCACCGCGTTGGCAAAACGAGCACATTTTTCCAGATCAAACCCGCGCAGCATGCCCACCAGAAAAGCGGCATCAAAACAATCACCAGCGCCTGTGGGGTCAACCTCGTCCACCTTGAAAGCCGGAACTTCAAAACTCCTTCCCTTAACATAAACGGTACTGCCTTTATCTCCCCTTTTCAAAACTACATACTCCACTCCACTTTCCACCAAGAAACGACAGGCTTCGTCGGGAGTAACCTTGCCGGTCAACATCATGGCTTCTTCACCGCTTGGAAAAACAAACGAAGCTGCTTCAACTACCGGACGACAGATATCACGCACTTTGTCCACACCCAGTATTTCCGGACGCAAGTTGGGGTCCAGGCTTATCTTTACTCCCCGCTCACGGGCCACAGAAACAGCCCGATAAATTGCCTTCCTCCAGGCCTCATTCATGGAAAGAGCCGAACCATTGATGTGAAGGAAAGAAGCTCCCTCAAAGTAATCTTCTTTGATGCGCTCCTCCTCTATAACTCCGCTTGCTGCGTTGCCAATGTGATAGATAAACTTTCGGGAACCGTCTTCAAAATAGGCCACAAAAGCCACACCAGTGGTAAGATGCGAGTCAATGTAACAGTAACGAAGGTCCACACCGTCTTTTTCCAGGCGGTCAAGAATCACCTTGCCAAAATCGTCATTCCCCACCGTCCCTATAAAACCAACTCTGGCTCCAAGGCGGGCAGCGCAATCAGCAAAGATAGCTGGAGCACCACTTGGGAAAGGCCCAACGAAAAAATCCGGCCGGTCAAAGCCCACTCCCACTTCATGACGCATGATTTCCACCAAAGCCTCGCCTAAGGAAATAATTTCTGGCACCATTTTTCCCTCCATTCTATTTATTTTTGGGGTGAAACAGCATAAAAATAATCCTCAAGGGTCATGCCAATCCAGTCTTTTACCAGGTCCTCAGGGTCTTTACTCAGTAAACCGTCACGAACCTTGCGATATTGAAGTGGGAAAAACTGACTGAGCAGAGCAAGAGGCAGTTCCACAGAGCGCAGATTGGAAAACAAACGCTTCAGCGCTTCTTGCACCTCCGGATAAGCCCAGTAGTAGCGCACCCGATCGAAGAAACTATATTTCATCGCAAAACGCAACCGGCCTTCATCACCCTGATAGTACTTTTCCCAGTACTTGGGATGTTTGAGCATAACTTGCTCCACTACCCCAAAAAGCTCAGAAGGTTGCCACTCTCGATAAAGAGGTAAGAGTTCTTTCTCCATATTAGCCAGCATAAAAATCGCTTCCCGAGCGGAAAAAGTAAGAGCTGGACCAACTTTCAAAATGGCGACTCCGTCTTCAACCATTTCCCGAAGTGCTCGAGGGGGTTGGTAGTCCGTAGAATGACCCTCGAAACAGAGGTCGGGATACCTGGTGAGAGCCCGGCTCAACTCTTGAGCCTTTTCTCTGGAATAAACAAAAACTCGGGAATCATCAAACTCTACCCCTGGCTGTACCACCACTGCAATAACCCTTTCCCAGGCTTCAGCAAGGCCTTTTTGCAAAAAAGCCTCGCGGGTTGCTTCCACTGTCTGGCGAAAGTGAGCAGGCGAGGTAACCTCAGGAGGACCTTCCAGCTCAAAAGAACCTCCCGGCATGGGCACTTCACTCCCAATAACGTACCAGGGCTTTTCTCCACTTCCCTTCTCCCAGAACGCTCTCTCGGCAGCTTCAGCAAGGGTTGCTGTGCGCTCAGCAACTATCTCTATATCCAGGGGTTCACCAGGAGTTCTCTGATCATCACCAAGATACATGCTGGCATCCAGGTGAATTTTGGTAAAACCTGCTCTCACATATTCTTCAACCATCTGGCAACCGAGAGCCATTGCTTCTTCAGATGGTCGCTCTCTAAAGGGATTGGGGCCTAAGTGATCGCCGCCTAAGATAATATTCTCAAGCGGGAAATTCACCTTTTGAGCCAGGCGATACACAAAATCCCTAAAATTTCGAGGCTTCATACCGGTATATCCACCGAATTGGTTCACCTGATTGGAAGTGGACTCAATCAAAGCCGGCAAATTCGCCTTTCGGGAAAACTCAAGAGTAGCCTCAATAACCTGAGGATGAGCGCTGCACACCGAACAAATACCAACCTTCTCTCCCTTTTTGCGTAGCTCAATCATGGATTTAAAAAACTCTGCACCAGCCAATCCCCTGCTCCCTCCTCATCTGAGAAATGGACCTCTTCAGACGCTGTTATTTTTCCCTAATTATAGCGGAAAACAAAAAACTCAGGAGAGCATCTTTCTTTGAGGAGGGAGCCTGAGGTAAACTATGCTCTCCTGAGTTTACTCGATTATATTCAGCAAAAACTAAATTGGTTCCCACCAAAAGGTAAAATAATTTTTAAGAGGTGGATGAAAAGATGAAGGCGCTGATAATATACTTTTCTTTGCATCACGGTAACACAGAAAAAATAGCCCGAGCCATTGCCGAAACTCTGAAAGCAGAGTTGAAAACTCCTGATGAGGTAACTCCCCAGGAGCTTCTCCAGTATGACCTTCTCGGCTTTGGTTCCGGGATTTTCTTTGGCAAACACCATCGCAAAATCGTAGATTTCATTCAGAAACTTCCTCAAGTTCAGGGGAAAAATGCCCTGGTCTTTTCAACCAGCGGAATGGGCAGAAAAAGCTTTAATCAGCACCTTTCAAAACTCCTTGAAGAAAAAGGCTTCAACGTTGTGGGTAGCTTCGCCTGTCGAGGATACGACACCTATGGACCTCTTAAACTAATTGGAGGCATCAACAGGGGAAGGCCCAACCAAAAAGACCTGGAAGAAGCTAAAAAATTCGCCCGGGAAGTTGCGGAAAAAATAAAAAGTTCTTAGAAGAATTTCGGTTTTCCCAAAGCCAATTCAAGATAAGCTTTTCGGCTCGGCACCAGGAACTTCAGAAGGCCTAAAGCAGCCTTCTGAAGTCTTCATCTTCACTTTCCTCAAGCTTTTCAAGTACCTTTCTCACTTCCTGGTGTTTTTCGCGGGGCATCACAAAGATGACATCTTCGTCCTCAACGATCACCAGGTCACAAGTTCCCAGGGTAACCACAGGTTTTTTGGAGAAAACAGCACAACCCCTGCTATCAATGGGCAAATGCTTGCTAAAAGTCAGGTTGCCATTTTCGTCTTTTTCAAGCAGCTCAGCAAGCGCTGCCCAGGAGCCAACATCACTCCAGCCAAGGTCCGCGGGTATAACCACAGCCCGCTGGGTCTTTTCCATAACTCCATAGTCAATGGAAACGCTCTTCAAACCAGAAAATACCTCTCTTTTAACGTTTTCTTCTTTTGCTGTACCCAGATAACGGGCAATTTCCTGCAAACCTTGCCAGAGGTCCGGCATATACTGCTTTATTTCGTCAAGTATCACCCTACTTTTCCAGACAAACATACCACTATTCCAGAGGTAGGTACCCTCGGCAACGAATCGCCGAGCAGTTTCCAAGTCAGGCTTTTCGGTAAACTCCAAAACCTTATAGGCCTTGAGGCCGTCTTTTGTCCTGTACTCTCCATCAAAATGAATGTAACCATAACCAGTATGAGGATGGGAAGGTTTTATCCCCAGAGTAACCAGTCTATCTTCTTCAGCCAGCTCGAAGGCAAATTGCACCACCCGGCGAAATTCCTCTTCTTTCTCAATCAGGTGGTCTGCAGGGAGCACCACCATCACTTCTTCAGGATTTTCCTTCGCAAGGTACAATGCGGAAAGGCCAATGCAGGGAGCGGTATTTTTTCCCATAGGTTCAACAAAAATGTTTTTTTCAAGGAGATGGGGGACCTCTCTGCGAATCTCAGGAATATACTCTTCGGGCGTCACTACACATATGTTTTCCATGCCAACCAATGGTGCAATGCGCTCAACAGTGAGCTGGAAAAAAGTCTTCTCAAAAAAACGTGCAAACTGCTTGGGTCGAGATTTACGGCTGAGTGGCCAGAGTCTTTCTCCTTTCCCTCCTGCCATGATGAGTGCTTTGGGCACCACCATCACCTCCTTTGACTATATTTTACCAAATAAGTGCAAAGAAACAAGCCCCGAGGTGCTTTTCATAACGGCTATCCCGTGTTACACTTTTTGTCTAAGTGGCAAAGAAGGTGAAGTGAATGGGTCTGGTTTTTGCTTTTTTTCATTTCACAGTGGATTTTTTCAGTTCCTTTCTGCAGGCCCTGAGTCCTTACCTAATAGAGGTTTACCGGCTCACCCCCCGGGAAATAGCCGTATTTATAGCCGCTACCTCTTTACTTTCTTCGCTGTGTCAGCTCCTCTTTGCGCAGGCCCTGCATAAATTTCCCAACCAGAAGTTGCTTTTGCTGACAGCTCTTTCTACCCTTACCCTGGCACCAGTGCTTTTCGCTCTACACATATCTCTTACTCTGAGTATTCTTTCTTTTCTCCTCATCTTTATCGCCAATGCTCTTTTCCATCCCCTGGGAACCTCCTGGGCAGGTACCAGCAACCGCCAAAATGGCGTTGCCTTTTTCATATCTGGAGGCATAACCGGGGGAGCTGTGGGCCCGATTTTCATAACCTGGTTGGTCTCCACCCGGGGCTCCCTGGCCCTCGTTCCTTTCAGTCTTTCTGTCTGGCTGGTAACCATGATTCTTTTCGCCATTCTCTTCAAAAGAGAAAAGCATTTTCAGGTATTAGTGTCCCGGGAAGGATTGAACCTGAAATATTTTCGTCTCCTCTTTCCCATCTGGTTCATGGTGGGGTTACGCACCCTCTTTATGTCAGGGTTGCATACCTTCACCCCTATCTGGGTATCCAGTCTGGGTTTTAAGTTAGTGGTGGGAGGAAGCCTCCTTTCAGGAGGAGTGGTGCTGGGTATCTTGAGCAACCTCACCGGTAATTGCCTGCGCCACAAAATTGGCAACTGGTGGGTGAACTGGATCTCTTTTCTGGGAATGGGCACTTCTATTTTGCTCTTTGCAACTACCAGAAACCCCCTACTTATCTTCGCTTTTTACTTCCTGGCTGACGCTTTTGGCTTTTTGAGCATGAGCAGCAATGTTCAGGAAGCCCATCACCTGCTTCCCAATCACTTACCCCTGGCTTCATCGGTATCCATGGGCTTTGCCTGGTCATTCGGGTATCTGCTCCACCTGGGATACTCTTCAGTCTTTGGCAACCACCCCCAGTTTGTGCTCTACAGCATGGGCGTTGCTTCCCTTGTTTTTGCGCTCGTCATCTCCATATTCAAAGATTTTTTTGGAAAATTCAGCCCCTATGTCCAGGTCTCACAATCTTGAAATTATAACCTTTGCTCTGATTGGCTTTGTAAGTTCTTTTAACTTCGCAACCAACTCAACTCTCTTCTCGCTTTTTGCGCAAAAACTGAATTTTTCACCTCAGCAAACTGGAATATTGCTGGGCATCCTCACCGCAGGCTCCATGGTCGGAGCGCCGCTTTTGGGCAAGCTGGTTGACCGCACTGGAAAAAGAAAGCTCATCCTGGTACTTGGAATGCTGGGACAGGGTATACTCGTTCTTCTGACTCCCTTCACTGGCAGCTTCTGGTTGCTTGCCCTAATGCGTTTCCTGCTTGGCGTCTCAATAGTGGTTCAGGCACCAGTCCTCAACGAACTGATAGTCAACCTGGAAGATTCTCAGCTCCGGGAACGCTCGCTCACTTTTTTGAGTATTGCAAGAAGTATTGGTTTTTCGGTGGGCTGCATGGCAAGTGGTATTTTGATGGATTTCAGCGTCGCCTGGAATTTTTATTTTTCAGCATTTCTCGCCTTGGGTACCACCATTCCAGCCGTCAAATTTATCAGGAAAGTAGATACAGTACATCCCTCCTCAGGGGAATTCCCGGGTCTAAAATGGCTTTTTGAAAAGCGCGTTCTTGCCCATTACTTATCAGCCATGCTGCGGGCTACAGCCGTTATGGGAGCACTCTTTTTCCTGCCTCTTTTCTGGCAAAGCACCAACCAGAGTGCCACCTCAAGCGGTACCATCATTGGGCTGGCCAACTTTTTTCAAATACTCCTTTTCCCCATAGCCAGCCGCATCTGCTCTCGCTTCCCGGAGCGGTCGTTTTCAATAGCCCTTCTGGGCTACAGCATGAGTATTGTCCCCTTCTATATTTTCCCCTTTTTACGAGGCTGGACAGCGCTTTTACCTCAGACCATAATGAGTATGAGCTTTGTCTTTTTCTACATTGGTGCCCTCTTTTCCATTCGGGAACTGGTACCCAGACCACGTCAAGCCGAGGCCATGGGTTGGCTGGAAACTTTCATCAACCTGGGTGGCGCAGTGGGACCGGTGGTCTTTGCGAGCTTCCTGGCTTTGAATGGCAACCATTTTCCCCGTACTATACTGCTTTCTTCCATTTTTCCCATCCTGGCTTTTGCGCTCTTTGTATTAGCCAGACCATCCAAAAAGAGCTAAATACAACACGTCACAATGCTATAATAAATAAAAAAAGAGGGAAACCGTGGTTTCACCAGGAAAGAACTATTCATTTTCGGTTTGCCTGCATCTTTGCCGGCTGGAAGAGAATGATTACCAGATCCAAGATCTGGACCCGTCAATTGAAAGATTATTTTCTCTACCTGGCAACCAGTTGAAAGGTTGTAAACTGAGCGACTTACTTGTTACGTCGCAATCCAATCCGCTCTTCAATCCTCTTTTCTGGGAAAAGGTGAAACAACACACCCCGTGCGGTGCCTTTGACTGGTTTTTCGACCCTCCAGGTCGCCTGTTCCAGGCATTCGTGAGTCAACACCACAATGAGCTATGCCTTCTTTTAAGCGAGTTACCCCGAGAAGCAGAACACATCACTTTCTTTCAGAACTTGATTGATAAGAACACCCTCTACATTTTTTACCGCTATCGCCTATTTCCCCAGCCTGGCTTTGAATACGTTAGTCCCTCAGTAACCGCAGTAACCGGTTACACACCTGAAGAGTGCTACCGGAACCCCGAACTGTTCTTCGCGTTCATTCACCCCGAAGACCGCCAGGTCCTCACGAAGTTGCTTCAGGAAGGAAAAGGTTTTGGGAAACCATTGACTCTGCGCTGGCAACGTAAAAGCGGAGAAATTTTCTGGGTCGAGCAACTGAACATTCCCGTATACGACTCAGAGGGAAACCGAATTGCCATCGAAGGTATCGCCCGGGATATTACTGGTTACAAAAAGGAGCAAGAAGAACTGCTCCAGAAAAGCCGGGAATTGGAATGGCTCTTGAAAAGCATGATCAACGCCTTTGTCATCCACGAGCCGGTGTTCAACCAGGAAGGCCGTCTGGTGGACTTCCGGATTGTTTATGTCAACGAGGCATACGAAAAAATGCTGGGGTTGAAGCTTGAAGCAATACGAGGAAAAACCGCCCGCGAACTCTGGCCGGGAATGGAAGAAGAATGGTTCAAGAAACACGAAAAAGCCATTTTGACCGGTATTCCCCAATCTTTTGAACTGTATCACTCCCCAACCGGCAGATATTACCGCTGTCACATCTATTCTCCTTGGAATACCAGGGAACGCTACTGCGTGGTCTTTGACGATATAACCGAGCGTAAACTGGCTGAGCAACGTGAAGCGTATCTCAAAAGAATGCTCCTGGCTATTCGCAACGTTAACCAGCTCATTACCCAGGAAGAAGACCCGCAGCGACTAATCGAAAAAGCCTGCTACCGGCTGGTGGAAACCATGAGCATGCAAAGTGCCCTGATAGCGCTCTTTGACAAAAACCAGGAAATTGTTGATTTTGCCTTCTGCAATGCCCGAAGAAGGCAGGAAAAGCCGCACAAAAGAACCGTGCAAGAGTGGATTTCAGGGCATATAGACTTCCTCCTTGCTCAAAACAGCACTTTAATTGTAACCCCTACCCTGGACGCGGGAGAAACCAAACTCCTTAGCGTGAAAGAAAACCATTCGCTTATCGCAGGCAAAATTGCTTTCAAAAACCAGATATATGGGATTCTACTGACTGCAGTGCCTACAGCATATGCCCGAGACGAAGAACTGCTGGACCTTCTGAAAGAACTTCTAACAGACCTTGGCTTTGCCATGCACAAAATAGAGAACCAGAAAGCCTTGCAGGAAGTGCAAAGGCGGTATCAGCTTCTCGCTGACAACATGCCGGGCATTGTGTATCTTTGCCTCAACGACGAAGCCTGGACCATGGTGTACCTCAACGACCATATCGAAAAAATCACTGGTTATCCCAAAGAAGAATTTCTGAGTGGAAGATTGTCCTACGCCGAGCTATGCCACCCCGAAGACCTGGAGCCGCTTCGAAAGACCATCAACGAAGCCCTGAAAGAGCGCAAGTCTTTTCATGCCATATACAGATTGCGTAACCGCCAGGGCGAATACCGCTTCGTGGAAGAATTCGGAGGTGGAATCTGGGAAAAAGGAGAATTGCTTTACCTTGAAGGATTCATTCAAGACATTACGGAACGGAAACAATACGAAGAGAGAATTCACTACCTTTTTTCTCATGACCCCCTGACCGGTCTTTATAACCGCACTTTCCTGGAAGAAGAGATAAAACGTCTGGAAGAAAACCAGGAATTTCCTCTGGGTATTCTGCTTTTTGACATCAATGGATTGAAGCTCATCAACGACGCGCTGGGACAAAAAGAGGGCAACCGCATGTTGCAGAACCTCGCCCGAGCCCTCCGTGAAACCTGCCCTCAGGAAGCACTGGTTGGGCGCTGGAGCGGAGATGAATTCATGGTCATTCTACCTCGTACCCGGGAAGAAAAAATTTTGAAGTTGGCCCAGGAAATCAGCCTGCGTTGCAACCAGGAAAGCCAGGAAAAAATGCCTCTGAGTGTAAGTTACGGTTGGTCGATAAAAACCAGCTCTAAACAACCCCTGGATCGGGTTATTAACCAGGCCGTGGAGCGGATGCACCGCCGAAAACTGACCGAAAACCGCAGCGCTCGCTCGGCAATCATTGCCTCTCTGGAACAATCGCTCCAGGAAACCACCCAGGAAACGCAGAAACACGCCAGCCGCATTGCTCGCCTGGTATCCCGAATAGGCCGGAAACTGGGGCTTAAAGAAGACGAGTTGACCAGTCTGGAACTCCTTGCCCGCCTGCACGACCTGGGCAAAATCGCCATACCACTCCATATTCTTAACAAACCAGGACCCCTTACAGCTGAAGAGTGGAAAATAGTCAAAAAGCATCCCGAGGTCGGTTACCGCATTGCCCAGTCTTCACCCGACATTCTGCCTATTGCCGAAGCCATTCTGGCTCATCACGAGCGCTGGGACGGCAAGGGCTATCCCCAGGGGCTCAAGGGCGAACAAATCCCCCTGATAGCTCGCATACTGGCAGTGGTAGATGCCTATGATGTGATGATTCAGGGACGTCCTTACAAAAAAGCTATGCAACAGGAAGAGGCTATCGAGGAACTCAAAAGGTGTTCTGGCACTCAATTTGATCCCCGGGTGGTTGAGGTCTTGGTGAAGATCCTTGAAGAGGATTCTGGCCAAGCAAGCCAAGAAGAAATATCGTAAAGCCGTTCACCCGGTCCTCAAGACTTTTTTGAACGAGGCACTTTATTTTACGTCCAATCTCGCTTAGTCAGCAATTCCATTTAGCTTTCGCCACATTTATGGATAAAAGCAACCGCTCTGTTGACAGAAAGTCCAAAAAGCAATATCATTATTAAGTGATAATTTATAATCACATTGTGATGAATAAACCGCGTCCGAAGCAAACCAGGGTGTATTCCGGTCATCTCAGAAAGTTGCAAAAAGAGATGACTTCATTAAATAAAAAGAGGGGGGTTTAGCATGATCAAAAAGGTTTTGCTTTTGGGTCTACTGGTTTTGCTGGTCACGGCTTTTACCGTGAATTCGGTCTTTGCTCAGTCCAGAGAATTAACGATTCTGACCTGGGCACACTTTGTAGCAAGTTCAGACGAATTCCTGGAAAAATTAGCCCAGGAATTTGGCCAACAGAAAGGAATAACCGTAAGGGTTGATACCGTTTCTTTAAACGATGTTTCCTCGAAGCTTGCAGCTGAAGCGACCTCCGGGGCTGGCCACGATATCGTTCTTTTAATGAACTATTCCACGGCTCTCTACAAAGATCATCTCATTCCCCTAAATGATGTCCTGGTCGAAATCGAGGAAAAATACGGACCTTACCAGCCAGCCGCAGAAGAAGCTTCAAAAATTGGAAATGACTGGTACTCTGTACCCTGCTATTACACGCCATCACCCGGTGTTTACCGGAAAGATTACTTTAAAGAGGCCGGGGTACAGCCACCAGATACCTGGGAAGACCTGTTAAGCGCAGCAGAAAAACTATACCAGATCGGACACCCCGTCGGCTTACCAATAAGTCACTGCGGCGACTCTAATGACTGGCTTTTCCAGGTCCTGGCTGCTTTTGGTGCTCATGCCGTAGACCAAAACGGTAAGGTAACCATTAACTCTGACCAGACAAAAGAAGCAATCAATTACGTGAAAAATCTTTTCAAATACATGCCTCAAGACGTCCTGTCCTGGGACGGCGCAGGAAACAACCGATGGATTCTTTCCGAAGTTGGTTCCTACATAATCAATTCTCTGAGTGTCGTGGTAGCTGCAAGGAATGAATTTCCACAAATCTTTGAAAATCTAGGTCTGGTGTTGCCACCCCGGGGCACTCAGGGGCGCTATTCAACCACCAGCCTGTATGCCTACGGTGTCACCAAATGGTCTCCAAACCAAGAACTAGCCAAAGAATTTCTTTTGTTCCTCTTGGAAAAAGCAAACTTCAAAGGCTGGGTGGAAGCCAGCGGAGGCTACAACATGCCTCTTTTCAAGGACCTGACCCCCTTTGAAGATCTGAATTCTTGGAAAAATTATCCTGACATTGACGTGGTATTTAAAGTTGGCGACTTCTATCATCTGGCCCTCTGGCCTGCTCCAGCTGGTGGAAAAGCCCAGCTCACCTACGATTCCTACATAATCCCGGATATGTTTGCCTATGCGGTAACTGAACAGATGACTGTAGAGGAAGCAATTCAGTGGGCGGAAAAACAACTTGAAGAAATATGGCTCAAATAAGAAGAAAATGAGCCTTGTGTTTACAAACCAGCAGATAGGGATACCCCTATCTGCTGGTTTACTCAAGTAAAGCCATGAAAATTCGACAAAGAGAAGGGTTAGTTGCTTACACCTTTTTGCTCCCTGCTTTAGCAATTGTTCTGAGCATGGTGGCTTTGCCTCTTGTGATGTCTCTCTACCTTTGTTTCACCGACACCCGTATTGATAGGCCAGGTAAGTTTATCGGCATAGAAAACTTTCGCTTTCTCTGGCAAAGCGACGTTTTCTGGACCACAGTTTACAACTCCATCCTGTTCACCTTTGCATCGGTGGTCCTTAAGTTGCTTATAGGCCTTGGTGTGGCTCTTCTCCTTTTTCAACCCCAATTTAAGAACAAATGGATAAGAGCCATCGTTCTTTTGCCCTGGGTTATACCCTCGGTTTTTGGTATCCTGGGATGGCTATGGATATTGGACCCTCTTTACGGGTCGCTTAACTGGATACTGACCCATCTGGGTCTCTCTAAGATACCATGGCTGGCTTCGCCCTTCTGGGCAAGATTTTCAGTGATCCTGGTAAACACCTGGCGAGGTGTTCCCTTTTTCGCTATAGGCCTTCTGGGAGGGCTGGTAGGCATTCCCAAAGAAATTTACGAAGCAGCGGAGGTGGACGGAGCAAGCCCCCTCAAAAAGTTTTGGGCAATAACCCTTCCCCTCCTGAAACCTCCCTTGCTCGTGATAACGCTTTTTTCGATAGTCATGACCATTTCAGACTTCAGCATCGTCTACATCCTTACCCGGGGAGGGCCTGTGAACGCCACTCAGGTCTTTGCTACCTTAGCTTACCAGTACGGTCTAAGCGGGGGGAAACTGGGGATGGGTGCGGCAATTTCTTTGTTCATGTTTCCCTTCCTACTTGTTTCAGCGGCGATTATGCTGGGAATTATAAGCAAAGGAGAAACTTATTGAGGATATAACCATGCGGAAGCAAAGCCGAAAAAAATACAAGTTAAACAGAATGCTTGCTCTCTCGTTACTCGTTGTGGTGCTGATCTTTGTGCTTTATCCCTTTTATTGCATGATTTTAAGCTCTTTTAAAACCACTCGTGAGCTGTACAACATACGTTCCAATCCACTGTGGGTCTCAAAACCCACCTTAGAAAATTATCTACACCTTTTTACCAAAACCAATTACCTCAAGTGGTACTTCAACTCGGCACTGGTGGCGGCAGTAACCACCAGCATATCCATATTTTCAAGCGTTCTGGCAGCCTATGCCCTGTCTCGCTTACGATTCAGGGGGGCAAAGCCCATGGGGACAGGCATATTTGTGGTGTACCTGATACCACAAACTCTGCTGTTCATTCCCCTTGCCAAGGTCGTGAACTCTCTCGGAGTAGCTAATTCTCTCTGGTCTTTGATACTCACCTATCCAACCTTCCAGATACCCTTCAGCACCTGGTTGCTCATGGGCTATTTCCGCAATCTACCCAGAGAAATAGAAGATGCGGCCATGGTTGATGGTGCCTCTCGGCTTCGGATTCTCTGGGGTGTCGTTTTCCCCATGTCCTTGCCAGCAGTGGTAACCGTAACCCTTTTCTGCTTCACTCTTTCCTGGGGAGAGCTAATATACGCCCTGGCTTTCATTTCCGACTCCCTGAAGCAAACCCTGAGCATAGGCACCACAACTGAGCTTATCAGGGGAGACATGTTTTTCTGGGGACCCTTAATGGCCGGAGGATTACTCGCTGCGATACCGGTGGTACTCACCTTTTCTCTGCTGGTAGATTACTACGTCTCTGGTCTGGCAGCAGGAGGTATAAAATGATTTTTACCGGGATAAGCAAACCATGCGTTTACCAGAAACCCAAAGAAGCCGCAAAACGAAAAGGATACCACCCCACTTGACAAGTCAGATAATAAGGTCTATTATTTTCACAAAGTGATGTTATGTTATCAAAATACGATAAAGGAGGACCGGCTATGCAAAGTTTTGATGAATTAAGAGAAAACATCAAGGGAGTCGTAGTGGTAATGACCACACCTTTCAAAGACAACTACGAAGTGGACGAAGAAGGAGTGCGCAAGTTAACCAGATTCCTCATCGAAAGCGGCATCAAGAAGGGAACCGGAGTGCTGGTACCAACTGGAAGCACAGGCGAATGCCCCATGCTCAGCGATGAAGAGCGGGCAAGAATTTTTAAAATAGTTAAAGAAGAAGCCGGAGATGCGGTACCTGTTCTCGGGGGATGCAATCATACCGACACGCGAACGGTTATCAAACTGGTCAAATATGCCGAAGAAGCCGGGCTTGACGGCGTTATGATCAGCCCACCCTATTATTGGAAACCCAACGAAGAAATCATTCTCACCCACTACAAAGCAATAGCCCGAGAAAGCAAAATGGGTATCATGGTTTACAACAACTGGTTCGCCTCCCAGTGGGACATTCCAGTAGAAACCTTGGCAAAACTGGTCGATGAAGTACCCAACATAGTGGCCCTCAAAGAAAATACCCCTTACATCGAAAAATTCTGGAAAGTGGTTAACGCCATCGGAGACAAAATCTCAGTTATCAATGGTTCAGGAGAACCTCACGAACCATACACAGCCCTCATGGGAGCCAGGGGATTCGTTACTGGAGAAGCCTGCATTATCCCCCAAACCTGTGTGGCCATCTACCAAGCGGAAATCCAGAAAGATTATGAAAAAGTCAAAGACATACTGCTTAAGGCTAAACCTCTGCTTGACTTCTTCTTTGCTGGAGAGCATGGCGCCTCTTATCTCATAAGAATAAAGGCTGCAATGAATCTGGTGGGGTTACCCGGTGGCATTCCCAGACTGCCGCTTCTTCCTGCCAGTGAAGAAATCAAACAACAGGCTAAGAAACTTCTGGATGAATACCCCTTGCCTGAACCATGGAATAAAAAGTGAATCCTATCAAGCAAAAATGTGCGATACTTTCCGCGCAAGCTGGGGAGCCACATCGGCTCCCCTATTTGCTACTCTATCTTTATATAGAGAAGGTTGAAAAATGGAAGCCATCATAGTTAAGGCGAAAGCGCTGAGCGATTATGCCCAATGCGTTCTTATAAAAGCAGGCCTGAAAAAAAGAGGATGCCTGCATAGTCGCTGATACCTTGGTGGAAGCAAACCTGCGTGGCGTGGACACCCACGGTATTGTCAGGTTGCCTCTCTACTACTTAAAGAGGATTAAAAAGGGGCTCATCAATACCGACCCTGATTACCGGGTCATCAAAAAGTCTCACAGTACTGCAGTGGTCGATGCAGACGATGGACCAGGACAGGTGGCCACTCTGGGAGCGATGGAACTGGCCATGGAAATGGCTAAACACAGCGGAATAGGATTAGTAACCATTAAAAACAGCAGTCACTTTGGTATGGCAGCCTACTTTGCGATGAAAGCTCTGGAAAAAGACATGATAGGCATAGCCATGACCCATGCAGATTCCCGGGTAGCTCCTTTTGGAGCCAGAAAAGCCTACCTGGGAACCAATCCTCTGGCCATTGCAATACCCGCTGAAAAACATTTTCCAATAGTACTCGATATGGCAACCAGCGTGACTTCAATGGGTAGCATAATACTTGCAGCCATGGAGGAGAGAGAAATACCAGAAGGTTTAGCTATCGATGAAAATGGTCATGCAACTACTGACCCCAAAAGAGTCGCCGCCTTGCTTCCTGTCGGTGGACCTAAAGGTTCCGGTTTAGCAATTATCATTGACATTCTGTGCGGTATCCTTACCGAGTCAAACTTTGGTAATCACATCCACCGGGGAGACGATTTCTCCAAACCTGAAAAACTGGGACATCTTGTAGGAGCAATCAACGTTGCTTCTTTCTGTGACCCAGCAAAGTTTAAACACAGAGTAGACCAAATGATATCCGAAATAAAAAGTCTTCCTCCCGCTCCAGGATTTGATGAAATTCTGCTACCCGGCGAAAGAGAATTCAAAACAAAAGAAGAGCGCCTGAAAAAGGGCATTCCAATCCCTCAAGAATTCTTTGAAAAACTACAGAGGCTCGAAGGTTGTTATCTGGAAACAGATTAGCATTTCCCCACAGTGTAGTATAATAACTGGCGGGTTATTGTTTTTCATCCAGAGTTTGAGTTCTATCACAAAAGAGAGGATATGATGCGTAACTCAAGAAAAAATGACACCTTAAAATCGGTGGAAAGAGCACTTCAAATACTGGAAGCTTTTACTCTGGACCATAATGAACTGAGCGCTGCAGAAATCGCTCAGAAAACCGCCCTTCCCAAAGGAAGTATCTATCGCTTTTTAAAAATACTGCTCAACAAGGGTTTCCTGGTTCGTGATTTCCGGAGCGGCAAATACCGACTGGGAATCAAGGTCTTCGAGCTGGGGAGCATTGTCTGGAAGGGTATGAGCTTGAGGCAAGTGGCTCTGCCCCTCATGGAAGAGCTCTCCCGCTGGAGCGGAGAAACAGTACACCTTGGAGTCCGGGATGGACATGAGGTAGTGTCTATAGAGGGTGCAGAAAGCGACCAATCCTTGCGAATAGCCCTCCCGGTTGGCAAAAGAGTTTGTCTCCATTCAACAGGTATTGGTAAGGCTATTCTTGCTTTCCTGAGTGATGAAGAAATTGAAGAAATAATTGAGAAGAAGGGGCTTCCAGTTTTCACACCCAATACCATAAGCACCAAAGAAGCACTGTGGAAGGAAATCAAAACCATCAGAGAAAGGGGATACGCAGTAGATAACGAAGAAAATGAACCTGGTATACGCTGTGTTGCTGCTCCAATAAGAGATTACTCAGGCAAGGTTATTGCCTCCATGAGCATTTCCGGACCCTCTATGAGAATTACCGACGAAAAAATCCCCCTTTTTGCTCAGAAAGTTATAGAAACCTGCAAAAAGGTCTCCCGTAGCCTTGGCTACGTAGGAAGCTAAGAGTATGGCTACGAGAACGTGAGCATCAAATAACTCCATTCACCACATAAAGCGGTCTTTCTCCTCGCTTAACCCGCAAGCAGTTTTCAATCACCACTTCGCCCAACCTCTCCAGAGCTTCCACTGTGCTCCCTCCAATGTGAGGAGTTAAAACCACATTATCGAACTCAAGAATTCTGTCCCCCTCAGGTAGTGGCTCTCTGTAAAAAACATCCAGAGCCACTCCAGCAATACGTTTTCTCTGCAAGGCAGCGATGAGAGCAGCGTGATCCACCAGTCCACCGCGAGAAGTGTTCACAAGATAAGCTCCGGGCTTCATAAGCTCAAACTCTCGCTCAGATATAAAGTTCTGAGTCCTCTCAGTAAGCGGCATGTGAATGGTAACTATATCTGAGACTTGCAACAACTCTTCTTTGGAAACCAGCCTTACGTCGTGCCTTTTCGCAAAATCCAGGTTGGGTTGAATATCAAAGGCGATAACTTTCATACCATGAGCACGGGCTCTGAGCGCCACGGCTTTCCCAATGGCACCCAATCCCAAAATGCCCAGTACCTTGCCGGCAAGTTCCCGCCCGAGCCAGAAACGCCATACACCTTTTCTCAAAAAGGCATCAGCCTTCACTATATTTCTCAGCAAAGCTATGATGAGCCCTATGGTGAGGTCTGCCACCGAATCGGCATTGGCTCCTGGAATGTTGGCAACATAAATCCCCCACCTGGCGGCTGCTTCGCAATCCACATTTTCGTATCCAGCCCCAAAACGTTGAATCAGCTTCAGTTGCGTAACTCCCTCAAGATCGGAAGCAACAACCTTTTCAACACCTCCGGTAACATAAACGTGAGAGCCAGCAAGTAGCGACCTTTTCTTCTCCTGAGTGATTGGACCCTCAGAAAGCACAACTTCAACTTCAAAGCCCTCTTTTTCTAACCTATTCTTCATTCCCTCCACAAAACGAATGAATGACTCCGGGAAAACCAGGGCAACTTTATACATTTCGTCCTCCTTCCCTTCTTACAGGGTGAAATCCTGCTAAGTTTTTAAAGCTCCTTCTGTCAATCCTTCAACAATGTATCTTTGGGCAATGATGAAAAATATCATCCCGGGCAGTATTGCAAAAACACCACTCGCACATATAGAACCCCACTGAATGCCTTCGTCAGACACAAAACGGAAGATTCCCAGAGTGATGGGATAAAGTTCCGGGGAATTAAGGCAAAGAAGAGGGAACATGAATTCGTTCCAGGACCACAGAAAAGAAATGATTGCTACCGCTCCTACTCCAGGGGCTACAACCGGTAGCACAACTCGAATTAAAGCCTGAAGCCTGGTAGCGCCATCAATTTCTGCTGCATCGAGCAACTCCCGGGGAAAAGCTCCAAAAATCCCTCTCAGCATCCAGATAGAAAGAGGATAAACCAGGACCACCAGAAAAGATATAACCCCAGGTCGAGAATTCACCAAACCCAACCTGGTCAGCATAATTAAAAAAGGCAGCCAGAGGCTCTGAGGAGGTATGATTCTGGTAGCAAAAAAGGTAAAAGCTATCTTTTCACTACCGCGATAAGGATACATCACCAGACCATAGGTGGTCAAAACACCCACCACCAGCACAAAGGCGGTTACCACCAGAGCGTATATAACAGAATTAAGAATGTTTAAAGGGATAGGGCTATTCAAGATAACCTTCACATAGTTATACAAAGTCCAGTCCTTTGGAAAAAGCGTGGGCGGCCAGGTGAAAATTTCACCTACAGACTTAAAAGAAGTTATGACTGTCCAGTATAAAGGAAAAAGCAAAATGGAACAGCCGATAATCAAAACTATATAGGGCGTCGCTTTCCACCTTATTGCTGCATCAATCTTTTCTCTAATCCAGCCCACCCCGGATTACCCCCTTTTCACGAAAACAAAATACAGCACGGGTCCTATGACCAGAGCCACAGTTATAAACATCAAAACACTTATTGCTGCACCGTGGCCGAAATTGAGATAAGAGTAAATAGTCCGCATTAAATAAAGACCAGCATGAAAGGTAGCTTTGCCGGGTCCTCCCTTGGTAAGCGCGTAAATAAGGTCTGGAGTCCTAAAGGTAAACATCCACACTATGAAAAAGGCTATCAGCATTTGCTTTTCAACGAGAGGTAGTGTAACATACCTGAACTTCTGTAGCTCGTCAGCACCGTCTATCGACGCTGCTTCATAAACTTCAGCCGGAACACTCTCCATGCCAGCGTGAATCAAAACCGTCATGAAAGGCACATACACATAGGCCGTACCAACCATCGCCGTGGCCAGAGCCCAGGTGGGGTGATACAGAAAAGCAATATTGTCAGAAACAATTCCCAAAAGGCGCAAAACATAGTTCACAATACCAATTTGGCCATCAAACATCCACTTGAAAACGATTCCGGAAAGCACCAAAGGCACAGACCAGGGAAGGATAACCAGCGTCCTGAAAAAAGCCCTCAATCGTTTGATTCTACGCAGAGACTCTGCCATAACCAGAGACACCAGAAAGGCCAACCCTGATGAACCCACGCTGTAGTAAAAAGCAACTCGCCAGCCAATCTTGAAGTCTCGAGAGGAAATAACCCGTAGATAGTTGCTAAATCCAACATATCCTCCCATGGTATATTTGTACTTCATCAGGCTAACCACAAAGTTGTAAGCCAGGGGGTAAGCTATAAAAGCAAGAAGCACTATCAAGCCCGGAACCGAACACAGAATACCAAAAGTGCTGTTTTTTAGCCGCATTTCTCCCACCAGAAAATAAGTTGTGGGAGGTTATTGCGTCTCCCACAACTTATGCGCTTACTGTAAAGTCTCATCAGCTTTTTCTTGTACCATCTGGAGAGCTTCATCAACCGTAATTTCGCCCTGGATAGCTTGAGCGAGAACTTCCACAAAAACATCCGCGATTTCGTTAAATCCGGGTGGATAAATTTCAAAGGCGGCTTTCAGAGCAGCTTCACGACGCCCTTCAAATCCTGGAATATCGGCTGTGCTGTCTACAGGCGTGGGAGCAGTAATGCCGAGTTCTTCCGCAGCCCGTTTTGCCAAATTCCAATCTACCTTCTTAATCTCCTCCTCGGCATTCTCCCAGAGGTACAACAACCCTGAATCATTACCTTCTACAAATAGCTCATTGCGCTGAGCCTCAAGGCTTCGTAGATAATCACCAAAGAGCTTCAAAGCAGCCTTGTAATTGTCAGCTATAGCACTATTAATTACCATGGAGTTACAACCAACCGTGCCTTTACCAGCATGTTCATCAGGGGTATCTGGAGCCCACTTTGGAGGAGCTATGGCGCCGAAGTCAGTCCCAACTTCGGGAGATACCTTGAACCCATAAGCAGTTCCTGAAGATAACCCCAGCACAAATCCTGCTTTTCCGGTCGAGAAGAAGTCCCCAGCTCCAGCAAAATTCCAGGTAATTGATTCAGGCGGAGCAAGTCCCTTCTTGATAATCTCAACCAGCCAGGAAAGAGCATTTTTGGCTTCAGGACTGTCAAAATGGTACCTTCCATTTTCAAACATTAGGCGTCCCTGAGAGTATACAAGAGGCAAGAAAGTTTCAAAAATATCGGGATTGGTTCCGGTGAAAATCAACGGATAGTAACCTTCAGGCTTCACCTCACGGAGTTTTTCGCCAATCTGGGTAAGTTCAGCAAAAGAAGAAGGTAGTCCTGCCCCAATTTCTTCAAGCCAGCTCTTGCGGTAGAAAATGGGGTGACCAATATAAGTCATGGGCAAAAGGTAGTAATGGCCATCCCAGCCAAGATAATTGGCCATGTTCGGGTTGTAAAGAGCTTTCACTTCCTCTGGCCAGAAATCATCCACAGGGCTCAGCTTTCCTGTTGCGGCAAGAGTGGCAAGATCAAAGGTCGGATTGTTAGCAAGCACAGCATGCACCGAAGTGTCACCAGTAGTAAGTACTGTTAACCCCTTAGACAGCGCTTCTCCAGGTGTGGCTGGGATTGCTTCAACCTTTATCCCGGTTAGTTCTTCAAAGCGCAACATGTTCATGCAAGTAGCAATATCCCCTGCCAGTGAGCCAGAGTTAATAAACACAATTTTTTCTACGCCTTTTACAGCTTCCTTCCAGCCTTCAGGAAGGATATACTTATCCGCAAGCAACCTCTCAGGCCAGGGCTTGGGAGCATTCCAGTTGATCTGGCTCCAGGCCATTCCACAGAGCATCAACACTAAAGACACACCAATTAATGCCACCTTCCAGGTTTTTCCGAAAATCACTCTAAACCCTCCTCTCAAAAATTATTGAAACAAGCTCTGAAAAACAAGATACGCGGAACACGTCGAAGAAAAGCCACCACCTCCTCTGACTTTATCGTTGCCTAAACCCTTAACCTCTCCCAAACTTTTCTACATCATATAGTGATAATACTTTATCGCTTAGTAATAAGCACATAATTTCTATCCCAGCTTGTCAAGAGTCACTCAAACAGAAAGAGGCTAAGTCAAGAACTCTCCTCCCCCCTTTCCTTTCTTCCCAAAAATGTTCTATCCTGTAGAGGGTGAATGAGGATGAGAAAGGTTACGAGCATCATCTTCATCCTGGTAGGTTTTCTCTTTCTGCTGAGCCCAGAAGTGCTTGCCAAAGATAATTTCCAGGAAGCGCGTCTCCGCATGGTTCAGGAACAAATCGAGCAAAGAGGCATAACTGATCCGCTCGTGCTTTCTGCTCTGCGCAGCGTTCCTCGTCACGAATTTGTACCTGAAAACATGAAACCCTTTGCTTATGAGGATACACCGCTTCCCATTGGTTACGGTCAAACCATTTCTCAACCCTATATCGTAGCCCTGATGACTGAAAAAGCTGGAGTGAAACCTGGAAGTCGAGTGCTTGAAGTGGGTACTGGTTCTGGTTATCAAGCTGCGATACTTTGTGCCATGGGTTGTGAAGTATACAGTGTGGAAATCATCAAAGCCCTGGCAGAACGAGCTCGGGAAACACTGGAGCGGCTCGGCTACTCAGCAAAGGTTTTCTGGGGAGACGGCTATTTTGGCCTTAAAGAATTTGCTCCCTTTGATGCCATAATCGTCACCTGCAGCATAGACCACATACCTCCTCCCCTCATCGAGCAACTGAAAGAGGGAGGCAAAATGGTAATCCCAGTTGGCCCTCCCTGGAGCATCCAGAGCCTGCTTTTGGTTGAAAAAACCCCTGATGGCATTCGCACTCAGGACTTGGGAGCAGTGCGTTTTGTGCCTCTCACCCGGACACTGCGGGAAAAGTAGCTTTGCCTTTACCTATCGCCCACCAGAAGACAAGATACGCCAGAAAAGCCACGGCAAAAGCCCAACTCAGACCCCAGAAAACAACCAGGAGATGAGCAAGCAACGAAGAAACCACTGAAAAGAAACCGTTGTAGGCAAAAATCAGCGGGAAAAGAGAAGGATCAGTCCGGTGCACTTTTTGAGATAACCAAGGAAAGGGCATACCACTTGTAAAAGAAATTACAAAAAGGGGAACAAGAACCAGAAAAGGCAAAGTAAGCAATCCTTCTTTGAAAAATACCAACAGGAATAAACAGCCACCCAGGTTCAAAAGATGGGAAAGTGCAAATTTCCTGGTTTTTCCCCTCTCCAGTTGCAATTGCACCCAGGTACTTCCCGAACCCGAACCCACAAGAAGAACCAGAAGAAGCAGCGAAAAAGTATAAAGAGGAATACCCACAAAAAGCGAAAGAAGAACAAAAAGAGATATCTCGAGAAACATGAATCCCGTAGCTGTGCAAATGCTGGCTAAAATAAAAAGCTTCGCCTTTTCGGGAAGGTGTTTTTCTCTTTTTCTCCACAAAGGATAAAAAAGGGCAACCAGAGCAAAAACCACAACCATAAAAAGCACCACAAGCACCAGTAAAAAACCAGCACCCCCAAACGGCAACCAGCGTTTTCTCAGATTTTTCCAGGTTTCCCTGAGCTGCAAAAAGCGGAAAAAATTCCGAAAATAAGGACGTAAATCTGTGGCTGGCCTTATATCAAAAACGCTTCCCTCCTCTCCTTTAAAAAGCAACCCTTCCACCACCCGGGCATAGCGCTTACCAGTGTCAAAAACCCGCTCCATCTCTTCCAACTCGCCACCGGGGAAATACACCCAGTCAAAGCGATGCTTTTCCAGTTCTTCGGAAAGCAAGCTTACCTCACCCTTTGCCCAGCCTCCCTTTTTCAGCACCAGCAATGCAAAATCCAGGTTCTTAACCACCACTGAGTTACGAGCAAGCTCTTCCTTTCCATAGGCACTGTCGAGCAAGGAAACAAGCTTGGGAAGCAGTGAAGGCGGGTTCTGAAGGAAAAAGGAGAAAACCACCACTCCTCCTTCCCGGATGCGCTCGAGCAAGGATTTCACACCTTCTGCGGTGAACAAAAAGTCCTCAACAAAAGAAAAGCTACCCGGAAATACCGAGGCTCTTCCCACAGGAACCCTCACAAAAATGACATCATATGTTTCTTCACTGCGCTCCAGGAAATGCCGGGGAGAAGCAACCACCATCCGAGCAGGAAACGAAGGAACAAAATCATCAATAAATCTTGGGAAGGCGCGGGAAGCGGTTACCAGTGTAACCTCCTGCGCCCCAGCATGCCGGGAAACATAGACCTCAAGGCCTCCTCTCCCTTCAATAACCAGAACCTTCTCGTGCTTTCCACTCCGCAGAGGCAGGCCAAAAAGCAGCGCCTCGAGAAAATCATCAGCAACCTCCCGGGGGAAAAGCTCAAGCTGGTGATGATCAAAAACCAGCGCAAAAGCCGAAGGTGGAACACCCTGAAAGTGCGTGCTCAAACCAGAGCCCACCCGCATTGAAGGAACCGAAAAGACCTCGAGCACTTCAAAGGGATTGCGGTAAGTACGGAGTAAGGTGCTTTCTGGAATAAGCAACAAGCTCTTTGAGGGAAGGTAAGGAGAGAGACGCATACCAAGTGGTAAAAGTAAAAGACAAACCACCAGAGCGAAACAAAGCCACCTCCACCTGGATAGACCTCCCAGAAAACCCAAAAGGGCAAGGATGAGCAAAGCCTTGGCTTCACTGAGCACCGAAAGAAGTAAAAGGGCTAAAGCTACTCCACATGCAGAACCTAACAGATTCAAACCATAAAAGTGAGGAAAGCGCCGGGGAAAACGCTCAAAAGTAACCACCTGCAAAAGGCCGTGGGCCAGAAAAGGAAAAAGGGACAGAAGGATCAGGGAGCAAAGAGAAAGGAAATAATAGGGCTTTACAAAAAGCTCATACACATCGAAAGGCAAAAATACCAGAGCTGTCCAGAAAGAAATTACAAAACACCCGAAATAAAAAAGGACATCATTTTTGAACCAGTCTGGAAAGCGAGGAGCAAAGCTCCCGGCGATGCCGTATCCCAAAAGAGCCAAAGCCACCAAAAGCGAAACAAAATGATAGCCAAAAATAAAGGTGAATACCCGGAAGAGAATCGTTTCGAAAGCCAGAGCCCCTGAAGAAACCAGAAACAGCCCAAACGCCAGCCGCTTTTCTTCCTTCACCCTGCCCCACCTTCTTATGCTATTTTAGCGCAAGAAGGTGGGGGATTAAAATTCAACTTTCAAGAAACAAAGTAGTTACCTGAAGCCAAGCTTCTCTACCCCTCAAGTTCCTCTTTCATGCGTCGGTATTCCTCTTCGCTTATCTCACCGCGAGCATAACGCTTTCTTAAAATTTCCAGGGCTCCGTTTTTGTCGTCTCTGGCTCTTCCAGCACCCTCACTAAAAAAGCGAAACACCAAGTAAACAAGGAGCACGATTATCAGAAGGCCAATTAACATACCACCCCACCCCCAGCCCATAATAGCCCCGTAAATCGGGCAAAAACCACCATATTCAACATCTGCCAGAACAATACCGCCGAAAAACACCGAAAACAACCCGACCAGAACTGCCAGCCACTTATGCACTGCAAACGCTCCTTTCTATTCTCTACTTTTCCTATTTAGTAACTATTTATTAGAACTGTACCCTATCCCTTCTATTCCCCAGGCTAAAAATTCACAAAAGTAAGCACGTTGGACACCAGGTTTCAAAAAGGAGGAAAACGATGCTCACCACAAAAACTCCACCAGATGAAGAGTTACCTGGATACACCACGGAGAATTTCCCGAATCGAATCCACACCAAAACAACCGAAAACTATCAGGTTCCTTCATCTTCTAAGGGTTTTGTTCAGTCTTCAACCACTACAGGTTTTCTGTTGAAAGCCTGGGCCAGGAAGACTCCCGAAAGGGTGAGCAAAGAACCCAGAAGCTGTAGCGAAGTGGGAACTTTATCCATCAAAAGGTAGGTGAAAAAGTAGGCTACCACCGGAACCAGCAAAGAGATGGTGCCCGCTGTGACCGGTCCCAGGTCTCGCACGCTCATAAACCACAACCAGAAACCAATCACTTGAGCAACCAGAGCAAGTAGTAATCCCCACAACATACCCTCTACCGGTACTGAAAGGTTAGTATCCAGCAAAAACACCACTGGCACCATGAACAGTGCGGAAAAAAAGTTCACCGAAGCGTTAAAACCGAGCATATCCTCAGAGGCCATTTTGCGCTTGTAATAAAGCACTCCCACCGCCCAGATAAAACCTGCAAGAACCGCAAGCAACGCCCCGGCATCAAAATTAACACTCCCCACTGCAGTGATAATTCCCAGAAAAGCAAGCAACGCTCCGACAATCTGGAGAGGGTGCAGTTTCTCCTGATACAGAGAAACTGAAATGAGAATTACAAAAAGCGGCTGGGCATAAACCAGTGAAGAAGCAAGAGCTGGGTTCACAGTCAGGTTCACCGCTATGTTAACCACAGTAACAAATAAGGCACCGTTTAGAAGAGCCGCAATCAGCATCCGGGAACTCAAAAGAGGTTTTCTTGAAAGAAGCAAGAAGAAAACGGCCCCAACAGAAAACCTGATCAGAGAGAGCATATAGGGAGACATGAACTGGAGCACGATTTTCATAAGCGGCCAGGAAAGACCCCAGGAGAAAAGAACTCCAACCATGGTGAGATACTTGCGGGAGAATGCCATGAACCCTGTGCCTTACCTCCTTTGCTGCTTCAGTAAATTCAATGATAGAACATCATACGCTCAAAAAAGGGAAATTGCAATCGCTTCGCAGCCCCAAATTACCCGTAAAACTCAGTCTTTCCTGTCCTGCGTTCTCAGCAGGAGAGCTTCTATCTCTTCAGGCGGAAGGGGATGGTAGTAGTAATAACCCTGTATCTCGTAACACCCCCGGTCCACGACAAATTCAAGTTGCTGACCGTTTTCCACTCCCTCGGCAATGACCGCAGCGTTTATAGACCGTGCCAGTTGAATTATGTTTTCCACTATTGCTACATCCCGACGGTTGGAAGGAATCTCCCTGAAAAAGCGACGGTCCACCTTGATGCGGTCAACCGGGAGCATCTTGAGCCTTATAAGCGAGGAATAACCCACGCCAAAATCGTCCAGGGCCACCCGCATTCCCAGCTTCTTCAACTCCTGAAGCAAAGCAATTACTTCATCAGGGTTTTGAAAAACAGCACTCTCAGTAACTTCGAGCTCCAGGTTATCCGGGAAAATACCTGCCTTTTCTACTGCTTTGTGCACTTTATCTGTAAGCTGAGGGTCTCTGAGTTGCGCCGGAGAAAGGTTAACCGCCACCCGGTGAATTCTGAGGCCCTTCTTCTTCCAGGCAGCAAGCTGGGAGCAGGCAGTTTGCAACACCCACTCCCCAATGGGGATGATGAGCCCAGTCTGCTCGGCAAGGGGGATAAAGGAATCAGGAAGCAAAAAACCCAGTTCAGGATGCACCCAGCGCAGAAGAGCCTCAACCCCTACAATGTTGCCCGTTGCAGCATCAACTTGAGGTTGATAATAAACAACCAATTCTCCCTTATCCAGTGCCCTGTAAAGACCGGAAACCAGCACTTTCTTTTGTTGGGCTTCTTCTCGGAGCTCTTGCGAACAAAAAGCATAGCAACCACCACCTCTCGCTTTGGCGGCATACATAGCTAAATCTGCAAATCGTATGAGCTCCTCTGGATTTTCGGCATCCAGAGGATAAATGGCAACCCCACAGCTTGCCGTAAGGAAAAATTCCTGTTTCCCAACGAAAAATGGCTGCTGAAGCCTGTGCAAAAGCCGCTCTGCAATGGGCACCACTTCCTGAGGGTCACCAAGGTTATCGACTAAGAGCAAAAATTCATCCCCGCCAAAGCGGGCAACGGTATCGTATTCGCGGATGGAATTGACAAAGCGCCGAGCCACTTCCTTAAGGAGCCGGTCGCCCATTTCATGACCTTCCGAATCGTTGATCACCTTGAAAGCATCAAGGTCGACGAAGACCACCGCAACCAGCTTGCCAGTGCGTCGGGCAAGCTGGAGCGCTTTCTGCAGGCGGTCCATGAAAAGCGTGCGATTAGGCAACTCAGTGAGTGCATCGTAAAAAGCCATATGTCGAAGTTCTAATTCCGCTTCCACCCTTTCCAGAACATCAGCCAGGACGCTGCTCAAAATCTTCAGCGATTCCTCTTGATAGGCAGAGAAGGACCTTTTGTGCAAAGCTCCCAGGGCCAGAATACCCAGCAATCTCTCGCCCCTTCGAATGGGAAGAACAATCACAGAACGCATGCCTGCTTTTTCAAAAAACTCCGCAAACTGTTCCTGGCCGAGGGGAAGCTTTTTGATATCACCAACTACAAAAATTTCCTCATTTTTTGCAATTTCCTTTAAAGCAGAAAGGAACTTCGCTTGAGATTCTTGAGAATCGCGACAGGTAAAACCAGAAACCTCACCACCAAGATGTACCCTGCAGCGCAGATCGCCTTCCCTGTTAAAAACAAAAAAGCAACCATAGTCCATATCGTGGCTTTTAAGCAGTTCACCTAAAACAGACTCCAACTCTCTCTCTAAGGAGCCAGGCTGCATCCCCACAAGCTGCGCGGAAAGGCGAGCCACAGTTTGCTGAGCTTCCAGCTGGGCACGATTTTCTTCAAGGCGCCTCAGGTAGACATTGCGAATATAGAAAACAAGCAGTACAAAGAGCGCAAAAACAACCGTTACCAGAAGCTGGGCAACGAAAAGCATGGATGAAGAAAATACCCCAGAAAGAGGCAAATTAAACCAGGCCCAGACTTGCATCAGCGAGAGAGTAACGCTGATGATCGCAAAAGCCCCAAAATTTCCCACAAGAATGGTGGGCAAAAGAAAAGACAAAAGAGGTAGGAAAAGCAAAGGCTGCTCCTTCGAAAGAGAAACAACCCTCAAGAAAATAAGAAGAGCCGAAAGTGATAAAGCCACGGCAAGTCCCAGATCCCGACGCTTTTCAGGAGTTTTCCAGGCACAGAGGTAGTAAATCCCCATTCCCAGAAGGATAAACGAAGCTCCCCACAGAAAAGCCTGAGCCTCCAGAGAACGGCCAAGCAGTAATACCGAAATTACCACATACAGGAAACCTCCCAGAATGTGTACTCCAGCCAGATGAGCATAAAGAGCCAGCTTATCTGCTTCGCTCAGCACTTCACCCCTCGCGACTTCACGAGAAAAGCCCTGCCGCTTCATTCCCAGAAATTCTTGCTGGGTCCTGGAAAAGACAGAAAGCACAGTCACTGGAAAAAGGGCGATGGCTGGTGCCAGGTTGGAAAACTCTGTAAAGTGCCCCGGGGAAAAAGCTCGGTCCAGAAAAACACCTAGTGCAACGGAGGAAAAAAGAGAGAAAGCAACCGTAAATCCCATCCTTCTTTGCCCCGCCTTGTGGAGCCTTCTTGCCCAGCGCAGGAACAGAGCTCCGGAAATCACAGTGAAAGAAACACAATAAAGGTTGAAAAACCAGTTCCAGAAATCAGCCCGGGGCAGGACTACCCACCCGGAATTACCCTGCAAAAGCTGTTGAGCCGTCCCAGCAAAGCCCGGCAAAAGAGAAAAAATCAAGAGATTCAAAAAAGCCGGAAAGTAAACCAGGGGGTAGAGCCACCATCTCTTGAGAAGGTGGCTCTCGGTCAAAGTTAGAGAAAAATGGAGAAGTAAGCTGTAGATGGTTGTCCAACCCAGGGCAGAGAGACGCTGCCAGAAAAGGGCTTCCTGGTAAGTGGGAGCAACTCTCACCAGCAGAAGACCCAGCGACCACAAACCGAGAAAAGTACATATGGTGTGCAAAATGTGAACTCTTAGCCCATTCCGAAAATGAGCGGTTACGTAAACCGCCAGAGAGAGCGAAGAACAGAAAGCGAAAAACAAACCTATCTTGAAAAGGTTTTCCGCAAGCATCGGCGCGCAATAACTCCCTCATCTTATGCTAAGAAAAACTGCTCTTTAAGTGCTCACAAAGTTATTTTAGCATGAATAAAACGTCTTAACCACTACAAATCAGCACCGTTAAATCCCACATAGTTCAGATAAAACCACGCAACCTTCCGGGATGGGTTCGAATGTAAGTTCGGTTTAAATCCCACATAGTTCAGATAAAACTGGGAGCCCTGTCAGAAGTCCCACCTGGCCGCCCAAATGGTTTAAATCCCACATAGGGGACTGTACAATAAACTGTGTAAACCCCTTTGGGAAAAAGATAAACTTTTACCAAGGGGGTTATGAAAATGAAAAAGGAAAAACTATTAAGAAAACAGCTTCGAGAGTTCATCAAAGAGAACAACCTGGTCACGGCCCAAGACGCCCAGGACGCTATTAAGTCCCTCATGGGCGAGCTCATCGAAGAAATGTTAGAAGCTGAGCTCGAAAACGAACTGGGCTACAGCCGCTATGACTACCGCAACAAAAAGACAGACAACGCAAGAAACGGTCACAGCAAAAAGAAGGTAAAGACTGAACTTGGACCCTTAGAGATAAGCGTTCCCCGCGACCGTAACGGCGAATTCGAGCCGATAGTAGTCAAGAAATACCAGAGAGATATCTCTAGCATAGAAGACCAGATACTGTCCATGTATGCCAAGGGAATGAGCACCCGCGACATACAGGAGCACCTGGAAAGGATATACGGGGTTCACGCCTCGCCATCCCTGATATCAAGCATTACAGACAAGATACTTCCGGTTGTCAGGGAGTGGCAGAACAGGCCTTTGCAGCCGATATACCCGTTCATTTTCATTGATGCAGTGCACTACAGCGTGCGGCAAGACGGCCAGGTTGTTAAAAAAGCAGCCTACGTAGTAATAGGCATCGATCTTGACGGCCGGAAAGATGTTTTGGGTATATGGATTGGCGAAGCCGAAAGTGCCAGGTTCTGGCTGTCGGTATTAAGCGACATAAAAAACCGCGGAGTTGAGGATATACTGATTATCTCGGCTGACGACCTTGCCGGGATAAGCCAGGCCATCAAAGCCATCTTTCCTCAAGCAGAAGTGCAAAAATGCGTAGTCCATCAGATAAGAAACTCTGTGCGTTACGTCAGCTACAAAGACCGTTCTCAGTTTGTCAAAGATCTCAAAGCCATTTACAAGGCAGTGAACCAGGAAGAAGCTCTCAGCGCCTTGCAAGCTCTAGAAGACAAGTGGCAAGCCAAGTACCCGTTGGCGGTAAAATCCTGGATTAGAAACTGGGACGAGTTGTCCACCTGCTTCAATTATCCTCCCGAGATACGGAGGTTGATATACACAACCAACATCATCGAGGCTTTTCACCGCCAACTGCGAAAAGCAACTAAAAGCAAAGCGGCGCTTCCCAATGACGATGCCCTTATCAAGATCCTGTACCTGGTCACCATGGATGTGACCGAAAAGTGGACAGTGTCAGTGAAAAACTGGGGACTGATTCTATCCCAGTTGATAATTCTGTTCAAAGAAAGGATTGAGCCTTACCTCTAAACTAGTTACCAATTAAGGGGTTTACACAAAAAACTTGACAGACCCCCACATAGTTCAGATAAAACGCGGAAGATGCACTTATCCCCGATAAGCTCGGATTTGTTTAAATCCCACATAGTTCAGATAAAACAGAGACTGGACACTATCCCTTGCCCCCTGCACGGCCTGTTTAAATCCCACATAGTTCAGATAAAACGCTGATGATGTGCTGAGGAAGGTTGCGGTCCCGCGTGGTTTAAATCCCACATAGTTCAGATAAAACGGGGAAACGAGAATAGGGATAACTGAAGATGGGCTTTGTTTAAATCCCACATAGTTCAGATAAAACCAGCAAGATACCCGCACCCAGAACCAGAGATAAGAAGTTTAAATCCCACATAGTTCAGATAAAACCTAAGCTACTTCCATCCCCTTCGCAACCTGCAATCGCGTTTAAATCCCACATAGTTCAGATAAAACTTATCTCTACTGCAATTCTATACTCCATCTTCTTTTTGTTTAAATCCCACATAGTTCAGATAAAACCGTCCTCTGGGCAGAGGATTACTACCCAGAGAAAAAGTTTAAATCCCACATAGTTCAGATAAAACAATACTTCCTCAATTTGCTCTCCGCTCCTTGTTTTTGTTTAAATCCCACATAGTTCAGATAAAACACGCTCTCTTTGCTGGCTCCAAAGCTCCCCATTCGCGTTTAAATCCCACATAGTTCAGATAAAACGCGGAGCAAAAGCAATGAAGCGCAAATTCTATATCCGTTTAAATCCCACATAGTTCAGATAAAACATACTTGCGGCGAATGCACTTGGGTTATTACTATCAAGTTTAAATCCCACATAGTTCAGATAAAACGCAGTGCTCAGAGAACGGGTCACCGCTGGCTTTACGCGTTTAAATCCCACATAGTTCAGATAAAACCTATGATAGTTTTCTCTCTCCCTGCCTGCTTTTTCACGTTTAAATCCCACATAGTTCAGATAAAACGTCGAGCCTAGATCTTGTCGAGCCTAGATCTTGTCGGTTTAAATCCCACATAGTTCAGATAAAACCTATACCGTCCAAAAATGCTCCTCACATGCCCTCTGTTTAAATCCCACATAGTTCAGATAAAACTGTCTACACTAAAAACAAGAGAAAATACAGGAAAGGTTTAAATCCCACATAGTTCAGATAAAACCAAGTAGACTTGGTTTAAGAACGGCTCGTTGGTTCGTGTTTAAATCCCACATAGTTCAGATAAAACATTAGGATTTCCCACCTCAATACCATTTATGCCGAAAGTTTAAATCCCACATAGTTCAGATAAAACCGGCAAGGCCCTTTTGTTTGAGAAGAGCATTGTCCTACGTTTAAATCCCACATAGTTCAGATAAAACTTATATCACCGATGAAGAAGCAGAAGCTCTTGCAAGAGGTTTAAATCCCACATAGTTCAGATAAAACCAAAAAAAGAAGGGAGAACCTTACCTGTCTCAAGAACGTTTAAATCCCACATAGTTCAGATAAAACGCGACAGACAAATAAGCATAAAAATCAAGAAAAATGTTTAAATCCCACATAGTTCAGATAAAACTGTTGGTTCATCGGCGTAGTAAAATTGAGCAAAGTCTGTTTAAATCCCACATAGTTCAGATAAAACAATTGTCGGAAAGATAAATGCTTCTGAACAAATAACGTTTAAATCCCACATAGTTCAGATAAAACTTATAAATTATGCTTGGGAACCCACCACCTATAGGTGTTTAAATCCCACATAGTTCAGATAAAACTTTCACTGCTCACAAGCCCTATTGCAATTACTTCCGTTTAAATCCCACATAGTTCAGATAAAACGAGCATAACAGAATGGACAAAACTTGTGGTTGTAGTGTTTAAATCCCACATAGTTCAGATAAAACCTAACTAATGCTGACCAGACTGGTGGTTTCTTTTTTGACGTTTAAATCCCACATAGTTCAGATAAAACACAGAACCCAATTCCCTTTTCCACAAAGCAGTTTTGTTTAAATCCCACATAGTTCAGATAAAACGCTCTGAATTCGATGAGCTGAAAGAGAAAATTGAGAGTTTAAATCCCACATAGTTCAGATAAAACGCTATATTATGTAGCGGGAGGTGTTTTTTATGGAAAGTTTAAATCCCACATAGTTCAGATAAAACGCTGGGTGGGACACGAATGTTTGGGAGGTGAAGTGATGTTTAAATCCCACATAGTTCAGATAAAACCTTCCCCTCATATTCCCTCAAACTTACCGTAGCCTTCAGGTTTAAATCCCACATAGTTCAGATAAAACTCGTGTTCTTTGAGCCACTCCTCGGCTTCCTCCCGGGTGTTTAAATCCCACATAGTTCAGATAAAACTTTGAACGCTTGTTCCTTATCTGTTGATGTTTCCCCCGTTTAAATCCCACATAGTTCAGATAAAACTGGTAAAAAGTTTATCGAGGGCCTAAGAAAGCTCACGTTTAAATCCCACATAGTTCAGATAAAACTTGGTCGAGACGACCAACGGCAGGCTGTTAACAACAAGTTTAAATCCCACATAGTTCAGATAAAACAGGACTATCGTGAGGTAAGAGACGAGCGTATGAATGTGTTTAAATCCCACATAGTTCAGATAAAACGTGGCTATATGACAACTACTCCTTTTGCAATCCGGTGTTTAAATCCCACATAGTTCAGATAAAACTGAGGGAGGCAAGGCGTGTTGAGTATGAGTATGACGCGTTTAAATCCCACATAGTTCAGATAAAACGCTCTGAATTCGATGAGCTGAAAGAGAAAATTGAGAGTTTAAATCCCACATAGTTCAGATAAAACGCTATATTATGTAGCGGGAGGTGTTTTTTATGGAAAGTTTAAATCCCACATAGTTCAGATAAAACGCTGGGTGGGACACGAATGTTTGGGAGGTGAAGTGATGTTTAAATCCCACATAGTTCAGATAAAACCTTCCCCTCATATTCCCTCAAACTTACCGTAGCCTTCAGGTTTAAATCCCACATAGTTCAGATAAAACCTTTGTAGAGCCTCATTTCTCTGCCGCCAATCGATAGTTTAAATCCCACATAGTTCAGATAAAACAGATAACGATTGTAAAGCCGGAGGTGAGTGGAGAATGAGTTTAAATCCCACATAGTTCAGATAAAACCGTTCTCTACTTCTACTTCTACCTCACGCACAGTCACGTTTAAATCCCACATAGTTCAGATAAAACTCGAATTTGTATTATATCGTAGGGGCGTCTGGTATTAGTTTAAATCCCACATAGTTCAGATAAAACGAATGTGGATGTCGTGTTGCTCCCGGGCAAGCAACCGTTTAAATCCCACATAGTTCAGATAAAACTGGGATTATTCCTGTGCATCCGCAGTGCCGATGCGTGGTTTAAATCCCACATAGTTCAGATAAAACTTGTTGATGACGGGGTCGTTTCTGGAGCTGGGGACGGTTTAAATCCCACATAGTTCAGATAAAACAATATGCGAAAGCATTTGTTTTTGTAATAAAAGGGAGTTTAAATCCCACATAGTTCAGATAAAACTAGCAAAATACCTGAAAACCGAAGAAGAAAAGAAGAAAGTTTAAATCCCACATAGTTCAGATAAAACTCTGCTGTTTTTGTGCCCGTTCCGCTTCTATGTGTAGTTTAAATCCCACATAGTTCAGATAAAACCCGGAAGCGCAGCATAATTATGAGCAAAGAGAATAACGTTTAAATCCCACATAGTTCAGATAAAACAAGGTACATGATATCAGAGTTTAGGCGTTCGATGCGGTTTAAATCCCACATAGTTCAGATAAAACCTGGAGTAGATATAGGAACACCGTTATCAACAGCTTGGTTTAAATCCCACATAGTTCAGATAAAACATAAGGCAGTGGGGCAAGGTCTGGACGGCGTTGTTTGTTTAAATCCCACATAGTTCAGATAAAACCTCATCACAATAGTAATAACCTTATCAATTGTCCACAGTTTAAATCCCACATAGTTCAGATAAAACTGTTTTTTATGGAAAAGGCTTATCTAAAGATACGTAAGTTTAAATCCCACATAGTTCAGATAAAACGATAGTGGAATTTCGTGAAAAGGCAGGAATGACAAGTTTAAATCCCACATAGTTCAGATAAAACAAACATAGCGAGCAATATTAACCGTAACGTTATTATAGTTTAAATCCCACATAGTTCAGATAAAACATAAGTATTACCCGCAACCATCCCCGCCAAGTCAGCGTTTAAATCCCACATAGTTCAGATAAAACGATACTTGAAGACGAAAAGGTCCAGGAGGCGCTTTCGTTTAAATCCCACATAGTTCAGATAAAACCCCTTTAGAACGAGCAATAAGCGCCTTCTTACCAGCGTTTAAATCCCACATAGTTCAGATAAAACTGGGCGTGAAGTGAAAAGGGGCAACTTGCTTGGTGAGTTTAAATCCCACATAGTTCAGATAAAACTGAGGCCGACCAAACCGCTTCCTGCAACAATCAGTAGTTTAAATCCCACATAGTTCAGATAAAACCCCCCCTTCTTGATGTAAACCTTGACGGCGGTAGCGGGTTTAAATCCCACATAGTTCAGATAAAACATTACCTTTCTGATAAATTCATTCCCGACAATGTAAGTTTAAATCCCACATAGTTCAGATAAAACATATGCGTCATCACCGAAAATAACCTCTACAAGAGCAGTGTTTAAATCCCACATAGTTCAGATAAAACCAGCGCCCTATAATGAATATGCATATCGGAAAGCTCGTTTAAATCCCACATAGTTCAGATAAAACCCAGAAGCGGCATAGCTTGGTGACCGCTCCTATAATAGTTTAAATCCCACATAGTTCAGATAAAACATACGGTTGAATATCTGATAAGAGGCTTTTCGAAATGTTTAAATCCCACATAGTTCAGATAAAACTCTCAAGCACACGTGGAGTTATTGTGCTAATGATTAGTTTAAATCCCACATAGTTCAGATAAAACGCTAAACTCGGCATTACAAAAGACAAATACCAAAAAGTTTAAATCCCACATAGTTCAGATAAAACTTGGAACAAGAGACAAGATTTTCTGTGCTCTATAAGCGTTTAAATCCCACATAGTTCAGATAAAACAAATAGTCATTTTTTTCTTTGGTAAATATTTTAACAAGTTTAAATCCCACATAGTTCAGATAAAACTGGGAAACTCGACGACACCGTTATGCCAGAAGGGATGTTTAAATCCCACATAGTTCAGATAAAACTTTGGTGTGCATATCCAGGACCCAATCAGGAACGTCGTTTAAATCCCACATAGTTCAGATAAAACGATGTGGCGGCTTTCCGATGGATTGGTGGGGATATTAGTTTAAATCCCACATAGTTCAGATAAAACTGGTCTCGCTGGTGCGGCTGAAACCGCAAAGACTTGTTTAAATCCCACATAGTTCAGATAAAACCCGCCAGCTCTGCTGGCGTTTTGTCTATCCCTCGTGTTTAAATCCCACATAGTTCAGATAAAACTTTGGTCTCGCTTGCGCTATATTTGCGATACTCCTGCGTTTAAATCCCACATAGTTCAGATAAAACTTATTTCGGTAGTGTTGATGGGCGCTGGAATGTTGCGTTTAAATCCCACATAGTTCAGATAAAACTGATATGGTCAAGAGGAAAAAGCTTAAAATCTGCGCGTTTAAATCCCACATAGTTCAGATAAAACACGGTGAAACATATACCTACACTTGCCTTTCTGCTGTTTAAATCCCACATAGTTCAGATAAAACTCTTGTTGTTACCGATGAATATCAAAAGCGCCTTGTCCGTTTAAATCCCACATAGTTCAGATAAAACTGGGCTTGAACGCCCAGCCTTTTTTTATATCGGTCCGTTTAAATCCCACATAGTTCAGATAAAACAGTAACTGATGCGCTTAAGTGGCTTGGTGATAGGATAGTTTAAATCCCACATAGTTCAGATAAAACTATGGTGATATTTTGATTGTCTATGATGAATACGATGCGTTTAAATCCCACATAGTTCAGATAAAACCGACCTTATCAATGAGCTAAAGAGGCTACTTGAGCCGTTTAAATCCCACATAGTTCAGATAAAACCCAGTCATTCTCTAAAAAAGAAAATAGACTTATGTTGTGCAACTCACAAGAGCTGCACAACCTCGCAAAAAGAATAAAAATGGAAGCTGAAAGCGATATTTTTGCATCGAAGCTGGAGTAGTGTTTGACGCTACATCCCAAAAATGCACTCAATCCTTTATAAGAAACTCGTTTTAAACACCTGGACAAGTAAGGCCCCCCGATGCAGTAACCAAAAATATTAAATAAGGTTAAAAGTGTTCTCCTTTTCGCAACCAACAACCCGTTTCCTACAATACTCCCTGATCTCGAAACAATACACATAAACCGAATCAGAATCTGCGTTGATAACACTCTTTAGTTCTTGCAAACATTTCTCAAGCTTTCCCTCACTAATTTCCCCCTCAAAAACCGAATTCTGAACCCAGTTAAGATAGCGCTTAAGCACTTTCCTAACCCGATTAACCCGCTCTTCTCCAATGTCATAAGTCACAATGCAGTAAGCCATCACCACCACGCCTTGAAAGGAGCGTATACTTCATCTCCCAAAAGATGCCGGATAAGTTTGTAACACTCAAGCCTCAAAATAGTACGGTAGGAAACCTTTCTTTTAAGGCGGCGGTGTTTAATGGTAGTTTTAAGCTTCTGGTCAAAAGCCTTAAGAAACTTTTCCTTCCCCCTGTCGTTCAAGTAGCAACCATTGAGGTCTTGGTCAAAGTCATCCTTGGTAATCAAACCGGTATTAATCAAGCGAAAAACCAGTGGGTCAGCGATTAAAGGTTTAAATATTTCGGCAAGGTCGAGACACAAAGAAAAACGCCTTTCTCGTGGTTCATGGAGATAGCTTATGGTAGGATTAAGCTGGGTCCGATAACACTCAGAAAGAATGGTGGTATAAATGAGTGAATTACCAAATGAGATAAGCGCATTTACCGGGTTGGAGGGTGGACGTTTTTCTCTTTTCTCAAAATAAAATTCCTCTTTTAAAAAGAGATTAAAAGCCTGATAATAAATCTCCTTAGCTCTACCTTCACAACCCATCAGTTCGGCAATAGAAGTTGCAGAGTAAGCCTTATCAAGCTCTTCCTCAATTTTTTGAATGAAAGGTTCAGTCCCGGAATACTCTCGAAGATTACGCTTGGCGTGAAACATGGCCCCCTCAACAAACGCCAGGGCCAAAAAGAAGCGTTTTTGGGGGTCAAGATAATGTTCAACCTGGCGCACCAGAAGCTCTCCGGAAACATTTTTGTCTCTGGGCAAAAAGGTGCCACTATAGTTACCGTAATAATTATAAATATGCAGGGGCTTACCTTCCCGGGCCAGAAACACTAGAAGTTCTTTATTAAAGTTCATCTGGCCAAAAACATGGATAGAATCAATATTCTCGATGGGAATCACTTTCTTTTCCCCATCGCTCTTTTCAACCAAAAGAGTGTTTTCGTTCCTCTTCAGAGTACCACTACATAAAAGGTAATAAGACTGCATGGGTTCATCCAAAGCAAAACTCGAAATAAGCACACTTCCTACAATAGGGCTTTTTCTCCGCAACCGGTGGAGAGGGCATTGTCAAAACCTCTTCGATACCCTTCATAGCCTCTTTGAGTTCGCTTATCATTTCATCGGTAAGAACCACTTCCTTACTCTTTCGTAGCCTCGGATAGGAAATGATGCCTTTTTTGTTAATACCCAGGCCCTTTAAATAAAAAAGATAGTACCCAATCTGCATGATGCTTGCTTTTTCGAAAACCTTACTGTATTTGACTTCCCTTACAGTATCCCCCTCAACCAGGTCGATAGCTATAAGGTCATCAATGGTGACTCTCCGGCGTTTCTTTCTGGGATAACTGTACTCATCAAGGAGTTTTCCCAGCAAAACCCGCTCCGACTCCTGTTCCATCTGTATACCACGGTCAAACAGCCAGAGTTTTCGCTTGCAAATAAAAAAGTAGTTTATTTTAACGCCAGTAATGCGTAGAGAATCAAAGGATGTTTCCATCATCCGCCATTGCTTTCTGCTCCTTTGCTTTCACTTTTGTGAAACCCAAATCGCTATAATCGCCAGGAACAACAAAAACATTGTCCAGCCAGCTCTGGAGAGGATACTTACCGAAAAGTTCCTGTTCGTAGCTTGAAGCCAAGTTGAAAAGCCTGTGAAAAGCTTTAGCACCCTTCGTCACCGCTTCCTTAGCCACCGCCCAGGAAACGGAAACCACGTATTTCGACAGGATATCCCTCTTAAAGGCCGCAAAGCTTTTCCTTTCTTCACAAAGGTCATCACTTACGAAAGCAACAACATCCCTATAAAAAGCCTGTAGGAGATTCTCTGGCACAACTGATACGTCGGTAATTCTCCTGAAAACCTTTTGTGCCTCGCTTTTTCTTGAAGATACATATCCAGCATCCAAAATCGAAAGCGTATTAAAGAAGGTCTTAATGTACTCTGTATTTGTTTCTTCCATTGCCTGATAGAAAAACCAAACCAGGCGATATTTATCGTACTCAGAGAGCAAAATTTCACCCTCTTCAATTTCCAGAGAATTTTTACCTTGCTCGTTCACAGCGTTTACAATCTCTTCTTTGATTTCCTCTTCACTTTTACCCGCAAAGAGCCCGTTGAAAATAAGGATGCTACCTGCAAGCAATTCCCAGGGGTAGGGAGAACTTTTGATGGTTTCTTCTGTGGAAAAAAGGTATACGTTGGGCACATTTAAAGTAATCCTGTATTCTTTCCCGCTTGGAGCGCGATATACCCCTTCTCCAGGGCTATCAAACTGAGGGCCGATGCGTCTCAAAACCCTGCCCATCCTCTGCACCAGAGAGTCCAAAGGAGCAAGCTCTGTAAACAGAATATCGGCATCCATATCAAGAGAAGCCTCTACCACCTGAGTGGCAACAAGTATTTTAGCACCATCGGGAACCTCCTTGGGATTCCTGAAACTCCTCTCTACTTCCTCCTCCAGGCTCTGGCGATCCGAAACGGTAAAACGCGAATGAAGAAGCAAAAGCTCTATATCCTGACTCTTTAAGTTGCGCAGTTCTTTATAAAGCTCCTGGGCTCTGGGAACGGTGTTTACAACCACCAGCACTCGTTGTCCACCGTCGCGCCTTGCTTCTTCAAGAATTCTTTCCGTAAGAAAAGAAGGGTTTTCAGCCCTAAAAGCCTTAACCCGGTGCTTCCTAATACGTTCAAACCTGGCTCGTTCTTTCTCATATAAGTTGATGAAAGAAGCTTCTGGAACACCAGTGCGCTGCATGATTTCTCTTTTTACAAACTCTGGAAGTGTAGCAGTCATGAGGAGAAATTTACCACCCATCTTTGTCAAATCCTCGGTGAATTTCACAACTATAGCAGCAGCCTCCGGTGAATAAGCCTGCACTTCATCAATGACCAGACGCGCGTAAGAGAAAGTGGCATAAATTTTTTCGTATCCAGGCGGACGCAAAGCATAAGGGAAAAACTGGTCACCAGTAGATATACAGGCTGGAAAGGCCAGCTGCCGAGACAAGTGATAAGCGGTGTAGTTATCCTCGTACTCAGAACCGGTTTTTCCTAATGCTTCCTCCAGAAAAACCAGGTCGGCATCGGAGTGAAGCAATCCTAAGCTATCGCCCCACAGCATCTTGCCTCTTCTGTACATCTGGTTAACGGCAGCGCGCAGGGGTAAGGTATAAAAAAGCTTACTACCTCCCGCCCACAGAAAAGCAAATTCAGTCTTTCCACAACCTGTCGGAGCAATCAGGATAAAGTTCTGCTCACGTTTCCCTTCCAATATCTCTTCCTGCCACAGCTTGCTAACCCCGGCTTTTTCTCTTAGAGAACTGGTCAGCTTATTCCACACCTCTTCACCGGTCAAGCCTTTTTCTTCAGGATTAAAAAATCGCCCTTCTTCTTCACAAAAAGAGGCAAAATGATCGCAGCGCTGGAGAAAACCGCTCAAAAGCACAAAAAAGCGCTCCCGTTCCCCCTTAAACCCCAACCTCGCTGGTAAGCCCTCAGCACGATAAGGAAGGAATACAAAATCGAGCAATGTCAGGCCATTTGCCAGAGCCTCTGCCAGCTTGCGGTTAAAGCTTAAAAGCCCGGGATGCTCTGCAAGGGTTGTTATTCCCTCCATCTCCTGCTTGAGATTCTGCAAAAGACCTTCTCGCCACTCTTCATCCTGTAGCAATTTTTTACAAAAGGCAACCAGCTGGTCGTTTCTTCCTCCCAGATACTCAAAGAAATTCTCTCGGAAGTGGTGAAAAGCCACTGTGGTCAAAAGAAAATCTGCTCTTTCCCTTCCAACTTCTTTTTCCAAAAACGTCGGGTCAACAAAAAATAGCGAAGCCAGAGAGTGTGGAATGTTAAAATGAATATCGAACGGCTGATACCCCTCATTCCCCAAGACCTTAAGCTGAAAAGAAGGTAAAACCTTTCCAAGGTCATGGCACAAAATCGCAAGGCGCAAGGTTTGCTCAATTTCAGCCCAGAAGGCGCTTTCTGCAAGCTTCTCCCTGAAGCTCTCAAACACCATATTTAAATCCTGAATATGGTCTCTCAAACGTACCTGATTGGATTTAGCAAGCACCATATTCATTGCAATCTCTCCTCACACACCCGGATTTAGCAAAAACACCGGGAGACCCTTTCGGCCAAAAGAGCTGTCAAACAAAAAGCTGATATTCTTGATGCGACCATCGCTGAGCTTGGCAAGAACATACCGAAAGTCCCGACTCCCCTCTCGCAATTCCCAGAAGAAGGGTACCCGGTAAAAAATCCCCTCTACCTGAGTGAAGTCAAAACTACCACCAGGCGGCAGAAACAATTTCTCGGGCACCCAAAAAAAGTGCTCAAAATCAGCATCCTTTGCCTTAAACTCAAGTGAAACATCTTTGTTTACATCCTCCACAACTACCCAGTCTTCAGAGCGTCCAAGATAGAGAGGATAAAAACGCTCTGAAGGGTTTTGAATCTTCTCGCAAAGGCGCTCCAAAAAAGCATAGTCTTCGTGCACAAGATACACAACAATCCTGACTTCATTGAGCACATCAACCCAGACTGGCAATTGGCCCCCGGGGTGCTCTCCCACCCCCCACATTGTGCGTCCCTCTGCAGAACCAAAACGGCTAATGTGCTGCTTTTTGCCCAAATTGCGAAACCACATATATTCGGTGGTTTTGGTCTCAAACCGCCCAGCAATTCCTATTTTGGCCGCTTTGAGTCTTTGAAAATCCTCGTTTGCCTCGGGATCTCTCCCAAGAGTATGACCTCGAATGTTCAAAACATTGCACAGAAAACCACGCACCGTGGAATAAGGGGGAATAGGATAACTGTGCCTCCTGCGATAAGTAAAGGGAAGTCGGTAGTGAGCGTGAGGTTGATAAAGGACCACTCGCAAAGCTTTAACAGGTTCACCCTTCACGATTCCGCTTCCCCCTCTCTTGTATCACCAAAGCTAAAGAGTTCTTTTTTAAAGTCATTCCACTCCGCCTTAAGCCGGGCGTTCCACTTTTTCGAGGCTTCTTCCTTTTCTCTTCTGTCCCATCTGACCCTCTTGCTCTCAAAGACAAAGACAGGGCCTTCCACCCAGGAATTACTCAGTCCATCAAGAAGTCCAGAAACTTGAAAATCAGACCCTTCTCTGTCCTCATCCGAACCCAACACAAGATAAGAGTGAAAGACTGGAGAAGGAACTTTTACCCCGGAAGCAACCAAGAAAATTGGGATCAAGGTGTTAAGCTCGTTGCTCGATTGGGCATAAAGTCCATTCTTTATGGTCTCGAGAAGCTGCTCTATCCTTTTTTGCTTTATATCTGGTTCCAGCAGAAAGGTTACTTCCCATTTGCCTGAACTCAATTTTTGAACCCTAATCTCGCCCACCTTTTCGCCTTCACCGTTTAAGCACTCATAGCAGCCCTCAGTATCTTCCCGCTCTTTAACGGGGGTTATTTCTTTCGTGATACTTTTTTTGTTCCCACCTGATAAAGTGAGAGTCAAAGTACCATTTTGAAAACTCACCCCACTAACAATCCACACGTCTTGGCCCAAAATCTGAGTATCTATGGTGAAACTCGCTTTGTAAAAACTGCAATGTTCCTCTTTGTTATAGGGATTAGGTGTTACTGAAAGACCATTCTTTATTCCCCGGTTTACCAGGTCATGGTTAGCATAAAACGCCATGTCTCCCTGATAAGGGGAAAAGGACAAAGCTTTGGTTATTCCCACTGGAGCCCGACGAGTGATTGAAGCCTGCTCACCTATCGTGTACATATAGCCAAAAGCGTCGAGCTCGGCATAGGTCAGAATATCAGCCTGGAGAATGTCAAACTGCACCACCTCCCCCTGCCCGGTAACCGGAGCTGGGCACCAGTCGCTGGGATAAGCCCTCTGAAGAGCCGAAAAGAGATAGTGACGCAGAGCAGGTTTACCAATAAAACTCAAAGTTTCCTTTCCCCGAGTCAGCTTTTTGATAGAGAGAATATTACCTCCCAGCTTCTCATCACGATTCAAGGCCTGCGCTTCATAAATAACGGTAATGGTAATGTTTTTCATTTTTTCATCCCTCCTCACTCTGTCTATAGCCTTCTCCTAAAAGACCACTCAGAAAAGAATATATGAACACCTTGAAAAGGTCATCTGAATAAGCGGGATTGAAAACTTTGGCCAAGTCCGGATTAATCGGATGTCCCTGAAAAACATTGAGCAGCGAAAAGAAAACTTCATCTCTTTTACCCATTCTGGTCAGCTCAAGAATCCGATAAGCCAGACCCTTAGGCGATTTTTTCTCAGAATCGTAAATCCGTCCATGGACTTCAGTACCCCGCAAGCCGAAGCCATACCTGTGAAGCTTATCGCAAAGTGCCTTTGCGCTTTCCCTGGTTAAAGCATTGTAGAGCCTCTCAAGCGCTACCCTTTGAGAAGCATCGGCATTCTTTAGCGCATACTCCAAAGCGTCCTGCAACTGCAAGCTGAAATCAGAAAGCAAGTTCACAACCCTACTGAATTCTTCCGCCCCTGCTCCCGCCATGGATAGTGATTTAAGAATTTCTTCCCACACTCTCTCAAGTTCTGAAAACAACTGCTCTCTATCGCTCATTACCCTTCACCCCCTGTTTTTCCTGAATAAGGGCATAGAGAGAAAAAAGCCTGGAAGCAAAATTAACCAAGTTATCCGGTCGATCCTTGTTACGGGAAAGGCGAAGATGCTGATTGATGTATGCCTTTTCCTGTTTTCCCCACTCGTTTTTCCTTTTTATACCGATGGCCATAATCTTTTCTCCAAGTTCTACGATTTCATAAAAACGCTCCTCAAGCACCATCTTCAAAACCGAAAATTCACCAATATCTGAAAGGAGCGATGCCACTCGCCAATCAAGGAGAAGGTCAGCTACCTGATAAGGAAGGACGTAAAAATCGATCGTGCCATCCCTCTTCCAGCTCACCACCTCTATGTTCATTTTGGTCCACATTCCAAGTTGGGCATTGACGCGCATCGCAAACTCTATGAGGCTCACACCCAAAAGCTCCCGGACAAAAGAGATTTTCTCTCTGCTGTAAACCTCCTTGACCAGACGGTTAAGATACCACATCACCTTAAAAGAAGGAGCGTTTACAAAAACCGAGGTACTGGCCTTACCATCCGAATCGATAAGCTCCAAAAATGATAGGTGTTGATGAACAAGCAAAAAGGAGCAAAGAGGGCAAACGCAGCTACCACTCCTCAAGTTCCACAAGCTATTTGGAAATTCTCCTATAGAAGGGGCTAGCATCATATTAAGGCGAACATCGAAGGTGCTTACCCCAGATAAGAAAGTTTTCAGAAATGAAAACCTTTGTACCAGTGCCTGCAAATGAGGTTCAGGAATTTCAAAATTCCTCCCACATACGCTGCAAGAGTGCAAAGACGATTCCCGAAGGTTTTCAAGGGCAGCAACATAGGCTCCAAAAGCACTTTTATCCCAGGAGGGCTGCCAGTAATTTCTGTAAATTTTCGCCTGTCCTGTGATTGCTGCAAGTCTCGTTTCCGAAAAATATCTCAAATCCCAATTAAGTTGTGCAAAAAGGTTTGCAGGCAAAACTACTGTTCCATCTTCTTTTAAAAATCCTTCTACCTGGATTTTCTCTACTTCCTGCAGGGAATGCAAAAATCCCACCACTCCAGCGTTATACAACCAGTTACTCGGATAAAGGACAATTTCACTCAACCCAAACCACCTCCAGCATGCCGAAACCCTGAGAACGTCGTCTGCCTATACCCAGCGCCTGAATATATTCAAGATCAGCAGGATTCCCCCTGAGAACGAACTGACCGCTAAAGCAGGTAAAGGTATAAATTCGGGAAGTCTCTTCTCTTTCCCTTATGGCATGCTTGACGACTTCCTTTTTAATCCTGAAGGGCTGAAAAACCAGCTTCTCACGAAGGCCATTTCCCCGTATCCCCCAAAGCAGCGCATCTGCGTAGTAATTGAATTCTCTCGCAAATCTTTCCCCATCTCGATCAGGCAACAAAGGCTTACCCTGAGCGTCCTCGATAAGAACCGGAGAAAGAGTGCGAAACATAACGGTATTTCCCGTAATTCGTTTTTCCCGAAGGGGAACAACCACTTCAGGATACGGGATAGAAAACTCGCCTTTTTCAAAGGGATAAATTTGCTTTGAAATTACCCCGTTATAAAAATCCACCAGCAAGCTGGGATCAACAGTTGAGAAGTATAAACTCAACGGTGATTTAAGCACAAACCACTCTTTATTCTCCTGAAAACTTTTCAGGTCATGGACAAAACGCACCGCAAAGCAGAAAGGCTTGGGAGCTTTGTTGCTTCTTTTTTGATCAAAATGAAAGAGACGGAAAAAGCGATGACTTCCAGATGGAGTGGCCTTCAAAGCTTCCTTGAGGAAACTCATAAAGGCGTTGCGGTAAAGAAGGGGAACCCTCTCGATTGCAAACTGAACCCGTAAACGCAAATCTCCCCACCTCCTCGAATCCCCCTTTTAAAGCAAGCACTTTATAAGAAAAAATTTTCGGACTGTTGCTCTTTCAAAAATCACCTCCTTCTTAGAGAATAAAAGATGCAAATCTTTCTCCGAACCATCGCGGTAATCTACGAGGAAATAACTCGTTCACTTTAACAATTTTCTCTCCAAATTCATTTTACACCCTTACAGGGTCATTTTCTGTCGCTGTGATATATCTTTTGCAATTTTGCAATTTCTTCCTGGATTTCTTTCCGCAAATATTCGGGCTCCAGGACTTCAGCGTGAGCCCCATAGCCTATTACCCAGCGCTTGATTTCTTCCGGATTGGCGCAAACGGTGAAAACCACTCCCCCATCGGGCAACTCCTCTATCTTCTGGGTGGGATGCCAGATGCGCTCTTTAATCCAGGCTGCCTGATAGCTGTCAAAACGAACGCGCACTTCTACCAAGTCCCCACGGTACATACGGAAAGCCCGGTTGAAATACTCCTGGGGCGAAAAGTCCTGAGGGCGTTCAAAGCTTTCTTCAAGCACTTTTACTTCCTCAATGCGGTCCAAAGCAAAATCCCGAACCTCATCCCGCAAATGGCAAAAACCGCAGAAATACCACACTCCTTCAAAATTGTAGAGGTGATAAGGGTCAACTTTCCGCTCGCTCACTTCTCTTGAAGAGAGGCTATGGTAGCGAATCAAAACCCTTTTTCGCTCGGTAACAGCCCTGAAAATCGCACTAAAAGTCTCACTTACGTCCACCCGCATAGCAAGGGGCATCAAAAAAGGAGAAAGAAGCATATCAAACTCTTCCCGGCTCATTTGCAGGTTATCAGGAAGAGCCAGACTCAACCTTTCTCCCAACCTGTTGAATGCCTCTTCGAGGGGGGTACCTCTAAAGCGTTCAGCAACGTTCAAAAAAATGAACAGAGCCAGAGCCTCTCCCTCGCTGAGTCCTGAAAAGGGCATAGACCAGGGATATTCAAAGTAATAACCCCGGCGCTTCCTATCGTAGGCAATGGGCGCTCCAAAATCGTCCCGCAGTGCCTCAATATAGCGGTCAATGGTACGCTCGCTTACTTCAAGAATGGATGCTAAATCCGAAATGCCGGGATAATTGCCAAGTTGAATTTCCTGAGTAATACGGTAAAGTCGAAAAAGCAAAGAGCGCCGGGAGAAAAGGCTACGGTAGTCCCTGCTTTTACTCTTTTCCGGCTTGCTCCTCTTCTCTTTTATCTTCCCACACCTCCCACATTCCAAATCCAGCTGAGTTTTTGTTGCCCAACCCGGTCTCATAGACCACTTCCAGAAGCTCCGGGTCTCCCTCCACCTTGAAAACCCCGGTCCAGCCCACAATCGGCGTTCCTTTGAAAAGCACCACCACTTTGTTGCGCTCCGGGGAAAAGTGGTAGGGATGAATGGCAAATTTTAACCCATTCGCGCTCTTCCCGGTTACCAGGAAATACTTTTTGCGGGCATTCTCAAGCAACAACTGATTAAACTCAGAATCGGCGGGGCTGAAAAAGTGAGTTCTTCTTTTACCTTCCGCCTGAGTGGTTCGGTAAACGGTAACCGGAGAAAGAAAGCGCAGAAACATTACTTCCCGCAGCTCCACTTCCGGGCACACCTCGACCCGCGACAAAAAAACTTCCTGACCCAGAAGGTCGGCTGAACGTCGAAGTAAGGCTTCCCGAATCAGGTTTTCCAGTATCTCATAGCGGGGAGTTGCAAAGCAAAAAGAAAAACCATGAGGAAAGAATAACCGTCTGCGCCCATCAACTTTCCGAAAATGCCCTTTCTGAAGAATTCTCGAAAAAGTGAACAACTTGAAGCGTCGCTTCCCATAGCGAAAGCCCTCTTCGTGAAGGTTTTCGGCAAAGTCCGGGGGTAAAAGGTGATAAATCAGGTGCTGAAGCAGGTGGTTATAGTGAAGGGGCAGCAGAATGCCTTCTCCATCCCGAGCTGTAAAGGTTAATTTCGCTCTCAAGGTTTCACTCCTCTTTCGTAGTATTTACTGGTAATTGACTGACTTCACCGCCAGCCAGCCTAAGGGCCTGTCTTTCTGGTCTTTGTCTTGAATCACCCAGCGGGTGGTCGGGAAAACCAATTTGCCGTTTTTAAAACGCTTGGCATCCTTAATCAGGTGAGAAATCTCATCATTCTTAAGCAAAATCCCGATGGAGTTGAAAAAGTACGTCTTTCCAAATCCCAAACGGAACAAGGGAAAGTTGAAATTTGCCAGCTTCCTGTAAAAACCGAGTAAACCTTGATAAGAATTGCCAAGCATACTCAGAACCTGCATTTCCCGCTCTATGAGTGTCGAGGTATACTCTTTAAGCACCTCAATAAGGCTTCTTTCTCTCTTAAAAAACTCCTTCCAGTATTCAGGAATATCCGCTTTTTCAAAATTGGGGTCGATACGCACCTGAAAATTAAACTCAACCCCGGGAGGAATGGCCACCGCAAAAAGAGGTATGGGCCTGTTTCCGCGTCCTTGTCTTCCCAGGTGATAAACCCGTAATTTCTCAAGCGGGCAAAAATCAGAATCGCTGACCTGCAAAAACCGCAAAGCGTCGCCTTCAGCTCCTGGCTGTCTTCCCTCGTCTGCGTTGCTCCTCTTGCGGAAAACATTTTCACCAGTGTAGGCTTGCTTTTCAGTCTTGTTTTTATTACCAAGTATCTCATCGAGAGCTGCCCTACCCTTATCCCGGAGATAGTGAAACATCAAAGCGGTGCGTAGCATACCCTTTACAGAGCTTCCGGGAAGAAAAGCACCTTTTACAGAGAGAACCGAGAGCTTCAGGTTGCGGGAATGCCCCTGCAATTCTTTTGCCGAGCTGCAACTCCAGGATACGCGGGCAAAGTTAGCTGCATCAAGCTTACGAGATTCGAAAAAGTCAGCTATGTTTCCCGACTGACCAAGAGCCATCCTGGTTAGCTCGCCCAGCGCTTCCCGGTCGCCACTTTCCGCCAGCCAGCGTTGAAGTTTTTCGTAATCTATCATATGCAAACAATTCTTTTTAGCATCCAGTACAAAATCAACCACCGGAGAAAGTGTTTCTCCGCTACTGACACAAACCGGTGTTACAGTCTGAACTTTTAACTGCATCGCACATCACCTCAGGAAAACGCAAAACCCAGAGCTTTGCCGTAAGAAATCACCCTATAATCATCACGAGGAGCAACATCAATGTTACAGCCTGCAAAGGGCAGGCGGACGATTGAGCCTTCAACCAGCTTGAAAATTGGTTTTTTGTAAAAAGCGGTTGGACCACCGTGGTAAACGAAACCCCTCCGCAAAACCAGGTCGTAATAAATCAGATTGCCAGTTTCCTCCCGGTTGGGAAGAGCCACCGAAAAAAGCGCCAAGTAATTCCCCTGGTCAGGAAGTTCAATTTCCTCGCTTTCCCACCGATCAAAAATTCCCTTTCCCTGATGGCGCTCTCCGCCAATGCCTTCCTCAACCAGCAGATTTAGCGCCGGCTGCAAGACTTCTTCAAACCGCTCGTAGTGCACCAGGAAGTACAGGAAAGGAGTTGTGTCTTCCGTACCCGTGGTCAGCACCAGGTTTTCTTGAAAATAAAAGCCTCCCTCCTCAAAAGCGGTGTTGCTCACACGGTCTATGGCAACGTGAGGTTCCACTCCGCTTAAAAAACCAAAGCCCTGCAAAGCCCCCAGCATTTCTTTTTCCTCAGAAAGCAAGGCAAACCTTCCTTCCAAGGCAAAAATTTCTTCATTAAGTAAATTGCAGTCAAATCGCAATTGCTTCGCGTTAAATCTGGAAATTACCTTTGCAAAAGCCTTCCAGGAAAACCAGCTCACTTTTTTTTCTTTCTTGCGCCGTAAAAGATCCGTATCAGAGGTGGAAAATGGAGCTACCGGGCGAGGCAGAAAAAGCAGGTCTTTCCCGTCTTCGCTGCGCAAGCCCGGAAAGAGTGAGGAAAGCACTACTCTTTCTGCAAATTGTAAAAGCACTCCTTCATCGTAGAGCTTCAACAAGGCGTTACACAATGCTGAGAAAAGCGTATCAGCGTGAATCATACTCTCTGTCCGGTCCATGCGTCCCGCCCCGGGACGCAGGCAGACTACGTTTTTCGAGAAAAGTTTGACCACCCGGCACTTCATTAGTGTTCACCTGCTCCATAAAGAGCCTGGCTTACCTTTTCGCAAAGCTCGTCCAGTTTGTGGTCAGCATCCTCGAAATTGGAAAAGGGAATATCGGAAAACCAATGAGCCTGATTTTTGGTCTGATAATCCTTGCGGGTTTTCCAGGAAAAAGCGAGATTTCGAAAAGTAACTTTTCCGTAACCCCGGGTACCACTGCCACCCAAATAATCATCCACAAGCAAACGCAGGCCCTCCCAGAACTTACGAATAAGCTTTTTCACGTCATCCCCTTCGTAAAAGTTGACCACAACCTCGCCATCAAACACCGCTCCTGCAGGAACTCGCTCCATGGGTCGGGGATGCTGCGCTGTCCCCTTCAGGCGGTCAATGATATTCTCCATTTTTTCCTCGGTGAGTGGGATTTCATCATCAAGCAGTTTGCTGTCCTTGAGAGACTCTCGATATTTTTCAAAATTCAAAAAAGCATCGCGGAAGCAAAGTCGAGTCAGGGTTTTGTTCTTATCGGAGTGAGCACCAAAGAGCCGGCAAACCTCGCACTGACCACAACCACAGGGGTCACCCTCTCTCCGAGCGACTCTCACACCATCTTTGCGATCCAGAAGGCAGCGGATCTTTCCTTTGAGCGAAGAAGCAGGAATATAGGGCTTGCCATCTACAGTCTTTATGACCGGGTTATCCAAGCCTCCTATCTCAGCGCTATCTCGTGCACCCCCAATGCGCAAACCGGTGAGCGCCTCGATTTCAAAGTAGATAAACAGCTTGCCCAGAAAACGGTTCATCTTGTCATCCCTCCTTCTTGCGTCGATACTCATTTATCCCCATAAAATTTGTGGTAGGCAACCAGGGCTTCAGCAAAGCGCTGGATGCTGCGCAGGTCTTCCTGGGTTTTGACACCCGCTGCACAGTCGTTAAACACTATGAAAATAGCGCCTATAAGCTTTTTTTCCCAAGGATTATCCTCTCTACCCACCATGTAAGCCAAACGGGGTATACTCAAAAGAAATTCTTGGGGACTTCTGGCTCGATGAATAATTTCGTATATCTTGCGCATACGGGTGGAATTGATTTTACTACGTTTTTGGACAAAACTCTTGACCTTCTCGTTAAACTGCTTGAACTGCTCGATATCCAGCCGGTCGAAGTTAAGTACTTTTTTTACATAGTCCGGGCCAAGGTCCTCACGTACCTCCCTTCTCCACTGTTCTTCCTGAGGGACACCTGAAGCGCCACTTCTCCCTGGATTAGTTCTTGCCTGAGGCATTTTCCTCCCTCCTCATGCTTTTTGTTTATCCTGTACTTTCCTGGTGGCCAGGGCAGCTAACCTTCCTGCCACCAGCACCAGGCGTGGATTGCGAATTTTGACCTTCTCGAAAAGGTTGTTAAGCACTACGCGCTCGATTTTTTGAGCAATCTGAGGATAATCCCGCAAGTAATAGAGAAAGCGCCAGATGCGGGGTGGATGAATTTTGCCCTGCAGAGACTCTTCAATAATGGGGGTAAGCCCGGAAAGAGAGCGCTCTATCTTCTTGAAAATCGCCCGCGACACTTTCCCCTCTTTAACCCCTGCAGCCAGCTCTTCGTAAAGTCCCTTCATTAACTGATACTCCTTCCAGCTCAACACCTCCCCCAGAATGCCTACTTTATCTTTGTAAATCCAAGAGGGGTCTTCCCGGTCTTCGGGGTAAAAACGGTTTTTAGCCTGTTCCAACCCTTCTTCCACCATATGGGAAGCCCGGATTACCGGAAAGTTGTAAGGGAAAAGCGCAATTCCGCCTGAGAGGGTAACTCGCTTTGAGTGGTTAGTGTATTCTGCAAACTTATTTCGTATTTCCCCAGCCAGGTTAACGATGTTGTCCCACTTGCCGATTACAAAAAGGTCGTCACCGCCACTGAAAACCGGATAAAAGAGGGTCCTACTTGATACATCGTTTGATTTGTTTTTATTATCGGTTAACAAGTTCACCACATAGCCACCGAAGAAAAGTTCTATTCTTCTACTCAAAGCACGGTATCTGGACAGAGCAGTCGTTCTGCGTCTTTCGCTCCTCTCTTTTTCCCTCTGGGCCAGTTCAGCGAAAAGTCGCCCCAGGTTGTCCACGTCCATCTTGAGATACCCAAGACGCGCGTCGCCAACCTTTTCTGCCTCATCACTGGAGTCGCTTTCGGTTTCGTTTTCTTTCCCTGCCAGTTTTCGGAAGTCCCCAACCGGAATCCGGAAGCTACCTAGAAGAAAACCATCGGCAAGCCGTTCTTTCTCTCCCTCAATATTCAGAGAAACGTCCTCAAGAATATACACCCTGGTATCGTGTGTGAAACTCCTGGCAAATTTAACGTCAAACCCCAGACACCTGAAAATATCGAAAACTGTCCGCGGAAGAGCATCAGAGGGTCCAACCTCTCGCTCAAGCAAATATTTTGCTTCCCTAACCTGGTCAGTAAGGTCCACAAAGGATTGGCAAACCTCGCAACGACGTTCTTCTTCGGAAACAATTTCCTTTCTCCTGCGATGGCAAACCGAACAGCTCTCCCCTTCACCCAGCCCTTCGCCTTGAGGAACAAAAAGCTGTTGATAGAGCTTCTCCTCTCCCAGCTCCATAAAGCGCTTTCTCTTGCGGATATCTAAACGTTCGTGAAGCTCTTCCCGCTTTTCGATGAAGTTTAAAAGGCCTTTAAGGGTCAGCGGCAACCACTCCATAGCCAGGTAGATTTCCCCACGATGAAGCTCCCACAGAATTTCGCTTACTCTCTGGCGCACCTCTTCAAGCAGGCTTTCCTCAACCAAAGGTAGCAGAAGCTCAGCGTTGCCTCCACCAAGGTAAACAATGTTCACCGAGCTAACCCCTGCCTTTTTCAGGAGGTGTTTGACTACGTAACGAACCAGGAGATCCAGATAAACTGAGCGGCCTTTGAGCATCCGGGCTGCCTGTTTGGACGTAACGTTGAATATAAACCTTTGAATCCCGGAAAGGTCCAGCTTTACAAACCAGAAAAGCTCTTTATCAACCACTGCAGGGCGCCAGGGATCGTCAATATCTTTCTTCAACCATTCTTTACCATCGTCAAGATCCTTTTCTCGCAACAAACCCCTCTGATAATCCCGGTAAAGGCAGTGCGCCAGGGCAGCGGTCAACCGGGAATGGTCAAAAAGTGAAATATCACTCTCGTAGCCTACAGTCTGAGCAGGCACTTGAGAAAGGTAAATTTCGCAAACGTTGACCAACTGCTCAAAATCTCTCACCGAGCGAAGCTTGGCCAGAAATTGCGCAGCGAGCTTCTGGTATTCCTGGCTACCCTTCTTTGCTTTCTCCTTTTGTGTGGGCAAGAAACTGTTGCTTTTTAGCGCAAGCGGGGCTATGGAATAAAAAAGAGGCTCAATATTCCGATCCACCCAGACAAAAGGGAAAACCAGGGGCACATCGAGGTAATGTTCTTTTCCCTCCTCTTTTTCCTCCTTTTCCTCCCGTTCTGAGGACTGAAGCCAGTCAGCAAGCTGGATTATCTTTTCTTCCACCGTCTGGGGACGATGATGGGAAAGCACTGCTTTTTCCACTTCTTCCGAGCACACTCTACCCAGGTAGGTGGAAGAAAGGTCATATTCACCCTTGGCTCCTTCACTACCACTGCGCACGCTTCTTATCAGCTGTGCAGAATATTTAGCGTGTCCGTAGGTATTGGCTGCTGCAATGTCTTCGGAAAGTTTCAGCGATTTGGAGCGCTCCAGCAATTTTCCCAAATCATGAATAAAAGCAGCAAAAAGAAATTGCTCTTCAGTCATAGGCATGGAATTCCCCCCTTAAAAAAACAAATCGCACGAAGGGCTGGCGCCCAAAAGTGGCACAAAGAGGAACGAAGCTGTATGTATAATAGCACTTTTACAACCCTGAAACAAGCCCATTCACCACAAAACCTTGAATTCCTGCTCATCAGGACAGGTAATTTTTCGCTTCAGGTATCGCTCATAACTCCGGTCGCTGTGACGTAGCAGGGCACAAACCCTGATTTTGCCTTGTTGGTCCTCGCAAAAAATAATTCGCTCATCGCAATGGCCCCGAGGGAAAACCCGGCAACCCAAAGGCACACGGGTGAGGTCAGAACCCTTGAGGCGGATTACCGGCACCTTTAGCTTTCGCAGGTAACGTTCAAAAGCCCGGCGCACATCAATTGGAAAATCCTGATAAGCCTTCCAAGCAGAAGTAGAAAGAAGAAGGGGTACAGTATCCGCCTGTTGCAATCTCTCGAGATAAGCCTTGAAAAAGGCTTCACCAGCTGGCGAAAGAAATACATAACCTTCTTCTTCAAGGAGCAAAAGGCGAATTTCCTGAGGCAGGGTTTTAATTACGGATTCAGCTTCTTTTTTGGGTCTCAGGTCCTCACTGAACCACTTCAAAGCTTCCTCGTGTTCCACCAGCTGAGAATAGTCCCAATCAAGAGGCACGGGGGGCATCTCAATGATGTCCTGAAAAGCCTCGTGGATGTAATACACCCGCACATCAAAAAGGATGCCCACCAGCGTGGCATAGGCTATCTCAGCTTTAAAACCACCGGTTGCGTTGATATAAACTGTGTTGCCCTTTTCCCTCTCGCTGGATATGAGGTTCACCAGCTCATTCACCAAAGAGCGCAAACCCCGGAACTTGAAGTGGCTCTCCCGGTAGTTAAGGTACTGAATCTCTCGACATTCCACCTCAAAACCCCGGCCAGAGTAATAACTCTGCAAGACTTCAGCGCAAAGGCGCCCTTCATCGGTTTGCGAGTGCAGAAAAACCAACTTGCTTTCTCCATTCTGTAAGCGGTGAAGGATTCTTTGCAACGAATTCGTCTCTGCTGAAGCTTCAGTATCATTGTTTACCAACCTCAGGAAGTTGGTCACATCAAGCACGGAAACTTCGCTTTTTCCATAATAGTTCCTGGCTTTCCCAAGCAGTGACGTGCCTACAGTACTTATTATGGTATTCACGAGAGCTCTACCCCCAATTTTTGCAAGCCGTCATCAATTTCCCGATACTTGGGAAATTGACCTTCTCCCATGATCTTCTCTAAATCCCTACGCAGCAGAAAAGCCAGGCTCAAAACTTTATCCTGTAAAGAGAGGCATTCCTGCTTAGCAACTGGGCTCAATCCATGAGCCAGGATGGAGTTGTTCCGACGCTCAAGAAGGTTGCGAAGCTCATGATCCTCAAAAAAGTTCTTACCCAATTCATCACCCAAGTCTCCAAGCAGTTCATAGCTTCGATAAAGGGGAAGCTGAACCTTGCCGCGCTCGTTGCGCAGGACAGCATATTTTTCTCTTATGCCCTCTGGAAGGCGTTCAATTTCAACATCAGAAGTTTCTATACCATAGGAGTGAAGTTTAATCTGAGCAATCATTTCCACCGCCCGGTAAAGCCGAGCTACCGCATCGTCAAACTTTCCTTCTTGAATGCGCCGTTCGGCATTGTTGAGAAGATCAGCAAGGAAATAGACCTCACGGTAGCGAAAAGTCGGGTTTCCAAGCTTGCCCAGGAAAGCCTTATTGTACTCAGGCACACCGGGTGTCCCTTTCACCTTCTCAAAAGGATGCGCAAAGAGGTCCCAGGAGAGGTAAAAGTTGACGATTTCCCGCCAGTGCTCGACAAACCGAAGTACATCGGAAGCATTGCTTATTTCTTCCATGTTTTTCAGGATCTCCAGCGCTGACAAAAAAGCATAGTGGTCGAAGCTGAACATAAAAAGCTTTTTCAGTTCTTCAATGCGGTATTCGGAAATTTCAGGAAACGATTTCAAGCTCTCGCTGCCCTTTACAGGTTTTCCATCCTCTATCTTGGTTTGAACATAGGAAAAATCTTCCGCACCCACCACGCAACCGCTCAGGACCACACCTGCACTCATCGGTTTGGTGCCAGCAGTGAAATCCACCTCTATTTTTGCTTTCTGATCCTCTCGCTTAAGTTTTGCAAGATAGTCTTTAACTTCCGAAAAGACTTCCCGGCAGTCATACTCACTGCCTGCTTTCAAGCGCAGCACCCTTACCTCAGCCTCTACTTCCTCTTCTTCCATCAACCTCTTTACAATCGGCAACGTCTCCTGCTCACTTTTTTCAGTAACCACAAAATGCACCACATCCGGCCTATGCCTGTTGATTGAATAAACTATGGCTCCAGCCAGTGATTCTGACCCTCCGCTTGTGCCCAATCCCACGTTGATGATCAGGTGCCTCATCGTAATCTTTCCTCCATTTCCCGGCCTCTCGAGGTGAGACAAATCTCCAGAGAGGCATCGCCATCACCCTCTCTGAAGGCTACAAATCCCAGACATTCCAGATTGGTTATCTCTTCAGCATACGCTGTCCACAGCTTTTCCAGGTCATGGGGAGTAACTTGTTCTTCTTCCTTTTGCTTCAAGAAACGCAAGACTTCCAGCTCTCTTGGAGTTGGAAAGTAAAGCAAGGGCGGCAGGATAATCAGGTCATCAAATTCCTCATTCAGATAGTACACCGAAGAGGAAGTCAAAAATCCAGCCACCGCATAAGCCATAATGTGAGCCTTGAAACCACCAGTTGCATTGAAATATACCACATAGCCTTCTTCTCTTTTTCTGCGCACCAGGGTCAGGAGATGCTCAAGGAGTTCAGAAATTCCCCGGGCAAAGCTTTCCGCGCGGTTCTCACCGGGGTGTATTTTCAAAAAATACCCGGGAAACTCCCGAGGCATGTATACTGAATACCCTTCTTCCAGAAAAAAGCGCTCCAGCAACCTGGCACAGATTTCGTTAACCGGAGTTCTGGTAGCAGTAAGGTACACTTCCACTTCCTCAGGTGATAAATGCTGAGTCTTTTTAAGAAAAGCGTTCAACTCCGCACTGATTTGCATAGGATGCTCGCGCAGGACACCGAAAGCACGGTTTAAAAAGGAAGGGTTATCAAGAAGACTCTGCCAGTACTCATTGTCAGAAAGCCTGTGCTCTCTCAAGTTTTCGCCAACTTCATAGCACCCATTACCCAGATTACTGACGATGGAAACCCCAACGTTAATGAAATGAAACTCTTTCATTCAGGTCCTCCTCTTCCCAAAAAGCAGGAAGCTAAGAAAAATTAGGATAGCAAAATCGGCATATCTCGGAGTAGTCACATCGTTTACAGCTCTCCCCTCCTAAAACTTTATCAAACTGACCGCTCTTAATTTTCAACAACACCTCCTTAAGCTTTTCACCTACATCTTGCAAGCCTCTTTCATCAATCACTATCTCCTCTAACAAGGAATCGCCGAGATTCGCAAAAAATGCACGGGGCAAGGAAGAAGTGGAGTCCAACCCCGAAGCTTTGATAAAAACACCCAACTGGAAAGCCACTTCCTCAGGAGTAATCGCACCCCAAGAAACCCTGCAAATCCAGAGCGTCAGCCTCTCGCCCTCTCTGATAACGGCATCAACGCCTCCCCTGAGCACCACACCATCGAAAGATACCTCCACCTGAGTGGTGGTGTTTTCTATCTTGAGCAGTTCTTCAAGGTATTTCTGAGCGAACTCGCGCAGGGATGAAAAGGCTTCTTTCCTCAAAACCGTAAAGGTATGCTGGTCAGCAAAGGGCAGGAAAAACTTTTCCTCAATAGCACGCTCAACTGCATTAACAAGTTTTTCTTCGCCTTCTCTCAAAAGCTCCAGCAATCGGAAAAGACAATTGCGTAGACTTCTTCCATAACCAAGTTCTTCTGCAAGTCCTGGAGGGTACTTCCACACATTGCGCAAGCGGTAAAAGTGAGGGCAACGTAAAGCAACGTAAATAATCAGCAACCTCACGAACCGACAGCACCCGCGGTTCTTTTTGTTCGTCGTTTTGGGGAATCTCTGGAAACGGAATTTTTTGGTTTTCTCCTAAAACCGGCACCACTTCTCTCAAGCATTCGAAAAAAGCGCTGGGAGAACGCCTGCAGTACAAAGAACCCCTGTAGTAACCCTCAAAAGCAGTAACACAAAGCACCTCTTTTGCTCGGGTGATAGCTACATAAAATAAATTTTGCTCTTCCTCCAGACTTCCCTCATAACGCTCAGCATCGAAAAGCTCTCTGGAAATAAGCCATGGCCTCGGTTTTCCAGCTCTTATTGAAGGGAACCGATGGCCAACCACTGAAGAAACAAAAACCACTGGCCATTCAAGCCCTTTGGCCTGATGTACTGTACCGACAAAAACTGCATCAATATCTGGAAGATCTTCAGCCAACTGTTCTTCATAGACACGTTCGGCATACCAGAAAACGTATAGACGCAAATACTTGATTATTTCTGGCCACTCTGGCTTCTTTCCTCCCAGACGCATTGCAGTTTCAAAATCAACCAGCATAGAGCTAAAGCGCCCCAGGTTAGCCATCACGACCGCCTGCAGGGGAAAATCGGGATTCAGCTGGCGATAACCAAGAATCACCAACAAGCGATGAAAAGCCCGGGTCAGATTTGAGTATTTACCCTCTAAAACCTTTTTACTCCAATGTTGCAACTTTTGTAACGTTGCCTGTTTATCAAGCTCTATCCCCGCGGCTTGGACCCAGGAATCCAAAGAAGCTTGAAGCCTTGAAATATCCTCAACCTCGTCCTCTTCATTTGGCGTCTGACCTTCGTCTTTCACTTTTAAGAGCAGAAAAAAGATATCCTTTAAAGCCTTTATCTCTTCCCTGCTGAAAAGTCCTGATTTGCCTCCCAAAAAATAGGGAATTTTTCTTGAACGTAGCTCCCTTATAAACGGCCCAGCATTACTGATTACACTTCGAAGCAAGATAGCACAGTCTTTAAAACGGCATTTTCCTTCCTCAACCGCTCTGGTGATTTCCTCTACCACCCAGCGAGCTTCACTCTCAGCTGTTGGAAGTGATGCGAGAAGTGCAACTCCCTTTGAACTTTTCTCGGCACGTATTAACTCATATTTCTGGTGAAATTTCTGGTAAAAATGGTTGGCTACGTTAACAATTTCAGGAGTGCTTCTTCGATTTCGCACCATGTAAAAAGTTTTTGCTCCTGGAAAAATTTGCTCGAATTCTTCAAAAAAGCGGTTATCCGAACCCCGCCACTGATAAATACTCTGTCGGGGATCCCCTACCACAAAAACGTTTGCTCCCTCACCCAGAATTTGAATTAGCTCCTGCTGTGCTTTATTAATGTCCTGGTATTCGTCGACCATCAGGTAACGCACGTGATTAATCTTTTCTCTATCGCAGTAAAGTTTCCGAACAGTCAGACTTATCATCCTGCCAAAAGTAAGCAAGCGATTTTCATCGAGAAAGTCCTCATATTCGCGAAAATCTTCATAAAACTCAGGGCTTTTTTCTTGAAGTTTCTGTTCATCAATCAGCTCGTTGTGCACCACATTCACCGAATCGATAAAGTTAACACATTGTCGGTAATAATATTTGTCTATTTCCGTTGCCCCTTTCGGGAAATTAAACCTGTTGGCAATGCGGAAAACGAGGGCAAATTCCTGGTTTTCATCAAGCACGTTAAAATCGGAATAACCAAACTCCTGACGCAAAAGATGCAAACAATAAGAGTGAATGGTGCCAATGTACATGGAACCCAAATTCTGAATATGCTCATCGAGACCCCACTCGTGAAGACGGTAGTACACCCTGTTTTTCATGCTCTGTGCGGCTTTTTCGGTAAAAGTAAAGGCAATAATATTTTCTGGTGACACGTCTTCACACAGAAGGAGATAAAGCAGCCTGCGAACGAGGGTTTCCGTCTTGCCAGTACCCGGACCAGCGATGACCTTTATGTACCGCTCGCGTGCGGTGACTATTTGAGCTTGCTCCTCGCTCAAGGGAAAGGGCTCACTGATTATCCTGGTCAAAAGATCGCCACTGCTTAAGTCAGATTCCCCAAGCGACCGACCTCCCCGTCTCTGGAAGCGAGCTCTGCCTCTTCAGTATTTCCGACGTTTCCATTTTACAACGCCAGAAGAGGATTTGTGAAGAGTTTCACCCACTTAATCGAGCAATAATTGACGCTATAAAAATATTCATAGTAGAATGAGCTAAACACCCTGTAAAAACCCGGCAATGTTGTACCGCAAAAGGAGGGCAAAGCACAAGCACCAATGGCGGGCACTGAAAATGATGGAGAAAGCACCCGAAAGCTTCATCGCCAGAAAAAAAAGCAAGAGAAACCCACCGCAAACCTTGCCCAAGCTCCTGGCAACAGCGAGCCAAAATTAAACTCAGAAAGCGCTTTGATTGCTGAATTTCTTCAAGCGCTGTCAGAAGAAATAGAAGCTGTCAAGAAAAAAAGGAGCCACTCCAAAATAGAAGTAAAAGAAGGAAAGTTGATTTCCAGCGAGAATAACGTTTATCTCTACGTCTTCGATGTCGATTCCTCTTTCGTTCCCCAGGAAGATATTCCAGTAGAAATTGAGGTCAAGGGAGAAATCTACGGTGCAGAAATCGTCAGCGTTGCCGGTGACGAGATAACCATCTTAACCGAAGTAAATTTGGGTAAGCATGTCGAAGAGGCGCTGATTATCATTAATCCCTGGTATCTCCTTGAAATGCTCAAGAAGCGCTACCATGAATTCCTGGAAGGAAAAGTTAGCCTCAACACCCATCTGAGCAAAAAACTCTTCAACTTTACCCCCGCCAGCAGCGGATTTTACCATGGCGATCTCAAGCTCCCTCCTTCAGAGAACAATCTAAATGATGACCAGATTGCTGCAATTCGCGCCGCCTGTGGCAGCGACGTGCATTTCATCTGGGGGCCGCCCGGAACGGGAAAAACCAGAACCATTGGGGCGCTGGTTGCTGCGTTGCTCAAACAGGGTTTACGGGTTCTCATCCTCTCTCACACCAACATCGCAACTGACCAGGCCATAGCCAGTGCAGTAAAGTTTCTTGAAGATTCAGCGGAATACCAAAGCGGCAAAATCATTCGCTACGGGAATATCCACCCTGCCTCAAAACTCCCCGACCTGGTTATTCCTCAAAAACTGATTGAGTCTCGAGTCAAAAAACATCAGGAACACATTGAAGAACTCAAGGCGGAGCAAAAAAGAAAACAAGATGAACTCAAAAAACTTGAAAACATAGAAAAAATGTCAAGTGTCTGTGACCATGCAATGCAGGAACTTCACAAGCTGGAAGAAACGCTTAAGCAAGCCGAACAAAAGATTCAAGTACTGAACCTTCAGGAACAGGATTTGCGCACAAAACTCGAGCAAATGCAGCACAGATTACAACAAATACATCTTGCCGGGAAGCTGAAGAGGCTTTTCCTCAGCCTAAGCTCTGAACGCTTTCAAAAAGAAGCAGCACAGCTTGAACAAGCGCTCCAAAACATTGCTCAGGAACGCACAAAACTTTTAGCAAGTATGGACTCGCTTCAAGTTGCTTATAAACAGGCAGAAACAGAGGCCACCCAGCAAGTGGAAAAACTGGGAAAAGCTTTGAAAAAGCACGGCCTGAACCTGGTAACCATACACACCCGGAAAGAAGAACTTGTAAAGCAAATTAAAGAAATAGAAAACGAAATTCGCCGGGCGAAAAGAAATTCTGGAACTAGGCGCAAGAAAGAAGACTCCTTGCCGACAGAAATCATCAAGAATGCAAAAGTAATCGCTACCACGTTGACCAAAGCAACCCTCAACAGAATACTGGCGGATGAAAAATTTGATGTCGTCATAGTCGATGAAGCGAGCATGGCCCCTCTACCAAGCCTTTATTTCACCGCTGGGCTTAGCCAGAAAAAAGCAATTATGGTAGGTGATTTTCGCCAACTTCCCCCCATCGTTACCGCTTCTTCAAAAATGGCGCAAAAATGGTTAGGAAGAGACATATTTGAACAGGCGGGAATTCAACAAGCCATAGACGAGGGGAAAAAAGAACCCAGGCTGACCATGTTGCGTCATCAGTATCGCATGCACCCGGAGATTGCCAGCATACCCAATGAAATTTTCTACCATGGCCAGCTTGTCAGCGCGCTTGCCCCGCAAGGGTTAAAAAAAATCACCCGCGTTATTAAGCGATCGCCGCTTGCCCAAGCGCCTCTTATCCTCTGCGACCTGTCATCCATAAACCCCCGAAGCAATCGCTCGCACCTCATGAGTGGACGCTACAATCTCTACAGTGCAGTAGTCTCTGCGGAGCTGGCCAAAAGGTTAGCAAAGGCAGGTATCAAGCAAATCGGCGTCATCTCACCTTATTACCTGCAAGCTCGGCTCATCAAGAAAATAATCGCCGAGTCTGATAAAAAAACTGCTTCTGCAATAAAAACTTCAACTGTTCACAGCTTCCAGGGCATGGAAGAAGAAGTTATTATATTTGACATAGCAGAAGGACCCTTACCCTACCATGGGCCATCACCTCTTGTAAATGGGTTTGAATTGACCAGCCAGGCAGCCAAGCTCATCAACGTTGCCATAACCCGCACCAAAGCACAACTGGTTATTGTTGCCAACAGAGACTACCTCGCTTCCAAGCTGAGTCCAGATTCCATTTTGATGAGGGTTATTGAAAACGTGTATCCAAAAGCGCAAACAGTGGACCCCCGGGAAATTGTCGAAACATACCACTGCACCGATTTTGAGCGCTGGCTCAGCATGCTGAATACACAAGATGCAACAGCTCACATTGAAGATACAAAGCTGGATAACGAATCCAACTTTTATGCAGTCTTCTTCAGAGACCTTCTCGAAAGCAAAGAGGAAATCATTATTACTTCACCACTACTTGCCCCCAACTGTACCTGGCCACTACTCGATTTTTTCACTGCAAAAGTCAAAGCAGGTGTTACGGTACGAATTTTCATCAAAAACCTTACGCAAGAAGATAATAGCATCCTCAAAGCACTAAAAGAAAGAAAAGTGCGGGTTATAGAAAGGAAGAACCTGAGTCAGAAGTTCGCCTTTATTGACCGTAAAATTATTTGGGAAGGAACCCTGAACATACTTGCGGGAATAAGCCACGACGGAGCATTAATGCACCGCTTTCCCTATCCCAAGGCTTGTGAAGAAATCATTGCAATACACCAGTTCGCCGTTGATTACGAACTCGAATCTGGAATTCCAACTGAACAAGAGTGCGAACAATGTGGAGCAAAGATGCTGCTCATCAAAGAATTCGAAAGCCTTTTTATGCGTTGTGAAAATTATCCTCAATGCTCAAACTACCGTAAGTTTGAAGATGGAGAGCGAGTCAAGACATACATTACCTGTCCCGGGCGCGATAACGAATCTTGCAGAAAACCTATGATAGCAATTCGCGGGCGGTCAAATCTCTATTTGCAATGCACTGACCCACAATGCAACACACGAAAAGTTTTGTGCTGAGAAATCCACCATACCGTAACTGAGTTTTCTTCCCTGTGAAAGCATTACCCCTCGGACACCTCAAGGATAGAAAAACTTAATTTTTTAGTATCTCATTATTTTCACGATTTCTGGGGTTTTTCTCTTTCTGGAAGGTGCTTCATCAGAGTTTTCCAGTACATCGACAGAAAATCGTTCTCGATTTGGGTTTTGAATGGTTTCTGATTAAGTTTTGATGCGGGTTTGAGGGTATTTTTGCTTTCTGTGTGGCTTTTTATGGGGGTTCTGGGGTATTTTGAGGGTCGATGAGGGGTGTTTTTTCTGTCGATGTCCGGTAACCCGAAAACCCCCGGGGATCGACAGAAAATTGAAAATGGGTTCTTTCGCTCTTGACATGGGGATTAGTTCATGTTCTAATAGTTTCAAATACGCACCTTGACAAGTGAATAGCGATTTTAAAAAGCCTTTATTTATAATCCTTTTACGGGTTTGTAGCGTCCCTATAAGGGATTGAAACTGAATAAAACGTGTAAAGCCGACTCTCGGATTTGGAGTTTGTAGCGTCCCTATAAGGGATTGAAACAACCATAAATTTCTCTTATGGCTTTTATTTCTTCAGGTTTGTAGCGTCCCTATAAGGGATTGAAACACCCGCCAGGGCACCTTGGCAACCGAGTATCCGAAAGTTTGTAGCGTCCCTATAAGGGATTGAAACCCCGAAAGCCGTATATCTTCCCTTGTAATCTCCGCCTGTTTGTAGCGTCCCTATAAGGGATTGAAACCGATATTTTGAGCGACCTTACCTATGAAGAAGCCCAGCAGGTTTGTAGCGTCCCTATAAGGGATTGAAACCCTGCACTATTTTGGTGGTGCCGGCGGGCATGGTAAAGTTTGTAGCGTCCCTATAAGGGATTGAAACAGACTTGGCAAGAGATACTTCAACGTAAACATTGCCGGTTTGTAGCGTCCCTATAAGGGATTGAAACGTTACTTCGCCCGGGATTGTTATCAGTTTTTCCACCAGTTTGTAGCGTCCCTATAAGGGATTGAAACTATGAACGGGCGACACGCGTTGTTCGTCGTCCGTTCGTTTGTAGCGTCCCTATAAGGGATTGAAACTCACTCTAACCCCAGCTATCTCTACTCTAATCATCTATGGTTTGTAGCGTCCCTATAAGGGATTGAAACATCTCATCTTTCCTGTTGAGAATTCCCATCTCGTACTGTTTGTAGCGTCCCTATAAGGGATTGAAACCAGGGAATGCGAAAAGCCCTTCCGAAGCGATGAATCCAGAGTTTCACCGTTGTTAACCGGTAAGTTTAAAGGATTCGTCGTGTCGAATTTATTTCAGCATCTCGGGCTTCTGGAATCTCAAAGGGGATTAAACCAGGAAGAGTGCAAGAAGTGTGGTTCAGAAAGGGACCCTGAAACGAGGGGATCCTGAAATGAGACCCTGAAACGAGATCCTGAAATGAGGAGACCCTGAAACAAGGAGATCCTGAAACAAGTTCAGGGTGACGGCTCCGCCGTCAGTTCAGGACGACAAAAGCTCCGCTTTTGCCGGTTCAGGGTGACGGCTTTGCCGTCAGTTCAGGACGGTAACGATAAAGCCGTTGCCGGTTTGGGGCGGTGTCAAAAAGCCGGCACCAGTTCGGGGTGGTGGATTGTTGCGACCTTGAAACATAGAGATGCTGAAATAAAGGGTGTTGAGGTTTGCCATTCCACACTGAGAAGTCCGGAGGATTTGTCATTCCGAACTGGGTTAAGGCTGGCTTAAAGCGGTATCGATAAGGCCAAAGCAATGCTTGAGAATAAAAAAGCGGGATGGGGTGTCCATCCCGCTTTCTCTTTCTGTGTGTGTTTCCTGGTTTCTTTCAGATTCTGAAGCGCTCCACCAGCTTCTGTAGTTTCTGGGCCATCTGGGCAAGCTGCTCCACTGCAGAGTTGACCTCTTCCAGTGAGGCATTCTGCTCTTCAGTGGACGCAGAGACCTCTTCACTGGAAGCCGCATTCTCTTCAGCCACTGCAGCCACTGAAGAGAGCTCTTCGGCGATCTGCTGGACGCCTTCTGTGGCCTGAGCAGTGAGGGAAACACTCTCTTCGGAGAGCTTGACCACTTCCTGAGCACTTCGGGTGGTTTCTTCCTGAGCCTGGTGGGCTTCAAGGAGCGATTGAGCAAGGTTTTCGATGTTTCCTTCCAAGCGCTCAATGGCTGAGAGGATGGAGTTAAAGTTCTGGGCCACTTGTTCACTCTCTCTGCTCCCTGCTTCCACTTCACCTTGGGCTTTCTGCATACGCTCCACTGCTGAGCGGGTGTCTTTCTGGATTTCAGCGATGAGCTTTCCAATTTGCTCGGCAGCCTGGGCACTCTCTTCAGCCAGTTTGCGCACTTCCTCAGCCACCACGGCAAAGCCCCGTCCAGCATCACCAGCTCGGGCGGCTTCGATGGCTGCATTGAGGGCTAAGAGGTTGGTCTGCTCGGCAATGCCAGTGATGAGGTCCACAATCTTTCCAATCTCCTGGGAGCGCTCGTTGAGAATTTGGATGCTTCCGGCGACTTCTTCACTCACCCGGGCAATGGAGGAGACGTTTTCGATGAGCTTCTGCAGAGAATCTTTCCCTTTCTGAGCTTCTTCTCTGGTGGTGGTCCCTTCTTCTCTGGTTTTTTGCATCATGGCTTCAATCTGTTCCAGAGCTTGCTGGTTCTTCTGGAGGTTCTCCTGCATCTTCCCAAGAAGCTCCAGGTTGCGCTGGGTGGCTTCAGCAACTCTCTGGGCTCGCTCACCAATCTGGGCTGCTTCTTCACTCACTCTCTGCAGCTCTTCACTCTGGCGGGTGGAGCCTTCAGCAACCTGGGCAATGGTTGAGGCAATCTCTTGGGTGGCTTTGGAGATCTCCGCAACCGATGAGGAGAGTTCCTCACTGGATGAAGCCAGAGAGGAGGAGGTGGTGAAAACATCGTTTACCAGAGCCCGGAGATTGCCCACCATATCTTCCAGTGCCCGGCCCAGTTCCCCAAGTTCGTCCTTGGAGTGAGCCCGGAGGTCAAAATCTGCACTCAGATTCCCCTGAGCAACCTCCTTAGCCAGATTGACCATACGTCGCAAAGACCTGGTGATGCCGCGGGTGATGAGCAGTGCAAGAACCAGCGCAGCAACAATAATAATTGCCACCAAAAGGACTACAGTAAAGAAGCTCTGCTTGAAACTTGCTCGGGCTGCATGGTGCTGGTTCTCTGCCAGAACCAAGCTGATTTCAGTAAGCTGGTCCAGATAATCGCGCATGGTTTCAAATTTCTCTGCTGCATCACCGAAGCTCAGTGCCACAAGGGAACTCAAATCCTCACTGGCTGCTTTCCTTGCCTCCACAATCTTTCGAGAAAGGGGCAACCACTCCTGGCGTGCCTCCTCATATTTCCCGATCAGTTCTAGTTCTTCTGGTGTTTCAGCAAGGGCCTTGTATTTGTTCCAGCGCTCTTCTGACTGCTGGAGGTTCTCCTCGTAACTCCCCAGAAACTCCTGGAAAGCTTCGGAGTTCACATCAACAAGGAGTAGAGATCGTTCAGCAAACACTGCCTGGTACAGGTCGCGATCGATCTGCAGAATATAATCTATGCTGGGCAAGTGGTCTTGAGAGATGTCTTCAAGATTAGCCATAATGCTCCGGGAAAGGGAAAGCCCCAGATACCCAACCACCGCAGCGAGGGCAACCACTAAAACAAAGCTCAAAATTAATCGTGTTCCAATTCGCAAGCCAGATTTCGCCATTTTACTCCTCTCCTTTCCAATGAGCCAACGTCGGACAGAGTGTCCAGAAATAGTATTGGAACTCTTTTTTCACTCATTTTCGGTTTTCCTTCTCTTACCGTCCCTTCTTTGACTTCGTTTTCTTCTTTTTTCATACCTTACTCTGATGAGGAAGCCCAGCCACTGAAAAATAGTGAGGAGACAGGCCGTTTTAGAGCTTCCTCAGCACAAAAAAGGCACCTACTTGGATTAAAGAGAAACCCTCGAGGGCTATCCTCTCCCGAGCAAACTATACAGAAACGGTACTCTTTCCCAAGCTAAAAAAGGTGGTCACGCTAAAGAAACAACGTCCCTTCACCTTGAGAGAATGCCCCGGCTCTCACCAGGGGCTCAAGAACAACTCAGGAAATTTCCTACTTCACTGCCTCACTCCTTTCCTTGAGTATCATGTGCTCATCACAGTACCATATACAGGTTTCGCTCCTGATCTACTATTATTTATCAGCATCTTGTAAGAAAACTTTAGTGTTCTGGTAGAAACTTTGTTTGACTCTGGAAACAGAAAAAGGTGAAAACAAGGATTGTTCCCAGATTGCTCACAAAAAATCTTCCAAAATTCCCCGAAAGCGTAAAAGACAGGTAGAATAAAAGAAAAGGCACTGATGCAGAAAGGAGGGTCACTTCTGAAACCCCTACTGGTCATTCAGGAACACTGGGCATCACACCACCACTTTGACCTGCGCTTGGAGCGAGATGGGGTTCTGAAAAGCTGGGCAGTTCCCAAGGGAATACCGCTTTCTCCCGGAGAGCGCAGGTTAGCCATTGCTGTTGAGGATCATGCTTTGGAGTATGCCGACTTTGAAGGCGAAATCTTGGAAGGGTATGGCAAAGGAAAAGTGGTTATCTGGGACCGGGGCTTTTATATCCCGGAGAAGTGGGAAGCAGGAGAAATTCTCTTTGAAGCCCATGGTGAGAAGATGCGAGGCAAATATGCGCTTATCCACACCAGCGATGACCAGTGGCTGCTCATAAAAAGGAAAGAGGAAAAAAGCAGTGAACAGAAAAAATCCAGCAAGGATTAAAAAAGAGCGCTTTTACGAAATCGATGTTCTTCGGGGTTGTGCCATAGTGAGCATGGTCATTTACCATCTGCTTTATGACCTCTCCGCTTTTGGAAACCTGAAAATCGAACTTTACCGGGGGGGATGGCTCTACTTCCAGCGCTATATTGCCACATCCTTTCTGGCTCTCTCCGGCATATCCCTCCACCTGAGCTATGAGCGCATGAAGCAGAAAACAGGAAACGCCCAACTCATACACCTCATTCGCCGGGGGGTGATCATCTTTCTCTGGGGTATGGTGATAAGCGTGGTCACTTACCTGTTCCTGGACGGTGCCTATGTGCGCTTTGGAATACTCCACTGTATCGGAGCATCCATAATCATTGGCTCCTTCCTTTTGCGCTTTCCAAAGTTCACCCTGCCCCTGGGAGTCGTCCTCATTGCCCTGGGCTGGTGGTTCTATGGAAAGGATTTTCCCTTCGGGTATCTCCTCTGGCTGGGTTTCAAGCCTTACCGCTTTTACACTGTAGACTACTTTCCGCTTTTGCCCTGGTTGGGTGTCTTTTTGCTGGGCGTTTTTCTGGGTCATACCCTCTATCCTGGCTACAGGAGGCGCGTCCAGCTCGGGGACTATTCGCACTTTCCCCTTTTTGCAGCGCTCAGTTTTCTGGGCAAACACTCGCTGACCATTTATCTTTTGCACCAGCCGGTGATTTTGGGCCTGCTTTTTGCGCTGGGGGTGCTGCAGCCACCTGGTTTGTGATAGTATATCTTTAAATAACAACGGGAGGCGGAAACAATGTACAGGAAAAAGGTTCTCTTGCTTGGTATAGCGGTTGCCGTGGTTTTCCTTCTTGCGTCCTGCATCAACTTAGAAAGCGTGCAGAAAGTGAATTACGCCCTGCGGGTTGAGGGAGACGAAGGGGTTAAGGAAGGGTATCTTAAGGTTGAGTTCACCCCAATTGATGAGGAAAACTACCAGGCTAAGGTGGACTATGCACTGGGTGAGGAAGGTTTCTCTTCCACCTTCAAAGTGAAAGCCAATGATATCCAGGGCTCGCTTTTCCCACTGATGCTTGCTAACCCTTCCATCGCTCAGGCGCTGGGTGTCCTCTCGGCTGCACAGGTTTTTCTGGCTCCGGCTTTTCTGGGTGGAGGAGAACTCAGCGAAGGCCTTGAGTGGAAGCAGAAAGACGAAGAGGGAGAAACGGAAATCATCGTCCCTGCCTCAGAAACTCGCTTTGGGAAAGAGGCCTTATGGGTAGAAGCCAGAAAGGACGGAAAGCTGGTTGCCCGTATTCTCTTTGAAAAAGAAACCTACTTCCCCTTAGTAGTCGATTTTCAGGATCCGGAACAGCTGGAAAGCGGCCAGAACCGCTTCTACATCGAAGCAGAAGAAGTAACCTGGCGATAAAAAGCTGAGGGCTGCACTCTACAAACAGTACGGCCCTCGGCTTCAATACCCACCCGATACGGTGAGCACCTGACCGGTTATGTAATCGGCTTCCTCCTCAGCAAAAAAGAGCACTGCTCGGGCGATATCTTCGGGTCTCCCTAACCTTCCTACCGGTATCTTGCGCAAAAGCTCAGGCAGTTTTTCAGGAGGAGTTACTGAATGCAGGAGCTCGGTGTCGATTTTGCTGGGTGCAATAACGTTTACAGTAATCCCAAACGGCGCACACTCCCGCGCCAAGGCCAGACACATGGCAATGACGCCCCCTTTGGAAGCCGCATAGTGGATGCCTGAAGTTCCACCGGTTATCCCGGAAGTGGAGGAAATGGCAATGATTCGTCCCCAGCGCTTCTCAATCAGGTATGGAAGCAGCGCGCGGACGCAGAGGTACACCCCTTTAAGATTAACGGCAATCATCCTGTCCCAAGAGAGCTCCTCAAGATTCCAAGCCCCGGAGTACGCAGTATCTCCCACCCCGGCATTGGCAACCAGGATGTCGGGTATGCCCAGCTTTTCCTGAACCTTGCTCACCATCCTCTCTATCTGAGAAGAATCAGAAACATCAGCCTGAACCGCCAGAGCAACACCACCCTGCTTTTCTATTTCTGCCACCACCGCCTCAGCCCGTTCGCGGTTTTTTCGGTAATTTACTGCCACCTTCGCTCCAGCTCGAGCCAGAGCAAGGGCACAGGCCCTACCAATTCCCCGGCTTGCCCCGGTAACCAGTGCCACATGAGCGGAAAGGTTTCCCACCCTGTAACCTCCTCTCAGCGAGCAACGAGTTCTGAAATCATCTGCAAAACGCCCTCTTTTATATACTCGACCGCAATGGCGGCCAGTAAAAGCCCCATCACTCTGGAAAGCACTTCAATTATCCGCTCACCCAGCAGGCGGCTCAGATGGTTGGCAAAGTACAAAATCAGCCAGGTCAAAGCGAGAGCGGAAACCATGGCCAGAAAGGGAATCAGGTATCCATGCTTTTGAGAAAGAATAATGATTGAGGTGATGGCACCTGGACCACAGAGAAGCGGGGTACCGATGACAATAGCCGCAACCTTGGTGTCCGCTCCCCTTTTGGAAAACTCAAGCCCCAGTATCTCCTCAACACCCAGAAGAAGCAAGATGACACCACCAGCAACCATAAAGCTTGAAAAGGAAATGCCCAAAAGCGCAAAAAGGCTTTTCCCAATGAAAAGGAAAACAAAAAGCAGGATAAAAGCCACACTTACCGCCAAGAAAGCTTGAGCGGAACGCTCCCGGGCTTCCATGTTTTTGGTGAGCGCTATGAAAACCACAGCCCCCAGAAAAGGGTCGAGGATGAAAGTCAAAAGCAAAAAGGACTTCACAAAGTCGTAAAGCATCGCGCATACCCCTCCCTATTATAGCCGGGCAGAGGGCCAGCGGGAAAGTAAAAAGGAAGAAAAAAGAGCAATCCAGCAATCGGACTACTCGAAAGCGAACCTATTCAAATTCCTCCATTTCCAAACACCAGACACCGGGCAGCTCCTCAGCAAACTCTAAAAAAGCATCGACCACCTGCGCATCATAAAGTTTACCCCGGTTATTCAGGAATTCGGCTACAATTTCTTCCTTAGGAAGCAAAGGTCGATACGCCCGGTGGGAAGACATGGCCTCGGCAACATCTGCCACAGCCAGGATTCTGGCCTCAAGAGAAATCTCCTCTCTACGGAGACCCTGGGGATAGCCCGAGCCATCGATGCGTTCGTGATGCTCAAGGATAACCTTGGCAACGTCCTCAAGAAAATGCACCCGGCTCACTATCTCATACCCCAGCGCAGGATGCGTCTTAATCATCTCAAACTCCAGAGAGCTCAAAGGCACTGGCTTGTTGAGAATATCGATGGGAATGCCAATTTTCCCGACATCGTGCAAAAGACCGGCCACCCGAATTTTCTCAATTAGCTCCTCAGAAAGCCCCATCTTCTTGGCAATGGCACAAGCAATACCAGAAACTCTTCTTTGGTGGCCGGCAGTGTAAGGATCTCTCACTTCAACCAAGTAAGAAATAACCTCTATGGTTTCTTGCAGAGCCTCCTCCAGAGCTTCACGATAACCCATAGTTTGTAGGCCGTGGTTCAGGATGCGTGAAAACCTCCTCAAGATTTTTACTTTTTCCCCATTCAAAACCTCGGTCTTCAAAACATTCGCAAAATCCGGAATTTCTCCTTCCTTGTGAATCAGCACCTCTGGATAGCCTTTTTCTCTGAGCATTTCAGCAAATCTTTCCAAGAACTCATCCCGACTCCTTACGCCCAGTATCCTCTTGCTGTGAACCTTCGAAAATAATTTCAAAAGCCCGTAAGCCCTTTTCACTGCCGTCACATCACGCATGGTCAAAATGAACTTCTCATCACCCGGAAGTTGACTTGCGCAGAGAATTACCTCCTTAACCCTCCCTTTTCGATCTTCGATGCGGGCGGCGCAACCCGAAGTCAATCTGGAAGAGCCGCTTAAATGCGCTTCCAGGCGTTGCTTCAATTTCTCAAGGTCCTCTTTTGGGGAAAGAAAGCTCATCCAGCTCCGCTTGCCAATCACTTCCTCATGGGACCAGCCGATGAGTTTCTCCATCCTCCAGTTGAGGTCCACCACCAGGTCGCCTTCAACCAGAAAAGCAGGGAGACCCAGGTCATCGAGAACTGTAAGATAAGGACTCCTTTCCTGCGAAAAACTCAAGAGCATCCTCCCCTTCTCGCGAAGCAATAAAAAGAACTTTTTTCAAGGCACCGACCAGTTTTCCGGCACCTTGAGACAGAATTTTCCAGGCTCTAACCCGAAAAGCTGAAAAACTCTTTGCATTTTCCAAAAACCAATACTACCAGAAAAGCGAAAAACCAGCAATTGGGCCTGAAGCCTGGAAGTCTTCCTTTCTCGGGATATTTGCTCAAAGAAGGGCCTTGCCCCGGGTAAACCTTTGCCCAGGGCAAGGAATCCCTACTCCTTTAGGAGCTCTTCAGCGGTCTCGCGCAGGGAAGCTTCAAAGCCGGGATATACCCCAGCAAAGTAGGAAATGAGGTTTTCTGGAGGTATCAGAGTGGAAACCAGTGCTTTCTCGCCCTGGACTGTGCGCTCGTCAAAAAGCACCCAGAGCACCCGGGGGGTGGACTGCCCAACAAGGTTAAGAACCAGGAAATCTTCACTCTCCAGGATAACCGCCTGATCAGCATCTTCACCCATCTGAGACCTGAAAATTTCCTTCATGGTTGGGAGGTCAATGCCTCTCATGACCACACCCACAGCATAGGTTTTCTGGGCATCGTCCCCAGCTCCATAGGCCAGACAAATATGGCTGATTTCCTCGCCATCTTCAACCAAGTAGTAATCGACCAGCTGTGGAAAGCCGGCAACGCTTTCTACGAAATCTGCTTTGCCCAGCTTCTCCTCCACAAAGCTGCGCTCAAGCGGGAAAGCTTCAGGATTACCAATGACCTCGTTGGCCAGGTCATACGAGACGCTGGCCTCAGCAGAAAGCGCCGTCGCCAAGCAGAAAAAAAGCACGGTGAGAAAAACTGCTTTACGCATAATGGTACCCCTCCTTCACCTTTTAAACACTCAAGAATACTCCCATTCTACCACAAAAAGAAAAAACGCATAAGCAGTAATTGCAGGCACCAGCCGGTAGTGAAAAAACTGCCCCCTGCTAAAATGCAGGGGGCAGTGGGGAAGAGCTGTCAGGATGCGCAACCAGTATCACAGGTTACGCCAGATACATCGTCGGGGGTGTTGTTTTCAATGATATTACCGCAACAGGTAGCAGTAGCACCACCTGTAACGGCTATGCCGCCACCCGGGCCAGAAGAAGCCTGGTTATTCTTTATAGTGTTTCCGGAAATATAAGCATGGCTATTCGAGCCAAACACCAGAATTCCGCCACCACCGTTATTCTGTCCTGACTCAGCAGTGTTTCCAGTTATGGTGTTACCAGAAATTTCGGCATCACTACCGCCACCAACAAAGATGCCGCCGCCACCCAGGCCAGCAGTGTTTCCAGTTATGGTGTTATTGGAAATCCGGACCGGGTTTTCTGTGGTGCCCGAGCCGGAAACATAAATCCCACCACCGTCGCCGCCAGTGTTTCCGGTTATGGTGTTATCGTGAATATAAGCAGAGGCGCCATTCGTTACGGCTATGCCGCTACCGGTGTTTTCAGTTATGGTGTTACCAGAAATTTCGGCATACCCGTCTTCAACATAAATCCCGCCATCCTCATTTTTGGTGATGATGTTTTGCTCGATGATGAGCGAAACACCCTCCAGGTAAACGCCTACACCATTATTACCAGAGGCGTTCTGGATGGTGAAGCCTTGAAGGGCAGCGGAAGGCAACGTGTCTCTAAGTTTCTTCTCGGACTCCGCTACAAAGGTAACTACCGGACCCTCACCGCTACCTTCGATAACGGTGCGCTCTGGATGGTCGGGGTCAGTACTCCGCAGGGTGATGTTCTTTCCGTTGAAGTCAATGTTCTCATGGTAGGTTCCTGGAGAAACCACAATTTCATCGCCCTCTTCGGCCTCATCGATAGCTTCCTGGATGGTGGTGTAGTACTTTTTCTGAGTGGTGTTGTAGACAAGGTCAGTAGGACCAGAGACCAACTCAGGAGGCGGCAAACACACACAAACGGTGAATGCAACGCCGTTACTGTCCAGGCCGTTTACGGTTACCACAACGTCTCCTGAACAGGCTCCACAAGGAACTTTCACCTCAATCACGGTGTCGGACCAGGACAGGACCTCGGCCTCCACCCGGGGATGATCACCGCAGGGCGCAAAAGTAACCCGGCTTTCTCCCTGAGCTTCTCCAAAGTTTTTGCCGGTGATGGTCACCGTACGCCCGGCACAACCCCGGTCAGGAGAAATAGAGGTAATCTCTGGTGGCGCAGGCTGTGGAGGAGCAGGGCTCTGGAAGCAACCAGACACAAAAACCAGCAGGAAAAAAGACACCGCAAAGAACACCAAAAAAACGCTCAGAAAAAATTTTCACTACCACACCCCCTCTTAACTAATTAACGTAAATTAGTAAAAACCAAATAGCTCGCCTTAAGGCACTTTGCGCTATTATATGGAACGTTCACGGAAAAGGTCAAGGTGAAGGGGTGTTAGGTTGGGAAAAGAAAAAGCGCCCACTGAAAGGGCACTCGCTCAGTTTTTCACTATTTCTCTGTAGCCCGGGATATGCTGGAGCTTTAGGTTGCGCAGTTTCTCGGCAAATGTTTCTCTTTTTTTCTGTGCGCTGAAGTACTCTGCCTTGCCCATCAAGTCCTCATCAACCGCAACGCCGAAACGCACAAGGAGCTTGAGAAAGCGGGCATCGGTTGCTACTCCCCCAGCGCACCTCGGAGCAATCTGGAGAGTGCTTCCCTCTGGAGCTTCTGGTAAGCAACCCGCACTTTCTTTTCTGCTTCCTCATCGCTCACCCACAGCCCAGCTTTGATGCAGGCGCTTTTGAGGTATTCCACCGCTTCTTTGAGCTTCTCAACACCGGGTTTTTGCGGGTAGTAATCCTCTGCCCAGAGGACGGCTTCTTCAGCAATCTGGATTAAGCGCTGGTATTTCTGGAACTTGATTTTGTCAATTCCCAAGCGGGCGAAGATGTAGCTTAAAACCGCAGGTAAAACCAGAATTAAAATATCGGTGATTGCTTTTTGTGCATCCATAAACGACCACCCCTTTTTGTGTTCTCAAAGAATACGCGGGGTGGGCGACGGGGAAAGGAGTTAACCCTGCAGGTCTTTTTGCTTTCGCTCCTTAAACCACTTTCTAAGATCTTCCTCTGTGAAGCCTAATTTCTGAAAAACGAAATCTTTTACTGTTCTGGCTATACCAAAATACTCCTTTGCCTCTCACAGAACCTTCCCTTCTCTGAGTGCTGTTTTGGTCACCGAGTGAACATACCCCTCGAACCTCTTCACTTGCTGCGGTGTACGTATCAGGATATCGCAAGGAATTAACATTTCCGAAAGCCTTACTGTAATTCTTTTGAAAATTTCCTGCTCAACCTTTTGGGAAACTTCCTTTTTTAGAATAACCAGAATATCCCAATCGCTCTTTTCATCAAAATTCCCTCTGGCACGGGAACCAAAAAGTATTATCTTATCAGCCTCCACTCCAAATTCGGTGAGGACTTCCACGATAATTCTTTTGATTATGCCCTCTATCGTCCTTTCCTCCCGATAAGGATAAAAATCCCCGTTTCCCCGAAAGCTAAACTCTAACTTCGCCACCCTCTCTTTTCACAACCTTTTAAATTACCTGCTCGACTTCCTCTATAAAAGCGAAATATCCAAAAACCATACCACTGTGAAATAGATTTTACATCTTCCAGCAGCCAGCGTAAAATCTCAAAACCACTTCCTCTACAAAAAGAAAATGCTTTCTTGGCTTTCATAGAACTTCAAATCACAAGCAGTATTTGCTGTGCTTGTTATCTACAAACCACACTTTATACCATACTTTGGATGGCAAAGTCTCTTTATCTTTATTTTTCTCCCTCTACTTCCTCAAGAATTTTCTTTAATTTGGGCTTTACCTTAGGTATTTCGATTTTCATGGCATCTCATAACCACCGGTAGTCAACGCCAAAATAAGCCTGTATCAACACATCTCTCATTCCGGCCATGCGCTTCCAGGGAACTTCTGGGTATTTTCTCTTCAATTCATCCGGAATATTCTTAGTAGCTTCACCGATAATTTCGAAGTCCCTTACAACTGCATCTTTTGTTTTTTCATCTTCCATAAACTCCTCACAAGAAACCCCTTAGGTGTAATTCTCTATTTTCTCGATACTCTCTAAAATGTCCGAAAGGAACAATCTCCAGTTTCTCTTAGACATAAACTACATCCTCTTTTATGCTTTCCCACAACAACTTTTTTGCCTCACTGCATTAACGGTAAGCAGGTCAACTCTGGTGTCCAAAATTTCTTCCAGTCTGTCCCAGACTTCAAAGAATTTCAATCCAACAGGTCTTTCAAGTTCAACGAGAATATCAACATCACTTCCTTCTCTCTGCTCCCCTCTTACCCAGGAGCCGAATATACCGACCATCTTTACTCCGTATTCTCTCCTTATATCTTCCTTGTGCTTTTCAAGTAGACTTTTTATCTCATCCACCGTTTTCATTTTTTCTCCTCTTCCAAAGAGAAAATCCGGGAGAAGACATAGGGTCTCGCTCCAGCATACCCCACCCACTACCCTGCCAGGGCATACCCGGGCCAGCCACAGAAAAAGCAATCCCGGCAGTTGAAAACCTCAGGCGTGGTACTCCTCTTCGACCTCGATGCCTGCCTGCTCTAAAGCTTCCTTTATCTTATCCTCATACTCTGCAGCCGAAATCTTCCCACCTTTTGCCCGCAAAACCACCTCCACAGTGCAGTTTTCAAATTGATTGCGCAGATAATTGACAACCCTGACTATTGTTGATAGATTGCCGGGCGATGCCTTAAGGCCCAGGGTAACTTCCGAATACTCCCGAGAAGCTGGTGGTCCCTCGGTAGTGGTTCCCGACTGAGGCGGCGAGCCAGTGTGCGGTGCTGGGCCTTTTTCCGTTTCTTCTCCACCCGAGGATACACTACCACCTGCAGTGCCTGACTCCACTTCCTCTTTCTCTTCTTTCACGCACAAATCAGGCTTCACAATCACTTCCTCATCGGTGAAGCTCACTTCCGGCGTTTTCCCAATGCAGATATCTTCAAGATCCCGGTCGGTAGCCCGGGCAAACCCAAACAGCCCCTGCTTGACGCCCTCCTTTATGCTTTCCAGAAATGCCTCTTGGGAAGTAAGCCGTATCTCTCCCGGGGTCTTCAAAAATGCCTCATAAAGGCTCCTGATATCCACATAGCTTCTGTTTGCAAGGTACTTTTCTCTGATTACCCGGGGAGCGATTTTCTCCAGAATTTCGCCCTGGCTTCTCAGGTAATTGTAGATTTCCTGAACCAGCGAAGATTCACCGTAAGTTGGCAAACCCAGGGAAAGCTCCCGGTAACCTTCACGAGCAGGAAGGAAGAGTTTGTGATAAAGCTTTCGCAGTTCCTCATAGGCTCTTCCTTTTAGATTCCGAAGTTTGACCTTGACCTCCCTTTTCTGCCCTTCTTTGAGGTTCAGCCTTGAATCATTTTCAATGTGCTCAAGAGCAAGCAGTTTTCGCAAATAAAGGTAAAAGGCCTCCCTCTGTTCCTCATCAGAGCAGAGAAAAATCAGAGTATTGCGGTAAACGCGGGGGATTTCACCGCAGGTCTCCAGAAAGCCCTGCTCCGGCTGGCTCTGGTTCAAAATTACCAGCTTGAATTCCGGAGTATCGGGAATGTCCCTTGAAGAACGAGGATACAGGAACACCCTGAACAACGAAGGTCTGGAAATGCTTTCTTCAAGTATTTTCCTCTCTTTCTCACGAAGTTCCTCTTCAGAGAAACTCTCCTCCCTTTCCACGATCACCCGGTTCAGGTTGGGCTGGTTGGTGAAAAACAATCCTTCGTCAGAAAGATAAAACAACTTTTCCTTCAGGTTGCTTATAACGGTGTCAACCACGGTGCTTGAAATCCCCGGGTACAATACACTCAGCTTGATATCCCGCACGCTGATTCCTTTCTCGCTCTCTCCTCTACCTGAAAAAGAAGTCATAAAAATGGTGGTGCTCACGACTGTGCCAAGACGAAAAGAGCGGTAAGAAGGCCCCAGAACTTCGTTTACTTTTGAAGCCCCCGAATCCTCTGCAGTTATATCCTGGGCAATGATGCTGTCCCATTCCTGCCCCAAGTGTCTTATCAGCTCTCTACGCAGCTCCTGGTTGCTGAGATTGAAATCTCCAAGACGGATGAAGGGAAGGTTTTTGTCAAGCAGGTCACTTATCACCAGCGAAAGGAGTCTCAAGACACCCCGGGTCCTTTGAAAGGTCGGGAAAGAACCCCAGCGCTTGTACAATATGTCGATAACCTCGGGTTTGAAGGGATAGCTTTTCAAAAACCTTTCCCGGTAACGAGGAAGCTCATCGCTTGAGAGCAATCCTTCTCCCCTGGCATAGTCGACGAACTCATCTACAACTTCCTTGACTTCTTCTTCCTTTACCCGACTGAAAAGCCTTGCACGCACCACCCGTTCTATCTCATCATCGGCAACCGGTGTGTAAATCCTTTCCATTCTCCCGGCTATTTTCTGGAGCTGTTGAAACATCCTCTCGGCGTTTTCGTCGTAGTGTTCGAGAACGCTCGAGGGCAAAGTGAGCACCAAAAGGGCATTGCCCACCGCCGAAACTGCCCCGGTGAGCTCCTGAATAAAAGCCAGAGTTTGCGAAGCAAGGTTGGAATCTCCAACCCTAATCCCTGCCGCCTTGGTTGTATATTCAAGGAGCTCGTCCATCAGGATGAGAGCCGGTGAATGCTCCGACAAAAGGTCGATAAGCTTCTCCCTGCCGGGTGCTACCTCACCCCGGGTAAAAACCACCTTCCCGGTCAACTGCCGCTCCAGCTCTTCCCAGGGCCGTATTTCTCCCGGATGCAGTGCGGTCCCATCAAAAACCACAACACGGGCATTCCATTCTCGTGCTTTGTGGTAAAGCGCTATTAAAGTGTGAGTTTTACCACCACCAAAAGGGGTCTGCAGCTCGATAACCGAATCCCCGCTTCTTCCCTCAAGCCTTGCCCGGGCAATCTCCAGAATGTTTTTCAACCCTGCGGTGAGATAGGTCTTTTTGAAGAACAAATCTGCATCCCGATAGTCAAGGGGAGCTTCACCCCTTGCCACCTGCCAGAGGTCAGCTGCAAAAACATCCATGGCGAGTTTTCCGCTGAGGATGTCTTCATGGGGCACTGCTACCTGAGTGAAGTTTTTCATTGCTCACCCCTCCCTTTTTCCGTTAAAATAACTGTTCCTGCCTGGGCTGTTTTCGCATTGCAGCCTCGAGCTCACTTCGCCCGCTCAAAAACCCATCGAGAAGGCGCTTTTCCTGGCTTTCTCGAGGTAAAATTTCAGACACCGCCTGAGCAACCCGGTAAAAAGATTTTTTCGCACCGTAACCGGTTGTAAGGAGCACCTTTTTGATTTCCTCCTTTCTCCCCATCCTCCAGAGAAGAAGCACCCGGTGGAGTACATCAATGAGTTCGTC